>DASVNI010000187.1:0-2694 GCA_036383935.1 Gemmatimonadaceae bacterium | reverse complement strand
CGGGCGTGGCGTGGCCTGCGACGCCGCGGGCGCGTGGTCGTACGTCGAAGCGCCGCGCGACGCGGATGCGGCGTCGCCCCTGCTGCATCCCCGCGCGTTCGCGCTCCCGCTGCACGCCGAGGAGCGCGTCACCGGCGTGATGGTCGTGCGGCGCGACCCGATGCTCTCGCTCGACGTCGCGCGACGCCGCTTCCTGTTCGCGCTCGCGTACTACGCGGCGCTCGGCGTGGAGCGCATGCGGCTGGTCGGCGAGGCGGCGCATGCCACCGCGCTCATCGAGGCGAACAAGACGAAGGATCAGATCCTCGCCTTGGTCTCGCACGATCTCCGCACGCCGCTCACGACGATCAAGGTGCTCGCGCAGCGCATCGAGGCGCGCGGCGACGCGTCGGCGGGGGCGATCGTGGAGCAGGCAGACCGGCTGGCGCGCATGGTGGCCGACCTGCTCGAGCTGTCGCGGCTGCGCGCGGGGCGGTACGAGCGGGGGCGCGAGCTGAACACGGCGGAGGACGTGATCGGCGCGGCGCTGCGCCGTGCGCAGGGGGTGCTCGGCGACCGGACGATCGTGCCGCACATCGATCTCGATGCCCCCACGCTCGTCGGCGAGTTCGATTTCGTGCATACGCTCCGCATCATCGGCAACCTGCTCGACAACGCGATCCGTCACACCGCGCCGCACGGCGTGATCGACCTCGGGGTGGCGCGCGAGGACGGATGCATCGCGTTCACCGTGGCCGATCGCGGGCCCGGCGTCGAGCCCAGTGAGCGCGCGCGGATCTTCGACGCGTTCTACCGTCCCGCGAGCGCACTCCCCGACTCGGGACACGCCGGCCTTGGCCTCTCGATCGCGAAGGCGCTCGCCGAGGCGCAGGGGGGCGCGCTCGAGTACCGGGACCGCGAGGGGGGCGGGAGCACCTTCGTGCTGCGATTGCCCGCGGCCGACATGAACGACGGCGACGGCGGCGAATTGGAGTGACGCGGTGGCTGCTGTCACTGAAAATCCTTGTGAAGACTTAGTGCGGCGTCTGCGGCGGTGCGGTGTCTGATCACGTAAGCTCAGACCAGCCCTCTCTTTTCCCTGCCGTGGACACGCTACACACCATCCGATCGCTCGCGGCCACACAGTTCGGCGGCGAAGCAGACGCCATCGACGTCGACGTCCCCGTCAACCAGCTCGGCATCGACTCACTCGGCCTCCTCGAGTTCCTGTTCGAGCTCGAGGACAACTTCGCCGTGTCCATCCCTCCCCAGTCGATGCCCGACATTCCCACGCTGCGCGAAGTCGCCGCGACGGTCGACGCGATGCTCGCCGCGCGAGCGCAGCAGCCGACCTAGCCCGTCCGCATGTCCCGCGTCGTCATCACCGGCATGGGCGTCGTCACTCCGGTCGGCCGGACGGTGTGCGCCTTCTTCGACGCGCTCGTCGCGGCGCGCTCCGGCGTGCGCCGCGTGCCCGCCGCGCTAGATCCGGATGAGCAGCGGCTCGTCGCCGCGATGGCGGACTTCGACGCGACCGCGCACTGGCGGCCACACCAGGCATCGCGCCTCGACCGCGGGACGCAGCTGGCGATCGTCGCGGCGCGCGACGCGACGATGGACGCCGGACTCGCGCTCACCGACGAAGAGGCGGAGCGCGCCGGCGTGTACTGGGGCACGGGGTTCGGCGGCGCCACGTCGATCGAGGAGTCGTACCGGAAGCTGTTCTCGGCGGACGGCCGCGTGCGTCCCACCGCCGTCGTGCTCGGGATGAGCAACGCCGCCGCGGCCCACGTCTCGATCGACCTCGGGCTGCGCGGGCCGATCCTCAACGTGGCGACGGCCTGCTCGTCGTCCGCCTCAGCGATCGGCGAGGCGTTCCGCACGATCCGGGCGGGCGACGCGGAGGTCGTCGTCGCCGGCGGGTCGGAGGCGCTCGTCACCCTCGGCAACCTGCGCGCGTGGGACGCGATGCAGGCGCTCGCGCACGCCGATCCATGCGATCCGTCGCGGAGCTGCAAGCCGTTCTCGGCGAATCGCACGGGAGTCGTGCTCGGCGAGGGCGCCGCCGCGCTCGTACTCGAGCGCGAGTCGCGCGCGCGGCGGCGTGGCGCGACGATCTACGGGGAGGTCCTGGGCTACGGCAACGCCGGCGACGCGCGTGGCATGTCGCAGCCCGATCCGGGCGGCCAGGCGCGCGCGATGCGCGCCGCGCTCCGCGACGCATGCATTGCCGCCGGCGACGTGGACTACCTCAACGCGCACGGTACGGGCACGCTCGTCGGCGACGAGGCCGAGACGGTCGCGATCCGTCAGGCATTCGGCGCGGCCGCGCAGGGGGTCGCGATCTCGTCGACGAAAGCGCTGCACGGTCACCTCATGGGAGCCACCGGCGCCACGGAGCTGGTGGCGTCGATCTGCGCGATGCAGAGCGGTGTGCTCCCGCCCACCGCGCATCTGGAGTGCGCCGACCCGGCGTGCGATCTCGACTATGTGCCGAACGTGGCGCGCGACGCCGCGCTCGACGTCGTGATGTCGAGCTCCTTCGGCTTCGGCGGAATGAACGCGGTGCTCGTCGCGCGCCGCTACAACGGATAGGGACACATCGATGCATGACCTGAAGGACGTCGACCGCTGGCTGACGGCGCGCGGCGGTACGCAGCGCGACGACGTCGCCTCCGAAACGCTCCCCGACCCGGTGTTCTTCGCCGGCGGCCG
>DASVNI010000186.1:0-13526 GCA_036383935.1 Gemmatimonadaceae bacterium | reverse complement strand
TCCCCTGCACGTCGTACGTCGTGACCGTCAGCGTCGCGATCTGCGTGACGCCGATATTCAGGCTGGTCGGTGACGCGACGACCTTGGCAACGGGCTTCGCCATCACCTTGATCTTGGTCGTCGCTTGCTTCGAATCGACACGGAGCAGCAGATCGGCCGTACCGATCGCGCGACCGGTGATGGTCGCGTCGCCGGTCACCGGCACGATCTGCGCGTCGCTCGTGGTCCACTCGACCTTGCGCGTGCTGAGGTCGACCGGGTTGCCGTCGCTGTCCGTGACGCGATAGGGCAGCTTCACCGACTGCGAGACGCTGATCGCGAGCGAGTCGGCCTCGAACTCGACGTCGCGCACGCTGGGCCGCACCGTCACGGTCGTCGCATCGCTCTGGCCGCGCGACGTGACGGTGACAGTCGTGCGCCCGGACTTCAGCGCGAACAGCACGCCGTTCTGCGTGACGATGGCGACGCTCGGATCCGAGCTGGCCCACGACACGCTCGGCGCCACGGTGCCCGGCGCCGAGGGAATGATTGCACTGAGCTGAACGGATTCGTCGACGCCGACGGTATCGGCTTTTCTCGTCAGCGCGACTTGCGAGGAGCTCGCGCCGTGGGTGCCGAACGTAGGAGCGCTGGGAGCCTTCTCTCCACAGCCGACCGTGACGAGCGACAGCGCAACCAAAATGGTCGCGCCACTTCGAGCGTGGCGACGCATGTACCCTCCGGGACTCGTTCGGCGGCCCGACTGGCCTAGCGACACCTCGTCGCCTTAGCCTCGTAGCTTTGCGTCGCCGGCTTTCGCCGGGTTTGCCTTTGTCGCGATTCCCCCGCGAGGAGGGAACACGATCCTGCCGGTGAACTACTGCTCTGGAAGTGAGGTGTTACCGACGAAGAACAAGATGACTTACTCCAACTACGCGAAGCATCGCACCACCGACATACGATCTACTCCGCCAGCCGGTCTTGCATTCGTGGCGACAACGTGCACGTCACCGACGTTTGTACGACGAAAATCAATCCGCGTCCGTCACGCATTTCGCTCACATGTTTCCCGAACGAGAAACGAAGCGCGGCACATCTATTGTGAGTCTTGTTCCTGCTGGCGGGAATGTCGATCCGCATCAGATCGCGGGTTCGGCATCTGGCGACCATACTGCGCGCATGTCAACGGCGCGTCTGTGGCTCGCGTCACAGGAACGAGCACGCATTTCTCACACGCACGATCGTGCATTTCGCGAGATGCGGCATTCGTTGCGTGATGTCTCGCCCTACAGCGCGTCAGGAGCGGACGTGCGACATCCGTCGCACATCCGGCGAAACGTAAATGACGCGCGTCAGTACTACGCGGTCGTGCGCTCGAAGGGCAGCGCACGCACGCCGACGCCCCCGTGCCACCCGACGATCCGCTCGACGACCTGCTGGAGCTGCTCGTAGTCGCGCGTGACGCGAAGGCGATACACCGGCGATCCCTCCGCGATGCCGACGACGGATCCGAACACGGTGGAGGCTTCGCCGCCTCCCAGCAGCGTACCGATCTTCGTCTGCGTGATCAGCTGGAAGACCGAGGGAGGGCCCTCGAGGCGCTCGCGCTCCACTGGCTCGGTGATCGTCCCCGCAGGGACCGACTCGAGCAGGTAGAGCGCAGCGAGCGGCGCACGAGTGAGTCGCCGTGCATCCGACGCGAGCTGCCCGAAGGTGGCCTTGATGTCGGACGTACCGGCAATCGGCTCGGGCGCCGAGAGCCAATCGGCGGAATCGCGGAAGAGGCGCACACTCTGCACGCCTGGCCGCACGATGGAGGGACGGCCCGGCTCGATGACCACCGTGTCGTCGGTCATCAGCGCGGCACCGGCGCGCATGAGCGCGAAGGCGAGGGTCGACTTCCCGTTTCCCTTGGGCGCCAGGAACGCCACCGCGCCGTCGCCAAGGGCGACGGCACTCCCATGCAGCGACAGCCACCCCGATGCGTGCAGCGCGAGCGCCAGCACACGGCCAAGCACGTCGAGGCGCCCCGCCTCCGCATCGGCGGACGGAGTGCGGTGCCAGCGAATCGCGCGCCCCCCCTGGCTCACGTCGAACACGCCGGTATCGTCGTAGACGAGCCGAAATCCCGACGGAGTCGCGTACGAGCGCACCATCACGTCCACGTCGACGCGGTCCTCGCCGAGCTGCGGCCCGAGCGGGACAGCAGGTGCCGGCGTGAACGTCACGTGGAGCGTCCAGTCGGGTTCACCGCGCTCCGCGACGTCGAGCTCGGGGAACGCGAGCTCGGAGCAGAGCACTCCTCCGAAGACGTGATAGCTGTGCATGATCGGCGGGCGCGTCACGAGGCGACGTTGCTCGCTGCTTCGGCACGCACCATCGCGTGCGGGGTCCCTGCTTCGAGATGCGTGCGAAGCCAGCTCTCCGTCTGATACACATCATAGAAGCTGAGCGCCAGCCCCTGACCCGTTTTCAGGTACTGATGCCAGTCGGTGCGCAGGCGCTCGGCATCGATAATCCCCAGCTCGGCAAGCATCGGCCGATCGAACGCCGCGTCGAGCAGCGGACGCGCAGGACCCTGCAGCTGCTCGCGAAAGTACTGCGTCGTGATGCCGGTGCGTGCCGGCCTCGGCGCGAGGAACTCGTCGGGGAGGAGCCCTTTCATGGCGCGCCGCAACAGGCGCTTCGTCTCGCGCGCCGTCACCCGCTCCTTGCGCGGACGGCCGAGCGCGAAACGCAGCACGCGGTGGTCGAGGAAGGGCGACCGGTTCACGATGCCGGCGCGCATCTGCACCGCGGCAAGCGTCGAGCGGATGCGCGAGAACATCGGCGCGGTGAGTGCCCACTCCTGCTCGATGTCCAGGAGCGTACCGCGGCGCCCGTACGGCGCTGCGGTCCGCTCGCGCTCGCGCAGGCGATGGCGAGCGACGAAGTCGTCGCGCAACCAGGGCATGAGCCGCTGCTCGAACGGCCCCGGCTTCTTCGCATCGGCGCCGCCGACGCGAGCGGAGAGCGCAGGATGCAGGACTCGCTCGCCAAAGCCCTTGAGCGTGCGACCGCGGATGCGATACCAGTCGAGCGCGAGCGAGCCCCACGCGCCGCGGCGAAGCAGATCGGCGAGATAGATGTTCGAACCAGCGAAGAGCTCGTCACCACCGGTGCCCGTCATCACGACGCGTGCGCCGAGCGAGCGCGAGAGTGCGCCCATCCTGCGGCTCCACATCTCGAACGCGTGGGCGAACGGGAGGTCGCGCTGGGATGCCTCCTCCGCGACGTCAGGAGGCAGCAGCGGCACGTCGGTGCTCTGGCACCAGTTCACCGTCGCCTCGAAGCGCTCGGCAACGGAGAGGATTGCTTCGTCCTCTCGCCCGGGATTGCCCTCGGGATAGCTCATCGAGACGAGGGCGATCTCGCGCGACGAGGCGCGACGGCCGAGCGCGCGCTGGCTGCAGGCGAAGAGCGCGCTCGAGTCCCATCCCCCGCTCAGCCAGAGTGCGGTGGTCCCCTGCTCCGCCATCCGCTCGTCGACCGCATCGGTCAGGAGAGAACGAAGCTCTTCCGCTCCCTCTTCGAAGGAGCTGGCGCGCGCGGCGCGGGCGGGCGCCTCCCAGTGCGGCTGCAGCGTGACTCTGCCGCCGCGCGACACGATGAGCGTGTGGCCAACAGGGACGATGTCGACGCCGAGGTACGCGGTGTCCTCGCCGAGATTGAACGCGCCGGAGAGCGACTCGCCGATCGCGCCGAGATCGAGTGCGCCGCCGTGCTCACTGCGTCGCGCGACGGTGGTGGCCTTAGAGGCCACGACGACGCGCTCGCGATCGCGCCCATAGAAAAGGGGACGTGTCCCGAAGATGTCGCGCGCGCAGATGAGCACCTGCGCCTCGCGATCCCAGATCGCGAAGGCGAAGTCGCCCTCGAGATGCCGCGCGCAATCGGTGCCCCAGGCACGGTAGGCGCCGATCAGGAGGTGAGCCGGAGAGTCACCGCTGAGTTCGAAGGGCCGGTCCGCGCTCGCGCCGGCGATCGCACGACGCAATGCGTCGCGATAGTAGATCGTTCCGTCGAGCACGGCGACGCGAACGCCGTCGTCGACAAGGAGGGGAGCGCCGAACGACGTCTCCATCTCCCACTCGAAGCGACCAGCCGCGATGCCGGCGAGCTCGCCGGCACGACAATCCATGCGCTCCGCGCCGCGGGTCGCCATCTCGACGACAGCACGCTGCAAGTCGGCGGCGGACATCGGCGCGCCCCCGACCACGGCGAAGATGCCACTCATCGGACTACCCGGTTCAGGAGGATTGCGGCGCCGACGCGCTGGCCGGCAGGACGAGTCCGAGGTTGGCGAGCTCCTCGAGCAGCTCCGCGACGTCGGCGCGGATCATCTCGGCGGGCGCGTCAGGATACTCCCGCTCGAGGACGCGGCAGACGTCTCCGAGGTCCTTGCTGGCGGGGGGGAGCAGCTCCCAGACGCGCACGCCAACGGGATTGAGGCCGAAGTAGACCTCGTCCTGCGGCGAGTAGAGCACGGCGCCGGTCGCGAGCGCCTTGAAGATGATGTTCGGATTGCGCGTTGGTAGCACGTCGAGCCTCTCCCTCCTTGCGGCGCCGCTTTGCGGCGCGAGTGATCTCAGGTCCCTCTCGAGTCTATCGTCCCGACTCGTGCGGGCCCAGCGGCGTCGGCGCCGACGGGGAAGCACGCTGCGTGCCCTACCGGCACGCGATGAACGGCCTGGCTCACCCAACTAAGGCTATCCTCGGCAACGGCTTACGGCAAAGTGTGCCGCATCACCGGATGCCGCGCCGGGGTCCGTCGCGCGATATCGCCACAGGACTGATGCGCCCATGCCGCATTAGCGGGCGACAACGTCCCCGTCGAGCAAAAGTAAGTGCGCTGCGACACCGGCGCGGCGGTGCCTCCCGCCCCCACCTTCACGCAACGGCCTGAACAGCGATCAGCTCACTGCAAACGCGGCAGCGATGATCTCGCGCGCCTCGTCCTGAATCTGGCGGAGATGCTCGACGCCGCGGAAGCTCTCGGCGTACAGCTTGTAGACGTGCTCGGTCCCGGACGGTCGCGCCGCGAACCAGCCACTCTTGGCGACCACTTTGAGGCCGCCGATCGGCGCGCCGTTGCCCGGTGCGGTGGTGAGGCGAGCCAGGATGGGCTCCCCCGCGAGGTCGGAGGCGCGGACGCGGGCGGCGTCGAGCTTGGCCAGCGCCGTCTTCTGCTCGGGCGTTGCCGGGGCGTCGATGCGCTCGTAGGCGGGGGCGCCGAAGCGTTCCGTCAGCGCGGCGTACAACTCCCCGGGATCGCGTCCGGTGACCGCGGTGATCTCGGCGGCGAGAAGGCCCATGATCAGCCCGTCCTTGTCGGTGCTCCAGGCGCGCCCGTCACGGCGCAGGAAGGACGCGCCCGCGCTCTCCTCTCCGCCGAAGCCGAGCGAGCCGTCGATCAGCCCGTCGACGAACCACTTGAAGCCCACCGGAACTTCGACGAGCCGACGATCGATCGAAGCGGCCACGCGATCGATCATGCTGCTGCTGACGACCGTCTTCCCTACCCCGGCAGTCTTCTTCCAGCCGTCGCGCCGCTTGAAGAGGTACTCGATCGCGACGGCGAGGTAGTGATTGGGATTCATGAGTCCCGCGCTGCGCGAGACGATGCCGTGGCGGTCGTGATCCGGGTCGCACGCCCACGCGACGTCGAAGCGGTCCTGCATCCCGATCAATCGGCGCATCGCGTACGGCGACGAGCAGTCCATGCGGATGCGGCCGTCCCAGTCGACGGTCATGAAGCGAAAGGTCGGATCGACCTCGTCGCTCACGACGGTCAGCGGGATGCCGTAGCGCTCGGCGATCCTCCCCCAGTACGCCACGCCGGCGCCGCCGAGCGGATCGACTCCGAGCCGGAGCTTCGAGCCGCGCAGGACGTCGAGATCGAGCACGGCAGGGAGATCGCCGACGTACCCGTCGGCATAGTCGAAGCGATGCGTCGTGCCGGCGACGCGCGCGCGCGCGAGCGGCATACGCTTCACGTCGCGCAGCCCGTTGGCGATGATCTCATTGGCGCGCTTCTCGATCCAGCCGGTGACCTGCGTGTCCGCGGGCCCGCCGTTGGTGCCGTTGTACTTGAAGCCTCCGTCCTCGGGCGGATTGTGCGACGGCGTCACGACGATGCCGTCGGCGAGACCGGTGGTGCGGTCCCGGTTGTACGTGAGAATCGCGTGCGAGAGTGCGGGAGTGGGTGTGTAGCCGTCGCTCGAGTCGATCATCACATCCACGCCATTCGCGGCTAGCACCTCGAGCGCGCTGCCGAACGCCGACTCCGACAGGGCGTGTGTGTCGATGCCGAGGAAGACCGGGCCGTCGATGTTCTGCTCGAGGCGGTACTGACAGATCGCCTGTGTGATGGCGAGGATGTGCGACTCGGTGAAGGCGTTGTTGAACGACGAGCCGCGGTGGCCGGACGTGCCAAAGGCGACGCGCTCCTCGCGCTTGCTCGGATCGGGATGCTGCGTGTAATAGGCCGAGACGAGGCGTGGGATGTTGGCGAGCATCGAGGGCTCGGGAAGCTTTCCAGCGCGTGGGTCGACGGTCATCGGCTCTCCTGGTGATCGGCGGTGATCGCGCACTCGCGCGTGTCCGTCCGGGGGCGTAGCGTTGGGGCGGCCCCGGTCCTCTGGAGACGGCGTGGCAACAGAATCTGGTGTGAGAGTACGGGGGTTGGCGACCGTTCGTGGAACGGCCGCCGGCGTGCTCCTGCTGGCCGGCTGTGCGCATGAGCCGTCGCCGACCCGCACGGAGCCCCCCGACGTCGGTGCCCCGGCGCCGGCGGCGGCCGCGCTGTCGCGGTTCAGCGTGCCCCTGGAGTACGACGTCACCGCCGTGCTGCGCGTCGTCGAAGAGGCGGTGCCGCGCACCTTCGGCTCGATGGACAGCGTGCGCGCCATCAACGGCGACGAGCGCAAGCATTACGCCTTCGAGGCGACGCGCGGGCCGTTCACCGCCTTCGCGCAGGGGCGCGAGATGCACCTGCGCGCCACGATCGCCTACCAGGCGCGCGGCTACTACAAGCCGCGGTTCGCACCCACGCTCAGCGCCGGCTGTGGGAGCTCGAAGGAGCGTCCGCGCATCGTCGTCGAGCTCGCGACGCCACTCTCGCTGACGAAGGACTGGCATCTCGTCTCCCACGCGCGCCTGGTCACGATCAGGCCCGCGTCGGACGAGGGGCGCGACCGCTGCGACGTCGGCATCCTGCATCGAGACGTCACGGACCGCGTGGTCGGTGCGGCGCGATCGGCGCTCGTGGCGAAGCTGGGCGACATCGACCGGAAGGTGGGGACGGTGAGCCTGAGCGGTCACGTCGCGGAGTGGTGGCAGATGCTGAATCGTCCGATCCGGCTCACCGACAGCGTGTGGCTGATGCTCCACCCCGAGCAGCTGCGCATGGGGAGCGTGAGCGGGCAGGCGCACGTGCTGACCGTCCCCGTGAGCCTCGATGCGCGACCACGCATCGTCACGGGCGCCCTCCCCGACACCACCTTCGGTCCGCCCCCGCCGCTCGCGAAGGACACCGTGGGCGACGGATTCAACATCGTGATGGATGGGCTGGTGGACTACGGCACGGCGACGCGCGCCGTGACGTCGGCGCTCGCACACCGGACCTTCACACGTGCCAACCGCAAGGTCACCGTGCAGGACGTGGAGGTGCTGCCGGCGTCGCGCGGACGGCTGGTGCTCTCGCTCTCGTTCGTGGGCGATGCGAAGGGCCGTCTGCGACTCATCGGCACTCCACGCTACGACAGGCGACGCGACGAGGTGCACGTCCCTGATCTCGACTTCGATCTGGACACCGACAACAAGATCGTGAGCGGCTACGCGTGGCTGCGCTCGGACGACCTGCGCGCCACGATCCGTGAGAAGGCCCACGTGCCCGTACAGCCGGCGCTGCGCAAGGGACGCGCGCTGTTGACGAGCGGGTTGAATCGCAAGCTCGGCGACGCGGTGACGCTCGGCGCCGACGTCGATTCAGTGGCCGTGAAGGGACTGTACGTGACGCGCGATGGGCTGGTCGTGCGCGCGGAGGCGCTGGGGCGGGCGCGCGTCTCGGTCAAGCAGCGGTGACGGGTCAGGCCCCGACGCGCCAAGGGGTCAGAGCCCTCGGGCTCTGACCCCGGGATCTGAGTGACATTGCGGGGCTAGCTCTGCGAGCGGCCGCGCGACTCGGGGACGGCCGCCTCGAGGGCGGGACGCTTGGCCTGCTCGGAGAGCACGCGCGTGATGAAGCGCTGGCCCTCGCCGATCCGCTCCACCTCGACGGCGATGGATTCGACCGCCTGATCGATCTGCGTGAAGCGATCGATGATGTCCTGCGGGATCGTCGCGACGGCGGCAGCGCTGCGGCGCCAGATTCGCCGCGCGAAGGCGATCGAGATTGGCAGGATGGCGACGAACATGAAGATGCCGCCGAGGATGAACACCTCTTCCGGTGGTCCGTGCCGCACCTCGGGCGGTCGCTCGACGACCGCGCCGGGGATGGCGGCGGCGGAGGCGACCTGCGCATCGGCCGACGCGATCTGCTTGTCCATCGCGTCGATGCGCCCGTCGATGACGGTGAGTCGCTTCTCCAGCCCCGCCTTGTCGGCCGGCGACAGGCGCTCGTCGTTGTTGCCAAGGCGATTGGTGACGTCGCGCCGCTGGTCCTGGAGCCGCTCCATCTGGTCGCCGAGCACCTCGCGCTGCTTGACCATCGCCTGGTAGATGGCGCTCGGGCTGGACGTCAACGGCTTGCCGTCGACGAACACCTGCGGCCGCACCGGCACAGGTGCGCCCGGGGCAGCGGGTGCCTGGGGGACCGAGACTACTACGTCCTGGAAAACCATCGGATCGACGTGTCGGAGGGGGCAGAGGCAGCAGCGGAGCGATGGTGTCGCCGCTCCCGCCTCTACGGTACCGTACGGCCGACCGTTTCACGAGAGGGGCCAGCGATCGCCTTGCCTGTCGAACGAACCCCTACCAGTTTCGCTCGCTGTACCCACCACCGGCCGTTCACCAGATCGCACCCCTTCCAGCATGCATCGCTTCGCCGTCGCGCTCGCTACGCTCACCTTCCTCGTCGCCTCTCCGGCCAGTGGCCAGCAGGGGCGCCAGTATCAGGTCCAGTCGCCGGATGGCGCCACGCAGCTCACGGTCGAGGTAGGGCCGCAGGTCGCCTACTCCGTCACGCACCGCGGCAAGGCGCTGCTCTCGGCGTCGCCGATCTCGCTCACCCTGCTGGGAGGACGCGTGCTGGGCGCGGGGGACCGCGTGCGGTCCGAGGCGCGTCGTCAGGTGCGCGACAGCGTGCTCCCCTTGGCACCGACGAAGAGCCAGGTGGCTCGCGATCGATACAACGAGCTCCGACTCCGCTTCACCGGCTACGACCTCGAGCTGCGCGCGTACGACGAGGGAGTCGCGTACCGATGGGTTCTCGCGGTCGGAGACAGCGCGACGATCGGCAGCGAGCAGGCGACGTTCGCGCTCGCAGGGCCGGCGACGGCGGTCCTCGGTATCGACTCGACCTTCCAGACGCATTACGAGCCGGTGTATCAGCGCGTGCGTCTCGATACGCTGCGCAACGGACGCCGAGCACTCCTTCCCGCACTCGTGGCGCTCGACAGCGGGCCGAAGATCGCGATCACCGAATCGCAGCTCGAGGATTATCCGGGGATGTACCTCGTCGCCGGCGCGGGAAACAGTGCGATCGGGCTCTTTCCCCAAGCGGCGCTGGAGGAGCAGGCGCGCAACGACCGCGACGTGGTGGTGACGAAGCGCGCCGACTACCTCGCGCGCACCTCGGGACGACGCTCCCTGCCGTGGCGCATCGTCATGATCGCCGACGAGGACCGGCAGCTGCTGGTGAATCAGATGGTGTACCTGCTGGCGGCGCCGTCGCGACTCACCGACGTGGCGTGGATCAAGCCCGGCAAGGTGAGCTGGGACTGGTGGAACAACCTGAACCTGCGCGGCGTGAGCTTCCACGCCGGAGTCAACAACGACTCCTACAAGTACTTCATCGACTTCGCGTCGAAGAACGGGATCCCGTACATCATCCTCGACGAAGGGTGGTACAAGCTGGGCGACCTGCTGACGCAGGCGCCGAACATCGACGTACCGGAGCTCGTGCGGTACGGCGCCGGAAAGAACGTCGGCGTGATCCTCTGGACGACGTGGAGCACGCTCGAAAACCAGCTGCAGCCGGCAATGGACCAGTTCCAGAAGTGGGGGGTGCGCGGGATCAAGGTCGACTTCATGCAGCGTGACGATCAGCGCGTCGTGAACTACTACTTCCGCGTCGCGCGCGAGGCGGCAGCGCGGCATCTCCTCGTGGATTACCACGGCGCGCACAAGCCGGCGGGGCTCAACCGCACGTGGCCGAACGTGCTGACGTTCGAAGGCGTGCACGGGCTGGAGAACAACAAGTGGACGGACAACGTCACGCCGACGCACAACGTGACGCTGCCCTTCACGCGTATGCTCGCGGGGCCGATGGACTACACGCCGGGCGCGATGCTCAACGCGCAGCCGCGGGAGTTCCGCGCCATCTTCAACCGGCCGATGAGCATCGGCACGCGGACGCACCAGCTGGCGATGTACGTGGTATACGAGAGCCCGCTGCAGATGCTGGCCGACAGTCCGTCGGAATACGAGCGCGAGCCCGACGCGATGGAGTGGTTGCGCGCCGTGCCGGTGACGTGGGACGAGACACGTCCGCTCGACGGGGCGGTGGGAAGCCACGTGCTCATGGCGCGCCGGCACGGCAGCGAGTGGTTCGTGGGCGGGATGACGAATCTCTCCGCGCGCACGCTGACGCTCGACCTCTCCTTCCTCGGCGCGGGGCGCTGGACGATGGACACGTGGTCCGACGGGCCGAACGCGGACCGGAACGGGATGGACTACGTGAAGGCGCGCCGCACGGTCACGTCGGCGGACAAGATGGAGCTGAAGCTGGCGCCGGGTGGGGGATTCGCGGCGAAGCTGACGCGGGAATGAGGTAATGCGGGAATGAGGGAATGAGAAACGGCCTCGGGAAGCAGAAGCTTCCCGAGGCCGTTGTCATCCCGAGCGTAGTCGAGGGATCTGCACTTACAGCGCTCGGCCAGTGCAGATCCCTCGACTCGCTACGCTCGCTCGGGATGACAGGCCGTTCCGCTGCCCTCCTACCACTCAGCCCCGCAGCACCGTCTCCAGGTATTGGTGGCTCGCCTTGATGCTCGCGATGGGATCCGGCGAAACGTCGCGCTCGACGAAGGCGTAGCGCAGGCCGTTGGCGCTCGCGGAGGTGATGAACTTCCGGAAGTCGATCACGCCGCTGCCCACGTCGGCGAATTCCTTTGCCGGCGCGGCGGTGCTGTCCTTGAGGTGCACCATCGTGAAGCGGCCGGGATACTTCGCGACGAGCGCCGCCGGATCGCGATCCGCCTTGTACGCCCAGTAGCCGTCGAGCTCGAAGCTCACGAGCGCGGGATCGGTGCCGTCGAGAAGCCGCTCCATCGCCGTGGTGGACGCGCCGTACTTCTCGAACTCGAAGTCGTGGTTGTGATACGCCGTCTTGAGTCCCGCGGCCTTGGCCTGCGCACCGATCTTGTTCAGTCGCGCCGGCAAGCTTGCAAAGGTCTCCGGCGTGCGCAGCGACGGATCGAGCCAGGGTACGGTGACGTATTCCTGGCCGAGCGTCTTCGCCGTCTGGAAGACCGTGTCCGGTGCCTTCTCGATGTCGGCGAGCGGATAGTGCCCCGAGACGGTGCGGATGCCGTGCTTGTCGAACTGCGCGCGCAGATCGGCGGCGGTGAGGTTGTACAGCCCCGCGGTCTCGACGATGTGATAGCCGGCGCCCGAGATCGCGGCGAGCGTGCCGTCGAGATCCTTGGCCATCTGGTCGCGCACCGTGTAGAGCTGGAGGCCGACCTGCGCGAGGGTGAAGCCGTTTCCGACGCGGGCCGCGGTGGGAGCGCTGCCCACCGCGGCAGCTGTGGACTGCGCGCACGCGGCGAGACTGCCGCCCACCGCGACGGTGAGACCGGCGGCGCCGGTCCGGCGGAGAAATTCGCGACGATCCATTAGATGTTCCTCTTCTTCATCTCGCTCACAGCGTGGTCGACTGCGCGCGCGGTGAGCGCCATGTAGGTGATGGACGGATTCACGCACGACGAGCTCGTCATCATCGAGCCGTCGGTGACGAACAGGTTCGGAACATCGTGAGCCTGACCCCAGCCGTTCAGCACGGACGTCTTCGGGTCGCGACCCATGCGCGCAGTGCCCATCTCGTGGATGCCGAGTCCGGGCTCCGCGCCCAGCCCACCTTCCTTGTAATCGTCGTTGCCGACGATGTTCTTCAGCCCCGCCGCCTCGAGCATCTCCATCGCGGACTGCTTCATGTCCTTCCGCATCGCGAGCTCATTCGGTCCCCACGAGCAATCGATGCGAATGATCGGGATGCCGTAGTCGTCGGTCTTGTCGGACAGGGTGACGACGTTCTCGTGACGCGGCAGGCACTCGCCAAAGCCCGTCATGCTCATCATCCATCCGCCGGCATCGTGGAGGCGGCGCTTGAGCTCCACGCCCATCCCCGGCGCCGACGCGCCGCGTCCCCATCCTTCACGTGACGCAGCGCCCTGGTAGCCGAAGCCGCGCAGGAAGTCGGTGCGCTTCGAGGACGCATCGCCGAGGTTGCGGAAGCGGACGATGTAGATGCCGTTCGGTCGGTTGCCCTGATAGTAGTGGTCGGTGAGTCCCTCGATCCGGCCCGACGCGCCGGCGCGGAAGTGGTGGTCCATCAGGTTGTGACCGAGCACGCCACTCGAGTTGGCGATGCCGTTCGGGAACGTGGACGACTTGGAGTTGAGCAGGATCCGCGTGCTGCCGAGCGTCGAGGCGCAGAGGAAGACGATCTTCGCCTTGTACGTGCGCTGCGCCTTCGTCTTCGTGTCGATGACGTGCACCGCGGAGACGCGGTTCGTCTTCGGATCGTACTCGAGCGAGTGGACGATCGAGTCGGGAAGCACGGTGAGGCGGCCCGTCGCCATCGCGGGCGGGAGCGTGGACGCCTGCGTCGAGAAGTACGAGCCGGTGGAGCAGCCGCGCTCACACGGTCCACAGTAGTGACAGGCGGCGCGTCCCTTGTGATCGGCGGTGAGGATCGCGACGCGGCCGATCGTCATGTGACGATCCTTGAACCGGCGCTGGATCCCCGCCTTCACATGCTTCTCGCCGGCGTTCATCGGCATTGGCGGGAGGAACTCGCCGTCCGGAAGCTGCGGCAATCCGAGGCGCTCGCCGCTCACGCCGACGTGCTTCTCGACGTAGCTGTACCAGGGCGCGATGTCCTTGTAGCGGATCGGCCAGTCGACGGCGATGCCGTCCTTGAGGTTCGCCTCGAAGTCCAGATCGCTCCAGCGATAGACCTGGCGCCCCCAGATGAGCGACTTGCCGCCGACCTGGTCGCCCTGGATCCAGGTGAAGGGCTTCGCCTCCTCGTAGGCGTGCGTCGTGTCCTTGGCGAAGTGCTG
>DASVNI010000185.1:0-15644 GCA_036383935.1 Gemmatimonadaceae bacterium | reverse complement strand
TTCACCTTCTCGGGCCGAAGCGAAATATTCACGTTCCACTGTCGTCGCCGAGTGCCCCCGATGCCGTCACGCAGGAAAGCCGACCAGCCCCTCTCCAACCGCGCCCTCAACCGCGCCGCACTCGCGCGGCAGATGCTCCTGCGGCGCGAGAAGATCTCCGTCCTCGACGGGATCGAGCGGTTGGTCGCGCTCCAGGCGCAGCTTCCCAATCCGCCGTACATCGGCCTCTGGACTCGGCTCGCGACGTTCGACCGTGACGAGCTGACGCAGCTGATCGAGAAGCGACGTGTCGTGCGCTCGACGATGATGCGCGCCACGCAACATCTCGTCACCGCGCGCGACTATCTGCGTCTGCGCCCCGTGCTCCAGCCGATGCTCGACCAGCGGTGCCGGCACAACTTCGGGCGGGCGACCTCCGGCATCGAAACGGCCGAGCTGGTCGACGCCGGCCGCGCGATGCTCGAGGAGCGGCCGCACACGATCACGGAGCTCAAGGCGCGGCTCGCCGAGCGATGGCCGAAGCGTGACTCGAACGCGCTCGGCTACTCCGTGCAGATGCTGCTGCCGCTCGTCCACATCCCGCCGCGCGGCACGTGGGGGATGGGCGGCGCGGTGCCGGCGGTGCTCGCCGAGGCGTATCTCGGACGTCGCATGTCGGACGATCGTTCGCCCGCGCAGATGATGCTGCGCTATCTCGCCGCGTTCGGTCCCGCGACCGTCGCGGACGTGCAGGAGTGGTCCGGGCTCAAGCGACTGGGCGACGTCGCCGAAGTGCTGCGCCCGAAGCTGCGCATCCTGCGCGACGAGCAGGGACGCGAGCTGCTCGATCTCCCCGACGCGCCACTCCCCGATCCGGACACTCCCGCGCCGCCGCGCTTCCTCCCCGAGTACGACAACCTCATCCTCGCCTACGCCGACCGCACGCGCATGCTCACGCGTGAGGCACAGGAAGCCATCTGGACGAGGAACGGGCTCCTCGCCACCGCGCTGGTGGACGGTACCGTCGCGGCGTCGTGGAAGATCATGCGCGACCGAAAGAGCGCGACGCTGGCGGTCGATCCGGTGCGGCGCATCGCGCGCGCCGACCGTACGGCGCTGGAGGAGGAGGGGCTGCGCCTGCTCGCGTTCACCGATCCGGAGGCCGCGGCGCGCGACGTGCGATTCATTCGCGCGAGCTGATCGGGGACGCGAGAAGGCGGCGACGCGGGCATCGGGGCGGGTTCGAATCATGAGGGCTCGGCGTGCACTGGCGGCGGGGATCGGGCTCGCGATCGTGGCGATGGGCTGGCGCGAGCGCGTGGCCCCTCCGGACAGCGAGTGCGCCGACGCCGAGCCCGCGACGGATGCACTGCGGGACACGACCGACGACCTGCGATTGCGGCTGAACGTGCCGGCGTATCGGCTGGACGTCGTCGAACGGGGTGCCGTGACGCGCTCCATCTCCGTCGCGGTCGGTCAACCGAGATATCCGACGCCGCGTGGACACTTCCGCATCGACTACGTGGTGTGGAATCCGTGGTGGCGTCCACCGGCGAGCGAGTGGGCGCGCAGGGAGCGACCGCAGGCGCCCGGCTGGCAGAATCCCGTCGGCCGCGTGAAGCTGCACGTGACGGGACTCGTCTTCCTGCACGGCACGCCGCTGGAAGGGTCGCGCGGAACTGCGGCGTCGCACGCCTGCGTGCGCATGTCGAACGACGACGCGATCGCGCTCGCGCGACTGGTGCACGACCATGCCGGTCCCGCCTTGTCGCCGACGACGATCGACTCACTCGTCGCGGACACCAGCCGCACGCGTACCCTCGTGCTCGCGCGCTCGGTGCCGATCGACCTGGAGTATCAGCTCGCGGAGGTGCGCGGCGACGACGTCGCCGCATACCCCGACGTGTATGGCCTGAGCGACTCGCGCATGCAGAGCCGAGAGAGCGAGGTCGCCAGCGCGCTGCTGCGCGCGCGACTGGACACCGCAGGACTTCGCGGTGATTCCGTGCGAGCGCTCGCCCGCGCCGGCCGGCGTGCGGCGGCACGGATGCCCATCGCTCACCTGCTCGTCCCGCTCCCTTCCGCCGCCGAGCCGCGCTGAGCGCGGTCGGCGCGATCCGTCACGTCTCCGGCGCGAGCATGAGCACGGTCTGCCCCTTGCCGTGCTTGATGCACAGCCCGAGATCCCCTCCGGTCGCGTCGGCGAGGAGGGAGAGGAAGTCGACGCCGGTGATCGTACGCGTCAGGTGCGGCGTCGATGCGCGCGGCATGCCGAGCATGAGCTCGACGCGGTCGTCGCGGCGGTCATAGGTCGCGCCCATCAGCGCGTAGCCCGTCTCCTGGATCTGCGCGCCGATGGACGGGTCGTCGACCTCGAGCCTGGTGCGCCGCCCCTCGTTTCGTTTGGCGAACCCGGTGAGCACGCGCGCCCATTCCTCCGGCGTCTGACGTGAGGACGTGCCGGACAGCTCGCGCTGCAACCGGTCGAATTCCGCGCCGGTCGGTTCTGGCGTGACGAGCACGCTGCACGTCGCGCCACGCACGAGTGCCGTCGTGACGCTGCCGACGAACAGGCGCGCCACCGGATTGAGCCCGTGGCGGCCGGCGAGCACGAGGTGGGCGCGGCGCGACTCGGCGAAGGCGAGCAGCTGCGGCACGGCCTTCCCCTGGTGAACCTCGCTGCGCACGGTGATGTCCGCCGGCAGATGCAGCGCCGACACGAAGCGGGCCATGCGCGCGGGGAGCGCGCGCTCGTACGTCTGATCGATGTCGAACAGCGTCGGATCGGCGCTCGTGCACGGCTCCCACACGTGCACCAGATGCAGCGTGGCATGCTCCCCGAGCAGCGGAAGCACGGCCTCGATGGCCAGCGCACAGGGCGGACTGAAGTCCGTGGCGACGACGACCTCGGTGGGACGCTGCGTGAGCTCGCCGACGACGGCGAACACCGGGCAGCTCGCGTGGCGGATGACGCGCAGCGTCGTCTCGGCGCCGACGATGCGGTCGATCGGGTGGTGCCGCCCGATCCCCATCACGATGAGCGACGCATCGAGCTCGCGGGCTCGGCGACAGATCGAGGCGGCCGGATCGCCATGCTCGACTTCGACCTCCCAATTGCCGCCGCTCCCGACGACTTCGTCGACGCACGCGCGGAGGTGCTCCTCCCGCGTCTGTCGCCGTCCCTCCTCGAACGACGGCGGGATCAGGATCGGCTCACTCGACAGGAACTCGACGGGAAGGGGCTCGATGGCGGAGAAGACGTGCACGTGATCGCCGTACGCGGGCGCGAGTGTGAGGGCGGTACGGACGACGTGCCGTCCATTCTCGCCGACGGCGACGAAGACCGGGCCGGTGTGCGCGTGCCCGCGCGCCTGCGTGGCGGGGCGGGGTGCGGATGTCGTCGATGACATTGGAGGTGATCTCGCGAGAAGGTTGAGCGGCGCGAACGTCACGGCGTGATGGCGACCTTGAGCACACCGTCGCGACGACTGGCGAACACGTCGTACGCCTCGATGATGCGGTCGAGCGGGAAGTGGTGCGTGATCAGTGGCGTGAGATCGAGCCGGCCGCTGTGCACGAGCGCGATGAGCCGGCGCATGCGCTCCTTGCCCCCCGGGCAGAGCGTGCTGACGATCTCGTAGTCGCCGAGGCCGGCGCCGAACGCTTCGTATGCGAGCGCGAGCTTGCCGGAGTACACGCCAAGGCTGGACAGCACGCCGGCCGGACGCAGGCAGCGCAGGCAGCTCTCGAACGTCTGCTGGGTGCCGAGCGCCTCGATCGCGACGTCGGCGCCGCCGCCGGTGAGCCGGCGCACCTCGGCGACGACGTCTGTCTCGCGGTAGTCGAGCACGACGTCGGCGCCCATTCGTTTCGACATCGCGATGCGGGCCTCGTCGCCTTCCACGCCGATGACGAGCGCCGCTCCCATGAGCCGCGCGCCCGCCGTGGCGCACAATCCGATCGGGCCCTGCGCAAACACGACCACCGAGTCGCCCGGGCGCACGCGTCCGGATTCGGCGCCGCTGATCCCCGTGGACGCGATGTCGGCGAGGAGGATCACCTGCTCGTCGCGGAGCTCATCGGGAATGCGCGCGAGGTTGGCCTGCGCACTCGGCACGCGGATGTACTCGGCCTGCGCGCCGTCGATCGTGTTGCCGAACCGCCACCCGCCGAGCGCCTCGTACGTGCCGCCGTGGCCGCACTGCGAGAGATGGCCCGAGAGGCAGGCGAGGCACTGGCCGCACGGCGTGATGGCGCCGACGAGCACGCGGTCGCCGATCGAATAGCCGGTGACGCCCGCGCCGAGCTCGGCGATCACGCCGACCATCTCGTGTCCGATCACGAGGCCGCTTCGCACCGGATACTCGCCCTTGAGGATGTGGACGTCGGTGCCGCAGATCGTCGTGAGCGTGACGCGTACGATCGCTTCACCGGGACCGGCGGTCGGGCACGGCACCTCGCGCAGCTCGATCCGGCCGGGCGCGACGAACACCGTGGCGCGCATCGTGGCGGGGAGCGACTCGCCGGAGCGCGTGGCCCGCGCCGGCTTAGTGGACGCAGCAGCAAGGGTGGACATGGTATACCTCTTGATGGCGGTGTCGTGCCGCGATCGCGCGAGAGGCGCGACCGGCGATTCACGGTCGCACGATGCGATCCGCGCCGCGGCGCGGGCATCAGGCGATCACCGACAGAGGTGTGAGACCTTATCCGCGTGGTGCGCGCACGTCCGGCGCATCGACGGCGCGGAGGAAGCCGAACATCGGCAGCGAGCCGACGACGGCGAGCGCGAGGAATGCTGCGACAGCACCCATCGGCTGGAAGGAATCCGCACGATGACCGAACCACTGATCGACCGCCACACTGACCGACTCGAGCGTGAGGAAGACGAGCAGCATGCCGGACAGCAGGATGCCCCACGGGCGGCGTCGCATCAGCCACAGGCCGCCCGCAACGCAGAGCGGCAGCGTGAAGCCGAAGTCGAGCACCTGGACGGCGTTCGTCGGCAGCGAGGTGCCCTGCAGCGAGCGCGGCACGTCACCACTCACCAGCGCCGGCAGCACATCCATCGACCAGAGCGCGGCGAAGGCGACGCCGATCACGACGAGGTAGCCGCCGACGGCGCGCACCGGGAGCCGCGCCGAGAGGCGCGCCGGGAGCTCGTCGGCCGGGAGGCAGCGCAGCAGCGCCACGAGTGACGCGACGGCGAGGGAGAGCGAGGCGACGTACAGCAGGAACAGCTCGTTGAAGCGAAGTGAGAAGCTGGCGAGAACAGCAGCGTAGAGCAGGTAGCACAAGGTGCCGAGCCAGACGAAGTGTGCCCGGAGTGAGCCGCGTGTGGCGGCGCGCATGGCGAGCGCCAAGGTCGGCAGCGCGACGAGGAGCACCACGACGTACGTGCCGATCGCGTTACCCGCGTATGCCGGCGCGTCGTGGAAGATCGCCGGCGCGCCGACGCTGACGAGCCCGATGATGCCGCTCACGACGAGCAGCGCACGGGACAGCCGGAGCGCGAGCGCGATCGGCGCCAGCCGGCTGAGGGGGCGAGGGGCGGAGAGGCGGGCCGACTCGGCGAGGAACCGATGCGCCTGCGCGGGATGGAGGGAGCTGGCCATGATCGCCACCTGGAAGTGCTCGTGGTTCGGGGTCGCGTCGTCACCAGCACGATGCCACCGCAGGGGGGTGGCTGGCTGTCGGGCGGACGACGGGAACGAACCGGGAATCACCCCACGCGAGCCGGCGCGAACTCCCGACTCCTCCTCGCGGCCGGCGGGCCTACGATACAGTCGGAGAATCCTCTCCAGTCGGACGAAGCGGATGGTGGCGTCATGACGGCCACACCGATCGATTCTCATTCACTCCAGGACGCCCCTCACGGGACGTTGGCCGAAGTCGGGCGGGACCTGGCCTCGCGGCCGTACGCGCGACGCGGCGTTCCGGCACGCATCGACCCCATCCGGGTCGTGCTGGTGGACGATCACCAGCTGGTTCGCGCCGGCCTCAAGTCGGTGCTGCATGCGTGCGCCGACATCACCGTCGTCGGCGAGGCCGCCGGCGGGGACGAGGCCGTCGCGCTCGCCACGCGCACGCACCCCGAGGTGGTGGTGATGGATCTCGAGATGCCCGAAGGGGACGGGCTGACGGCGACGCGCCGCCTGGTCGACGTCGCCCCGGAGGTGCGCGTGCTGATCGTCACGGTGTACGAGGAGCGCGAGAAGCTGCTCGACGTGCTGAAGGCCGGCGCGCGCGGCTTTCTCTCGAAGTCGGCCGCCGAGCGCGAGCTGGGCGAAGCGATTCGTGTCGTGGCGTCGGGCGACGTCTACGTGCGGCCGGCCGTCGCGCGCGCCCTGGCCGACTCCACCGAGGCGCCGCCGCGCGAGCGTACCGATGCGCGTGCGCGGCTCGCCCGCCTGAGCGATCGCGAGCAGACGGTGGTGGTGCTGACGGCGCGCGGCTTCAACGGCCCCGAGATCGGACGGCAGCTCGGCATCACGGCCAAGACGGTGGATACCTACAAGCAGCGCATCGAGGAGAAGCTCGGGCTGTCGCATCGCTCGGAATACGTACGCTTCGCGCTCGAGGCCGATCTGCTCGACGCGGGGATGAGGGGATGAGGGGATGAGGGGATGAAGGGACGCGAAACGGCCTCGGGAGGCGATTGCTTCCCGAGGCCGTTCTGTCTTACCGCATCACCGCATTCCCGCATCCCCGCGTGTCACGTTACCACCGCCAGCCGGTCGTCCACCGACATGACGCCGGCTGCGCTCCAGGCGGCGCGCTCGATGTCCGCGCGCTCCGGCCAGGAACGGACGGAGCCCGTGAGCACGACCGTCCCGTCCCGGGCGGTGACCTCGACGCGCTTCGCCTCGACGTCGGCCGTGCGATGCAGGGCGGCCTTGATGCGCTGCGCGACGTCGTACGGCGACGCCGTCGGCGCGATCTTCACCAGGTTCGTCACACCCTTGATCCCGCCGAGATAGCGCACGGCGCGCTCGGCGGCGTTGCGCTGGTACTGCCAGTCGACGGTGCCTTCGAGGATGACCCACCCGTCCTCGATCTTCGCGTGGATCTTCTCGCTCGGCACCTCGACATCCCACTTGAAGGCGTTCACGACGCGATGGGCGAGCTCGGTGTCCGAGTAGTGGAACATCTCCGGCACCTTCACGACGAGCTCCTGCGCGACCGCGCGCACGCCGACGACGCGCTCGGCGGCCCTCGCGGCCGTGCGGCGCTGTGCGAAGTCGGGCACGAATCCGGTGAGCGTGACGACGCCGTCCTTCACGGCGACGCCGATCTCGTCCTCTTCCAGCCGCGGTTCCCACTTCAATTCCTCCGCGACGTCCCTTTGCAGCTCCATGTCGGTTCTCATGATTGCCTCCGGACGAATCCGGCCAGGGCGTGGTCGCTGTCGTGCGCCGCGCATGCACCGGCGACCGGCGGTGTCATGCCATCGCCCATAAGCTGAAGGGCGACGCCGCGGCGCGCCGTCAGGCGTTCGCGGACGCGGATATCGCGCGCGCCTCGTCGAGAAAGGTCAGCAGCGTGCCGCCGCCGGCGCTCTCGATGTAGAGCGCATTGTCCACGTCGCGCCAATCGCTCGACACGGCGAGCGAGCGAACGTCGCCGAGCGTGCGTGTGAAGTGCACGTCGGGGCCAATGCGGCCGGCGAACATCAGCGCGACACGATGGTCGTGCGAGTCGTACGCTGCGCCTACGAGTGCGAGCCCCGTCTCCTGCACCTGCGCCCCGATCGTCGGATCGTCGATCTCGAGCATCGTCGGCCGGTCACGGTTGCGTCGTACAAATGCGCTCAGCTCCGCATCCCACTCCGACGCCGCGCGGAGCGACGAGGTGCCGTCCATGTGACGTACGAGCGCGAGCCGCTCGACGACGGCGGGCGCCGGGGCGAGGAGCACCGAGCACTCCGCGGCGCGCAACAACGCCGACGACGTGCTGCCAAGGAGCCACCGCTCCACCATGCCACGGCCGTGCGTGCCGGCGACGATGAGCTCCGCCTGCCTGGCCTGCGCCATGGCGAGCAGTACCTCGGCCGGTGATCCTTCGAGCGCGTGCGTCTCCACGACGATCCCCTCGCACCGTCCGAGCGCGGTGCGGAAGCGATCGAACTGTTCCGGGAGCGATGCGGCATACCGCTCGTTGAGCCGCGCCAGCTCCGCGCTCGGGAACGCGGCGGCGACGCGCCGCCACACGTGAACGACATGGAGCGTCGCGCCGTCGGCGAGCAGGGGAAGCGCCGCGCGGGCGGCGGTGATGCTCTCCGGACTGAAGTCGGTCGCCACGACGGCGACGCGCGCCAGCCCGCGCGCGCGCTCCGACACGGCGAGCACGGGCCGCGACGCACGATGCGAGGTTTGCCACACCGTGCCCGTGGAGAACAACCGATGTCGCACGGCATACGGGCCGATCCCCATCACGATGAGTCGCGCGTCGAGCTCGGACGCCAGTTCGGAGATCGCGATGCCGGGTTCGCCGTATCGCACCTCCACGCGCAGCTCGGGAGTCTGCTCGCCGGTGAGCCGATGCAGTCGGTCGCGCACGCTCGTGCGCCGCTCGTCGATCTGCTGGTCGACGAGCCACGGGAGCAGGAGGGCGTTGTTGGTGTGCAGCGCGTAGACCGGCGGTGGCTCGACGACCGACGCGACGACGAGCGGGCTGGTGTCGCGCGACGCGATGGCGCGCGCGACGCGAAACGTATGCGCGCCTCCAGTCGGTCCGATGGCGACGAGGATCGGACGATGCGCCGCATGTCGCGACGCGACGCGGGCGGACATCTGTTGCGGGGCCGACATGACCGGGCTCCTGCGTGTCGGATCGCGCGCGCGGCCACGGGGCGCAGCGGCGATCCTCATGCGAGGCACTCGTGGCCGTCCCCATGGTGCCATGGCGCGTCCGTCGGCACCGTCGGACTTTGCCTGACGCCGCGCTGCGGTGCGCGGCGCGAGCCTATGGTAGGCGACGCCGCCGCTCTCTTCTCCGAGGTGCCCCATGCCTGCTCCGTCATCCGACTCGGACACGACCACCGCCGTGCGTGTGGACGAGACCACCGGTGCATCGACGCAGGCGCTCCGGCCGCTCGATCTCGCTGGCCGCGCCGTGCTGCTCGCCACGGACGGGTCGCCAGGCGCGCTCGCCGCGGCGCGCCTCGCACACGCGCTGGCCACGACGCATCACGCGAGAATCCACGTCGTCTCCGTGGTGGACACGCGCGGGGCGCCCATCCCGCCACCGCTCGACATGGCGCTCGCGTTGGGCGGCGCCGTCGTCGACGAGAGCATCCACGCCGATCAAGGCGCGATCCGCGAGGAGCTATCCGGCGCGACGGGCGCGTCGATCGATTGGCCGGTGCGCACCAGGCTCGGCACGCCGGCGGCGTCGATCGTGAAGGAGGCGCAGCACGTGGGCGCGGTGCTCGTGATCCTCGGGCTCCGCCGGCACGGCCGGCTGGATCGCGCCGTGCACGACGAGACCACGCTCAACGTCATGCGCCGCGCATCGTGCCCGGTGCTCGGCGTCGTCGCCGAGATGAAAGACCTGCCCAGGCGCGTGCTCTCCGCGGTGGACTTCAGCGAAGGCAGCCTCCTCGCTGTCCGCAGTGGGGAGGCGGTCACGGGCGAGCACGCGGTGCTGGTCCTCGCATACGTCCAACCGATGAACGGCTTCCTCGACGACGAGGGCGAATGCCGTATTCACGACATGGGGGTGCAGGCGGGCTTCGCGAAGCTGAGAAAGGAGTTCGGCGACGACGGGGTGAAGCTCGATCAGGTGGTGCTGCACCATACGCCGGCGCAGAGCCCGGCCCAGGCGCTCCTCGACTACGCCGAGCAGGTCGGGAGCGATCTGATCACGGCGGGAAGCGTCCAGCACAGCCGCCTGGATCGCTGGATGGTGGGCAGCGTGAGCGGAGAGCTCGTGCGCGATGGCCGGCGGTCGGTGCTGATCGTCCCGCCGAGGCGTCGCGCGTAGATGTCAGCACGTACCCCAGTGAGGTGTCACATGCGCCGCGCCATCATCGCCGGAACGGTCGTCATGCTTCTCGCCGGCTGCCGCACCACGCCGCAGGTTCCCGTCCAGCTGCAAGGAGAGCCCTCCGCCATCGCCCGACTCGCCGGCGCGTGGGTGGGCGAGTACTGGAATGGTGCTGGAGGCCGCGGCGGCTCGCTCGGCTTCTCGCTGCGCAACGGCAGCGACAGTCTCTACGGCGACGTCACCATGCTCGACCCGCATGGGCAGCAGCTCCGCGCCGCCGATCCGATGGAAGCGCACCGACTGCACGTGCAGTCGCCGACGCGGCTTCGCATCGATCTCGTGATCGCGCAGGGAGACAGCGTGCACGGCGTGCTCGAGCCGTACATCTCTCCCGACTGCGAGTGCGCCGTGTCGACGACTTTCTTCGGTCGAGTGAGTGGCAACCGTATCGACGGCCGGTTCGAGACGCGGAGCGCGGGCCGCGTGCGCGCGGAAGGGAAGTGGGAGCTCGAGCGAAAGCGGGGCGGCCAGTGAAGTGGTGAGGCGGTGAGGTGGCTGGTGCCGTTCCATGCACCACTTCACCAACCACTTCACCGCTTCTCCGATTCTCCTTCACGCACGTACTCCGCCTCGTACAACCGCACCAGCTCGAGGCAGTACTCGATCGCGAGGGGGCCGAGCACGAGGCCGAGTAGACCGAACAACTCCATGCCGGCGAACGCGCCGAGCAGCCCCGCCATCGGATGGAGCCCGGACACGCGGCGGTAGATCACGGGGCGTATCACGTTGTCCACGTTCGACGCGATGACCACGCCGATCAAGGCGAGGACGAGCGCGGCGAGCGGGCGGCCGGACGAGAAGAGGACGGCGACGCCCGGCACCCAGACGATCGCGCTGCCGAGGATCGGAAGCACGGAGACGAGTCCCGTCACGGCGCCCCACAGCAGGGCGTTCGGCAGGCCGACGAGGAGGAACGCGAGCCCCACCGTGAGGCCCTGACTGATCGCGGTGACGATGATGCCGAGCAGCGCGGCCTCGGTGATCGAGGTGAATTGCTCGGCGAGACGGTCGGTGCCTTCCGCGGAGAACGGGATGAAGGTGCGCACGCGGCGCCACAGCGCCGGCCCCGCCGGGAGCAGGTAGTAGAGGCCGACGGCCGCGAGCAGCAGGTTGAGCAGCGCGCGCGTCAGGCTTCCGGCGATCGCCACCGTGTGCCCGGATACCCAGGCGATCAGTCCGCGACCGGCTTCTTCGAGCTGCGCGCCGACATCGAGAGGGCCGATCTGCAGCGCGCCGAGTCGCGTGAAGACGTCGCTCTCGATCGCCCGCTGGAGAGCGAGTGGCCCCTGCTGCACCACCGTCGTGATCACCAGTGCCGCCGGTGCGACGAGCAGCAGCGTCGCGCCGATGGTGAGGAGGAACGCCGCGCGGCGCACGCCGAGACGCGGCGCGAGGCGGCGATACGACGGAGTGACGAGCACCGCGAGCACCACGGCGCCCATCAGCCCCGAGAGAAAGGGGAGGCTCGCCCACGCCACGCCGAGCGCGAGGACGGCGATGATGAGCCGCGCGCGGCGCGCGCGCACTCTCAGCGCCAGGGGAGTGGCAGCGGCCGTGGGGGGGATGGGAAGTCCGTGAGCGCGCAGCGCCGTACCTCCGTGGTCGTGATCGCCGCCATCATCGGGAACGCGTCGGGCACTTGCTGTCAGGCGATAGGCGACGCGGGCGCTCCGGCGACGCGGAGCACGCGCGCGCCGCGCACCCGCTCGCCGCGCCGGAGCGAGCCGAGGGCTTCGCTCACCTGCTCCAGGGGCAGCTCCTCGACGGTGGGACGCAGCCCGAGGGTGACCGCGGCGGCGAGCATCTCGCGCACGTCGCGCCGTGTGACGTTCGCCACCGAGCGGATCTCGCGCTCCATCCAGAGATGCCGCTGGTAGTCGAGCCGGAGGAGCGCGTCCTTGTCCGTGCGCAGCTTGGCGATCGCGTTGATCACGAGCCGGCCGCCCGGCTCGAGATGATCGAGCGCGTCCACGACGGGCGTCCACGCCGGCGTCGTGTCGATGATCGCCGTGAGTGGTTGCGGCGGCCGCTCGAGGCTCGCGCCGACCCACGACGCGCCCAGCTCGAGCGCGAACTTGCGCTCCTCGGGCTGCCGCGCGAAGACGAACACCGGCGACTGCGGAAAGCGCTTGCGCACGAGCTGGAGGACGAGATGCGCCGAGGCGCCGAAGCCGGTGAGCCCGAGCGGGTCACCATCCTGGATGTCGCAGAGCCGCAGCGCGCGCCACCCGATCGCGCCGGCGCAGAGCAGGGGCGCGGCGTCGAGATCGGTCAGCGCGTCGTCGATCGCATGGACGAACTTCGCCGGCACCGTGACAAGCTCGGCGTACCCGCCGTCGCGGCCGCAGCCCATCGAGACGAAATAGGGACAGAGGTTCTCGTCTCCCGCGCGGCACCAGTGACACTCGCCGCACGCCGACGCGATCCACGCCACCCCGACGCGCTGCCCCACTTTCACGTCGGTGACTCCGTGGCCGCACTCGACGATGTGGCCGACGACCTGATGGCCCGGGATGATCGGAAAGTGCGACGGCTCGAGTCGTCCGTCCACGACGTCGAGATCGGTGCGGCAGACGCCGCACACCGAGACGCGGATGAGCACCTCGCCCGCCGCCGGCACCGGATCCGGTCGCTCCTCGAGCACGAGTCGGCCAAGGTTCGCCGCGCCGCCGTAGGATAGCATCGCTCGCATATGTGCAAGCTACGCAGACGGGCAAGGGGGCGCGTCCGTCGCCGCCCTGTCAGGTGAACGCTGATACTGACGGCGCCTCCCGAGGAGGACCTTCCGACGCAGGCTACTTCCTCCGGGACATCCCATGGCCACCACGACACCCCTCACGTCCGACCAGACGAGCCCGAGCACACCCATGCCGGAGACTGCCACGCGCCGCGCCGCGCTCGTCGTCGATCTTGCCGATGTGAACCGGGCCAACCTGCCCATCGTCGGCGGCAAGGGGGCAAACCTCGGCGAGATGCTGCACGCCGACCTGCCCGTGCCACCGGGCTTCGTGCTCACCATCGCCGCGTACGAGAAGACGCGCGAGGCCGCCGGTGTGGGCGCGCGCATCGACACGCTGCTCCGCACGGTGAACGTCGAGGATACGGCGGCACTCCAGCGCGTATCGGCGCAGCTGCGTGACGTCCTGCTCGCCATGCCACTGCCCGCCGAGCTCGTGCAGGCGATCGACGAGGCGTACGGACGCCTCGCGCAGAGCACACCGGGCGTCGCCGATCCGCTCGTCGCCGTTCGCTCCTCCGCCACGAGCGAGGACACGGCGGAGTTCTCCTTCGCCGGCATGTTCGAGAGCGTGCTCGGCGTGCGCGGGCACAACGCACTCGTCGACGCGATCCGCCGATGCTGGGCGTCGACGTTCGGGGCGCGCGTGCTCTACTACCGACTCACGCGCAACATGCCCGCCGAGATGCCGGTGGCCGTCGTCGTGCAGCGCATGGTTCCGTCCATCAAGTCCGGTGTGATGTTCACGGCCGACCCGGCGACTGGCGAATCGGAGCACCTCGTCATCGAGGCGGCCTGGGGCCTCGGCGAAGTCGTCGTCGGCGGACAGGTCACTCCCGATCACTACGTCGTCGACAAGCGCACGAATGCGGTGGTCGAACGGAAGATCGCCGAGAAGGAGCTCCTCCTCGAGGCGATCCCGACCGGCGGCGTACGTCGCGTCGCACTCGACCATGATCCGCGCGCCAGGGGGACGGTGCTCACCGACGCCGAACTGGCCGCGCTGGTACGGTTCGCGCTCGCGAGTGAACGTCACTATGGTGCGCCGCAGGACATGGAGTTCGCCATCGACGCCAGCGGGGTGTTCGTGACGCAGACGCGCCCGATCACGACGCTGCCGCATGCGGCGCAGGCATCGGCGACGCCGGCATCCGAGACGCCGACATCCGCTGCGCCGGCGTCCGCAACGCCTGCAGCCGCGACGCCGATCGGCTCGCATGAGCCGCTGCTGCGCGGCCTCGGCGCGAGCCCGGGTGCGGCGACGGGACGCGTGCGCGTGCTCACCAAGATCGAGCAGTCGGCCCAGCTCCAGCCCGGCGAGGTGCTCGTCGCGACGATGACGTCCCCCGACTGGGTGCCGCTGATGCGGCGCGCCGCCGCGATCGTCACCGATGCGGGCGGGATGACCTCGCACGCGGCGATCGTCTCGCGCGAGCTGGGCATCCCGTGCGTCGTCGGCACGCGCACCGCCACGCGCACGCTGCACGACGGGATGCAGGTCACGGTGAACGGGAAGGACGGCACCGTGCTGCCGGGCGCCGTCCACCTCGCCGACGCGGCGCCCAGGCCCGCGCATGCACCGGCCACCGGCGCGGCGGCGCCCGTGACGGCGACGCGCATCTACGTCAACCTCGGCGAGCCGGAGCGCGCCGCGGAGATCGCGGCGCGCGACGTGGACGGCGTCGGGTTGTTGCGCGCCGAATTCCTCATGATGTCCGCGCTGCAGGGCGTGCATCCGCGCGAATTGATCGAGCGCGACCAGACCGACGGCTTCCTGCGCCGGATGACGGAGGGCCTCACGACCATCGCGTCGGCGTTCGCTCCGCGTCCGGTGATCTATCGCGCGATGGACTTCCGCACCAACGAGTTCCGCGGCCTCGAGGGCGGCGATCGTCACGAGCCCGTCGAGGCGAATCCGATGATCGGGTACCGTGGCTGCTTCCGCTACACGCGCGAGCCCGATCTCTTCGCGCTGGAGCTGCTCGCGCTCGCTGAGGTGCGTCGCGCGAATCCGAACCTGCACCTCATGCTGCCCTTCGTGCGCACGGGATGGGAGATGCGACGCTGCCGCGCCCTGATCGACGACAGTGCCCTCGCCGGCGCGGCGGGGCTGGAGCTCTGGGTGATGGCGGAGGTGCCGTCCGTCGTCAGCTGGATGGACGAGTACGTGAAGCTCGGCGTGACCGGCGTGTCGATCGGGTCGAACGACCTGACGCAGCTCGTGCTCGGCGTGGACCGCGACAGCGAGCTGCTCGCGCAGTTCTACGACGAGCGCGACCGCGCCGTGCTCGACGCGATCCACGCGATCATCTCCCGCGCGCACGCGCTCGGCATCACGGCGTCCATCTGTGGCCAGGCACCATCCGTACACCCGGCCTTCGCCGCACAGCTCGTGGAGTGGGGAATCGACTCGATCTCGGTCAATGCGGACGCGATCGAGCGCACGCGCCGCAACGTGGCCGCCGCGGAGCAGCGGCTGCTGCTCTCGGCGGCCCGCGCGCGCGGCACGACGTAACGCGCGGCGCGACGTAATGGTGGTTGCCCCAGGACGGGAGGAACTATGACGCAGCGCTTCCAGGCCTACACGGTTGAGCAGGTCGACTGGCCGGCCGTCCAACCGACGAGCGACTTCTCACTCGGCATTCGCCTGTACTGCGACTACGAGCAGGTCGTGGATTTCCGCATGGGGGGCGTTGCCGTGCTCGGACTCGACGAACCGCCTCCGCTGGGGCACGGATGGGGTCCGTCGCCGGCGCAGATGCTGGGCTCCGCCCTCGGCGCCGACCTCGCCGCCGCGCTCCTGCGGTGCCTGCGTGCCGCGCACGTCGATCCGCTGGATCTGCGCACCGAGGTGTCCGGCACCACGCGCACCGATACGCTCGGC
>DASVNI010000184.1:0-16551 GCA_036383935.1 Gemmatimonadaceae bacterium | reverse complement strand
CAGCTTGAGCATCTCGACGGCCTTGGCGAGCGACTCGCGCTTGTTCATCCCCGCATGCACGCGCGCCACTTCGCCGATCTGATCGCCGATCGTGAAGACCGGGTTGAGCGCGGTCATCGGCTCCTGGAACACCATCGCGATGCGATTGCCGCGAACGTGCTGCATCGCCTCCTCGTCCAGCGTCATGAGGTCGCGTCCCTCGAAGCGCATCGCGCTGCCGGGCTCGATGCGGCCAGGCGGGCGCACGAGGCGCAGGATCGAGAGAGCCGTAACGCTCTTGCCGCAGCCCGACTCTCCGACGACTCCGACCGTCTCGCCGACGCCGACGGCGAACGACACGCCGTCGACGGCCTTCGCGACGCCGGTGTCGGTGTAGAAGAAGGTGTGGAGGTTCTCGAGCTCGAGCAGCGGTGTCGTCATGCCTCGGAGGCGAAGGTCGGTTCCGTACCGCGGGGAAGCTGCCGGGGATCGAACGCATCCCGCAAGGCGTCGCCCAGTGCATTGCACGCGAACACGGTCACGAGGATCGCCAGCCCGGGAAAGAGGGTGAGCCACCAGAGGTCCGAGACCCGCTCGGCGCCGTCCTGGATGATGGCGCCCCAGCTCGCGGTGGGCGGACGCACCCCGATGCCGAGATACGACAACCCCGCCTCCAGCAGGATCACGTTGGCGATGCCGAGCGTGGCGGCGACGAGGGCGGGCGCCGCCACGTTCGGTAGCACATGGCGGACCAGGATGCGCAGCGGTGACGCGCCGAGCGCACGCGCGGCGACGATGAACTCCCGCTCGCGGAGCGCGAGCGTCTCCGCGCGCACGAGGCGACTCACGGCAAACCAGCCCGTGCCCGCCATCAGCAGCGTGAGTGGAACGAGCCCGAGACTGCCCCAGAGCGAGGCGACGATGATCAGCACGAGCAGTCGCGGGATCGACAGCGCGGCATCGACGAAGCGCATGAGTACGGCATCGACCGCACCGCCGACGAAGCCGGCAACCGCGCCGACCGTGATGCCGAACGACATCGCGAGGAGAACGGCGCCGAGTCCGACGGCGAGCGAGACCCGGCTGCCGTAGAGGAGTCTCGACAGGACGTCGCGGCTGTACGGATCGGTGCCGAGGGGATGCGCGAGGGAAGGGGGCTGGCTCGGGAGCCGGACGATGTCGAGCTGCGCGGTGGGATCGTACGGTGCGAGGAGTGGCGCGAACACGGCGGAGAGTGCGACGATCAGCAGCACGACGATCGCGATGCGCGTCCGCGAATCGCGCAGCAGTCGCGCGAGCATCCGGCGCGGACCGATGATCGACGCGAGCGGCTCGGACAGGTCCACATCCACGTCAGCTCACCCGGATGCGTGGGTCGGCCGCGGCCGCGGCCACCTCGGCGAGCAGCGCACCGAGGGCGACGGCGACGCTGGTGACGAGCACCGCGGCGGTGACGAGCTGATAGTCGCGCGTGGTGATCGCGTTGGCCGCGAGCAATCCCATGCCGGGCCAGCTGTACACCTTCTCGACGAACAGCGCGCCCGCTGCGAGTGCCGGCAGATAGAGGCCGGCAAGCGTGATCGAGGGGAGGAGTGCATTGCGCAACGCGTGTCGCCGAACGGCGCGGCGATGGCTCACTCCCTTCGCGATCGCGGTCCGCATCCAGTCGCTCGGCATCACCTCCATCAACGCGCTGCGCTGATGGCGCGAGATCGCGGCGGTGGCGAGGAGAGTGAGTGTGGTCACCGGCAGCACGAGATGCCGAAGTCGGTCGAGCAAGCGCCCCGAGAACGACATATAGTCGTGGGCCACTGGGTCCACGATCCCGCTGGGTGGAAAGAGCGGGAGCCAAAACGCGAAGATCAGCAGGACAACGAGAGCCAGCCAGAAGTCCGGCACCGAGTACAGGAGCAGCAGGATGCGCCCCAGCCAGCGATCGCGGCGCCCGCCAGGGCGCTCCGTCTGCAACACGGCGACGACGATCCCGAGCGCAAAGCTGAGCACCAACGACAGCCCAACGAGAAGCAACGTGCGCGGCAGCGCATCGGCGATGACGTCGCGCACCGGCCGGCGGTAGGAGATCGACCAACCGAGGTCGCCGCGCGCTGCGTTGCTGACCCAACGGACGTACTGCTCGCCGAGCGGACGATCGAGGCCGAACGACTCACGCAAGCTTTGTCGCACCTCCTCCGTGACACCAGGCCGCTCCAGGGCGGCCGCGAACGGATCTCCGGGCGCGAGGTGAACGAGGACGAACGTGACCGTCGTGACGAGGAAGACGACGATCGCCGCTTGGGCGAGGCGACCGGCGAGGAACCGCCGCACGCTCTTACGGTGTGGGTCGGAGACCGATCCGGTCCCGCGCGGTGCGCTCCGATGCGGGAATCCACCAATCGGCCATCCCCGCCCAGTATTCGTCGGCGCGCATGTTGGTCGTGTGAATGCGCTTGTGGATGCCGGCGACGGTCGGGGCCTCGTACAGCCAGATGCCCGGCGCGTCCTCGATGATGATCTCGAATGCGCGCCGTGCGTACGCACGCGCGCGCGCCGGCTCGAAGGTGAGCGTGGCGCTGTCGAGCAGCGCATCGACGGTCGGATTCACGTACGAGGGATAGTTCAGACCCTCTTTCCCGATTGCCGCGCTACTCCACGCCTGCCTGAGGCCGGACACGTTGGGGTCGGGGCCGAAGGTGACGAGCGCTGTCTCGAAGTTACGGGCCTGGAGCTTCGCGCTGGCTCCCGCGAAATCCGTCGCGTCCACGTTGGCCACTGCGCCAACCCTCTTGAATGCCTCCTGGAGCAGCACCGCGTACTGCTTGCGCGAAGCGCTCGACACCGTCGCCGTGATCGCGAACTCGAGACGCTGGCCGTTCTTGCTCCGCACACCGTCCGGCCCAACTGTCCAACCGGCAGAGTCGAGCAGCGCGCGGGCTCTGACCGGGTCGTAGGGAAGCTGAGGGAGCGTGGTGTCGGCCACCGCCAGGGAGCGCGGGAACGGCCCGTACGAGGGGTGCGCCATCGCGCCGAAGACATTGTGCAGCATGCCTGCCCGATCGACCGCCATCGTGAGCGCGCGGCGCACGTTCCGGTCGCCGAAGATGGGATTCGGCTGACCGGGATGCGTGGGGTCGATCGTGTTGAGGGCCAGAAAGGTGAATTGCAGCGAGGGCCACGGAAGAGCGCGCAGGCTCGTGTCCTTCGCGAGCGTCGCCATGTTCTCGGGCCGGAGGATCTCGAAGAAGTCCGCGTCGCCGGAGAAGAGACGCGCGACCGCCGAGTTGAAGTCGAGCGACATCGAGTACACGATACGATCGAGCTTCGCACGGCCGCGGTAGTTGAGCGTGTCGGCAACGAGCACGAAGCGCTTGCCCTGCTCCCAGTTCGCGAGGCGGAAGCGTCCCGACCCGATGCCCCGCCGTGCCACCTCGGCCGTCTTGAGCTGCGCCGGCGGCGTGTTGCCGAGGATGTGCTCGGGGACGATCGAAACCTGATAGACGAGGTCGAAGAACTGCTCCGGCGTGTGCCGCTTGAAGTACGCCACCGCGGTGAGCGAGTCGCGCACCGAGATCGAGTCGACGTTCGTGATCGAGGATGCCATCGCCGATCCGAACGATGGATCCTTGATGAGGTTGACACTGTATCGCACGTCGCTCGCGCGCACCGGCTGCCCATCGTGCCAGTGTGCGCGCGGATCGAGATGGAACACGATCGAGAGGCTGTCGGGCGCCCATTCCCAACGCGCCGCCAGCTGCGGCGTGAAGCCCTTGTCTCCGACGGAATTCAGGTCGTTGCCGATCTCCGCGAGCCGGTCGTAGAGCAGGTCGGTCACCTGCCGTTCAGCGCTGGTGGTATACAGCCCGGGGAGAATCGTGCCCGGCTCGGCCGGTGTAGCGACGACCATCGTGCCGCCGATGTCCGCCGGCCCCGTAGCCTTCGGTTGCTGCGGCACGTCGCGGCATCCGGCCAGCAGGACTCCGGCGATGACGGCAGGAACCCAGCGTGTCACCTGGAAGCTGGAGCGGCGGAGAGAGGGGAGCATCTCGTCAGGGGAAAAGGCGGTCAACGATGGATCTGTGCCGGAGGGTGGTCAAGCGATGCTGCGCCCAGCTTCGCACCTCAACGCCGCCACGTCCATGTGTCGTCGCGGAATCGTGTCGCGAGGCGCTCGGTGTCGCGAGTGAGCGCCTCTTCCTGCGCGAGGGGCAGCGCTTCTGGATCGAGATTGGCGCGCACCGCGGCGAAGAGCGCCTCGGCTACCTCGTGCAGGACGGGTGCGCGTCCCAACGCGTCACGCAGCGTCGCCGGCCGGCCGGAGAGCGCGAGGGGGGGACGCTCGCGCATCAGCGATGGGATCGATGCCTGGTCGTCGTCGACGAGGATCGAGCCATGCTGGAGCAGCGCGCCATCGTGCCGCCATTGCGCCGAGCCGACCAGCTTTCGGCCGTCGAAGATCAGCTCACCGCGGGCCGGCTCGGCGAAGCAGGGGATGGCGCTCGGTGGCGCGCTCCGCGACTCCGGCGCGGCCACGTCGACGCGCACTCCGAGCGCCTCGAGGGCGCGCCGGAGAAGGAGGTTGATGCGTCCGTACTCGGCCGCGAGCCCCATGTCGGCGGCGCAGGGCGCCGTGACGCTGTAGGTGACCTCGCGATGGTGAAGCAGCGCTCGTCCCCCCGTCGGTCGCCGCACGACACCGATCCCACGGCGCTCGAGCTCGTCGGTGAGGTAAACCCCGCTGGCGCGCTGGTTCCGGCCGAGGGAGAGCGTGGGCGCCGACCACGCGTACACCCGGAGGACGTGCTCGCCCGTTCGACGCGCGCGTGCCATCAGCGCCTCGTCGAGTGCCATGTTTTCGGCTCCGCCGAGCGGCGGAGAGGAGAGCAGACGCCAGGGCAACCGTCAGTCGGCTATAATGAAGGATTGCGCGAACCCTCGCGCCTTTCGAGGAACTTAGCCGGATGGGCGACGCCCGACATTCGGACGAGATACCGGCGCTTCCCCGCGCCTGAGGCCTTGCATGACGACCACGACGAGAGGCACTACCATCAGCCCCGCCGACAATTTCATTCCCCGTCACGTCGGCCCGAGCGAGGCGGAGGTGGCGGAGATGCTCGCGGTAATCGGCTATGCCACGCTCGATGAGCTCATCGACGCGACGGTCCCCGCGCCGATCCGCCTGCGGCGGCCGCTTGCCATTCACGGACGGAGGAGCGAGCACGAAGCGCTGGCCGCGATGCGCGCCATCGCCGCGAAGAACCGCATCTTTCGCTCGTACCTCGGCTACGGCTACCACGACACCCTCACGCCGCCCGTCATCCAGCGGAACATCCTGGAGAACCCGGGCTGGTACACCGCCTACACACCGTATCAGGCGGAGATCTCGCAGGGACGCCTGGAAGCGCTGCTGAACTTCCAGACGATGGTGATCGATCTCACCGGGTTGGAGATCGCGAACGCGTCGCTGCTCGACGAGGGGACGGCGGCAGCCGAAGCGATGTTCCTGGCCTACCAGGCACGCGGGAAGGAAGGGAAGTCGACCTTCTTCATCGACGCGCGATGCCACCCGCAGACGATCGACGTGGTGGAGACCCGCGCTCGGGCCCGCGGCATGAAGACGATCGTCGGCGATGCCGAGCGCACCCAGTTCGGGGCGGAGGTGTTCGGCGTGCTGCTGCAGTACCCGACGACCGACGGCGCGCTGGTGGACTATCGCGGGACGACGGAACGGGCGCACGCGGTGAATGCGCTGGTCGTCGCCGCCGCTGACCTCCTCGCCCTGACGCTGGTGACGCCGCCCGGCGAGTGGGGAGCGGACGTCTGCGTCGGGAACAGCCAGCGGTTCGGCGTTCCGCTGGGCTACGGCGGACCACACGCGGCCTTCTTCGCGACGCGCGACGAGTTCAAGCGCATGCTGCCCGGCCGCATCATCGGCGTGAGCCGCGATGCGACTGGCCGGCCCGCGCTGCGCATGGCGCTTCAGACCCGAGAGCAGCACATCCGCCGCGAGAAGGCGACCTCGAACGTGTGCACCGCGCAGGTGCTGCTCGCCGTGATGGCGAGCATGTACGCGGTGTGGCACGGTGCCGAGGGGCTGACGACGATCGCGCGGCGCATCCATCGGCATACGGCGACGCTCGCGGCCGGCCTGGAGCAGCTCGGCCACACCGTCGTGAGCGACGACTACTTCGACACGCTGTGCATCGAGCTGGCGGGGCGGCAGGCCGACATGGTCGTCGTGGCCGCGGAGGCGCGCGGGATCAACCTGCGTGCGGCGGGCGACTCACGCATCATCGTCGCGCTCGACGAGACGGTGACCGACGACGACGTGCAGGAGCTGCTCACCATCTTCGCCGCCGGGGAGCCGGCGCCGGAGACGAGCGGACTCGCGGCCGACGTCGACGACCGCTACGACGAGCGGTTCGCGCGTACCTCCGCCTTCCTGACGCATCCCTGCTTCAACACGCACCACTCCGAGACGGAGATGCTGCGCTACATGCGCATGCTCGAGTCGCGCGACCTCTCGCTCACGCACTCGATGATCCCGCTCGGCAGCTGCACGATGAAGCTGAACGCGACGGCCGAGATGTTCCCGGTGACGTGGCCCGAGTTCGGGCGGCTGCATCCGTTCGCGCCGTTGAGCCAGGCGCAGGGCTACCAGGAGCTGTTCCAGAACCTGGAGCGCGCGCTGGCAGAGATCACCGGCTTCGACGCCGTGTCGCTCCAGCCCAACGCGGGCTCGCAGGGCGAATACGCCGGCCTGCTGGCCATTCGCGCCTATCACCGCTCGCGCGGCGACGAGGGGCGCACCGTGTGCCTCATCCCGCAGTCGGCGCACGGCACGAACCCGGCGAGCGCCGTGATGGCGGGAATGACCGTCGTCGTCACGAAAACCGACGCGAGCGGCAACATCGACGTGGCGGATCTGCGCGAGAAAGCCGAGGCGAATCGCGACAAGCTCGCCGCGCTGATGGTCACGTATCCGAGCACGCACGGCGTGTTCGAGGAGTCGATCCGCGAGATCTGCAGCGTGGTCCACGAGCACGGTGGGCTCGTCTACATGGACGGCGCGAACATGAACGCGATGGTCGGTCTCTGCCGGCCGGCGGACATCGGGGCCGACGTGTGCCATCTCAACCTGCACAAGACCTTCTGCATCCCGCACGGTGGCGGCGGCCCGGGCATGGGACCGATCGGCGTGGTGGCGCGGCTGGCGCCCTTCCTGCCGAGCAACCCCGTGGTTCCCGTGGGCGGGAAGGAGACCGAGGGTGCGGTGAGCGCGGCTCCGTGGGGCAGCGCGAGCATCCTGCCCATCTCGATGATGTACATCGACATGATGGGTGGCGAAGGGCTGACGTACGCGACGAAGATCGCGATCCTCAACGCCAACTACGTCGCGGCGCGCCTCGAGGCCCACTATCCCGTGCTGTACAAGGGCGCGAACGGCCGCATCGCGCACGAGTGCATCATCGATCCGCGCGCACTCAAGGCCAGCGCGGGCGTCGAGGTGGAGGACATCAGCAAGCGGCTGATGGACTACGGCTTCCACGCGCCGACGGTGAGCTTCCCCGTCCCGGGGACGCTGATGATCGAGCCGACGGAGAGCGAGCCGAAGGCGGAGCTCGATCGCTTCTGCGACGCACTGATCGCGATCCGCGAAGAGGTGCGCGCAATCGAGCGCGGCACGTCGGATCGGGAGGACAACCCGCTCAAGCATGCGCCGCACACGATGCACGCCGTCGTCACCGACGACTGGAAGCACACATACGGCCGCGAGCAGGCCGCCTTCCCGGCGCCGTGGACGCACTCCCACAAGTTCTGGCCGTCCGTGGGACGCGTGGAGAGCGCCTACGGCGACAGACACCTCGTGTGCTCGTGCCCGCCGACGGACGCGTATGCAGAGGACAATGCCTGAACGGCGGTGAGTTGGTGAGTTGGTGAGTTGGTGAGTTGGTGAGTTGGTGAGTTGGTGAGTTGGAAAACGGCCTCGGGAGGCAGGAGCTTCCCGAGGCCGTGTCGTCACTAACTCACTAACTCACCAACTCACCAACTCACAGCTTCCGTCAGCCGACCTTCCCCTTGTAGGCCCCCGCATCCAGAAGCCCCGACTTCTCGCCCTCGTCGCTCATCCGGAGCTTGATCATCCAGCCATTTCCATAGGGCTCCGTGTTGACCAGGGCGGGCTCCGCATCGAGCCGACCGTTGATCTCCACCACCTCGCCGCTGACCGGGGCGTAGAGCTCCGATACGGCCTTCACGGCCTCGATGGTGCCGAACACGTCGTGCTTCTTGAACTTCGCGCCGACCTTGGGCAGCTCGACGAAAACGACGTCGCCCAGCTCTCCCTGCGCGTAATCCGTGATCCCGATGAATACGACGCCGGCCTCGCCGGCCGGCTTGAGGTACTCGTGATCTTCCGTGTAGAGCAGATCCTGCGGGATATCGGACACGTCTAGCTCCGGCGCTCGGGTGTGAGGGGGCGCAGTCTATCGGGCGGCCGAGCGGAGTGTCAAGGCAGGAGGCGCGCCGTCAGCCGCCGAACGCGGGGGATGCGATCTCCTCGGCCGCCTGTTCGAGCGCGCCCCACACTTCGGCGACGCGCGCGTCCAGCTCCGTCAACGTCCCGATGTTGTCGATGACGAAGTCGGCGCGCGCTCGCTTCAGCTCGGCGGGCATCTGCGCGACGATCATGTCCATCGCCTCGGTTTCCTTCAGCCCGCGCTCGCGCACGAGGCGTTCGAGCCGGACGGGACGTGGCGCGTCGACCAGGACGATGCGGTCGAACAGGTCGGTCATCTTGCGCTCGAACAGGAGGGGGACGTCGCAGACGACCAGCTTGTCGCCGCGCAGTCTGGCCGCCTCGACGAGCGCGGCGCGCATGCGCTCCACCTCGGGATGCACGAGCGTGTTGAGTTGCTCGAGCTCCGCCGGGTCGCTGAAGACGATGCGCCGGAGCGCGCCGCGGTCGAGCGTTCCATCGGGGCCGAGGATCGACGTTCCCCATCGTTCGACGATGGCCCGGTAGCCGGGCGTCCCGATCTCGACGGCGCGCCGCGCGAGCACGTCGGCGTCGATGATCGTGGCGCCACGCTCGCTGAGGAGCTGGTCGACGGTGGACTTGCCACTACCGATGTTGCCGGTGAGGCCGACAAGCAGCATGGTTCGAGATGGGGCAAGGGTCGCGTGGCCAAGCTAGGGTCGCGTGGCAGGAGCGGCAAGCATTTCCTTTCCGTCCGCGGCGCGCTTATCGCGGCTCGGGTTGACCGACAGAAGGCAGGAACCGCGCCCGCACAACTCGACGACAAACGCATGGATATCGACGACGGCATCGAGACGGAGGGAGTCGGGCAGTACGCGGCGCTCGTTCAGGAGCAACTCGCGCTGGTCGGGGAGGACCCCGGGCGCGAAGGGTTGCTCAAGACCCCCGAGCGGGTAGCGAAGGCCATGCAGTTCCTCACGCGCGGCTACCAGATTCGCGTCGAGGATGTCGTGGGAGACGCCATCTTCCGCGAGGAGCACAAGAACATGGTGATGGTGCGCGACATCGAGCTCTACTCGTTGTGCGAGCATCACATGCTGCCCTTCTTCGGGAAGGCGCACGTGGCCTACATCCCGGACGGCCGGATCGTCGGCCTCTCGAAGCTCCCACGCCTGGTGGACGTCTTCGCGCGGCGTCTCCAGGTGCAGGAGCGCCTGACGGAACAGATCGCCGACGCCATCGACGAGGTCCTGGCGCCGCTGGGCGTCGGGGTCGTGGTCGAGGCCTTCCACCTGTGCATGATGATGCGCGGCGTGGAGAAGCAGAACTCGCGCACGATCACCTCGGCGCTGCGCGGCGTCTTTCGCGACGATGCGCGGACTCGAGAGGAGTTCCTCTCACTCGCGCACGCGAAACTGGGGGTCTGAGGCTCCGGGCCGCGACCCCACGGCATGTAGATTGAACTTAGCTGCACCGCCGCTGAGATTGCTCGATGCATCGGGGTGCCCGCACCCTACCTACGCCCCGGTGTACGCGCGACCGGCGGATACCTTTCGCCCTGTCGACGCGTCTTAAATGAGTCGCGCGGCGACAATTGTCTCATCCCTGACATAACTCTTTGTGCTTCATCAACATGGCACTCTCAGAGGCTGACCTTGTCGCGGCCGGAGTCGGCCGCGACGGCCCGCGCCGGACCAAGGTCATCCGTCCCGTCGCCTTCTCCATTCGGGACCTCTGGGCCGGCCTGATCGGTCTGTCGGCGTATACCGACCTGCTGGTCGTCCTTAGCGCGCACCGGCTCAAGATCCGCTACAAGCAGTCGATGCTGGGCATCGCGTGGGCGGTCATCCAGCCGCTCGCGCTGATGATCATCTATACCCTCGTCTTCTCCGTGTTCACGCGGATCAAGACGCCGGGCGTGCCGTACCCGGTCTTCGCCTACGCCGCACTGCTCCCCTGGACCTTCTTCTCGACCTCGCTCACCAACGCGACGAACGGGCTCGTGTCGCACGCCCAGCTCGTCACGAAGGTGTACTTCCCGCGAGAGATCCTGCCGATCTCGTACATCGTCGCCGCGCTGGTCGACCTGCTCATCGCCTCGATCATCATGAGCGGGCTGATGGTCTACTACCACGTCTCGCTGACGATGCAGGCGCTGTGGCTGATTCCGGTGACGCTGGTCATGGCCGCGTTCACCACGTCGTGCGCGCTGATCTTCTCGGCGATGCAGGTCCGCGTCCGCGACATCGGCATGGCGATGCCGCTGGTGCTGCAGCTCTGGATGTTCGCGTCGCCGGTCGTCTACCCGCTGAGACAGGTTCCTGAAAGGTTCAGGGACTACTATGTGCTCAACCCGATGGTCGGCATCATCGAGAACTTCCGGGCCGCGCTCCTCGGCAGCCCGTTCGACAGCCACTCGCTGATCATCTCCACCGTGTTGTCCGCGGTGCTCCTTCCGCTGTCGTACCTCTACTTCAAGCGAGTAGAGGCGACGGTTGCCGACGTCATCTAGCTCGTCTCTCGTGTCCAGCGACCTGATCTTCAACAACGTCTCGAAGCGTTACATCGTCCGCCACGAGGTCGATGACGACGCGACGAAGCATCCGTGGATCCGCAAGATCAACGCATTGCGGAAGCGGCGTGACGAGTTCTGGGCGTTGCGCGACGTGAGCTTTGCCGTGGAGCGCGGCGAGACCGTCGGGATCATCGGGCACAACGGCGCGGGCAAGAGCACGATCCTCAAGCTCCTGGCGAACATCACGTCGCCCACCACGGGCGAGATCGTGATCAACGGCCGGTTGTCCGCGCTCATCGAAGTCGGCTCGGGGTTCCACCCGGAGCTGACGGGGCGCGAGAACATCTTCCTGAACGGCGCGATCCTGGGCATGGGACGTCGCGAGATCGCCGAGAAGCTCGAGAGCATCGCCGAATTCGCGGGGGTGAAGGCGTTTCTCGATGTGCCCGTCAAGCGATTCTCCTCCGGGATGTACGTGCGCCTCGGCTTCTCGATCGCGTCGCATCTCGATCCGGACATCCTGCTGCTCGACGAGGTGCTCGCCGTCGGCGACGCGGCGTTCCAGGAGAAATGTCTCACGCGCATCGAAGGCCTCCGCCGATCCGGAACGACGATCGTGTTCATCTCGCACGATCTCGCCGCGGTGGAGCGCATCTGCGACCGTGTGATCCTGATGCGTCGCGGGGAGGTGGCGGCGACGGGGACGCCGCGCGAGATCATCTCCCTCTATCAGAAGCAGATCGAGCCGTCGCGGATCAACACGATGAAGACCGCGATGGAGGACGATCGCGCCGTCATCGAGTCCCTCGCGTTCCTCACGCCGGACGGTCTTCGGCCGACGGTGTTCCACACGGCCGATCCTCTGGTGGCCCGGATCGACTACGTTGCGCACCACGAGGTCAGGGATGCCGTGTTCGAGATCTACGTGCGCACGGGTGACGCGCGCCTGGGCGACCTCACGGAGATCTGCCAGCTCACGACGGAGACGAGCGGGAGCCCGATTCATCTTCCGGCCGGCCCCGGGACGCTCGAGTTCCAGTGCGACGAGCTCTCGCTCCAGCCGGGGATCTATCACGCCGACGTCTGTGTGAAGGAACGCGTCGCCTCCGAGGCGATCAATTGGCAATACCATGCCGCGATGCTGCGCGTCGATCCCGGCCGGATCACGTGCGGGCAGTTCTATCAGAGCAACCGCTGGAAGCTACTGCGGCGGACGCATGCCGCGACTTCGACGCAGAATGGAGCGGGAGAATCGGAACGCCCGTCGGGCGCACGCCGACAATCGCTCACGCCGACGACCTGAGGCTCGATGCCCTCCACGCCCACGGAAGACACGCTCGTCAGCGTGGTCATTCCGGCGTACAATGTCGGCGCGCTGATCGCGCAATCGCTCGACTCCGTCTTCGCCCAGCATTATCGCAACTTCGAGATCCTCGTCGTGAACGACGGGTCTCCGGATACGCCCGTCCTCGAGGCCGCGCTCGCACCGTATCGCGACCGGATCACGTACATCGTGCAGGAGAACGCGGGACCGGCCGCGGCGCGCAACGCCGGGGTCGAGCGCGCGCGCGGTGAGCTGATCGCGTTTCTCGACGGAGACGACCTCTGGCTTCCGGAATGCCTGTCGGAACAGGTGGCCCGCGCGAACGCCGATCGTAGTCTCGCGGTCATCCACGCGGACGCGGAGGTGATCGATCACCCGGCGTCAGCCGGCATGACGCTGCGGCAGCTCAACCGCTCGGGTGGGGAGGCGAGCTTCACGACGATCGTGACCGAGCGCTACACGCTCACCACGTCGTGCACGGTGGTCCGGCGCGAGTGGTGGGATCGCGTGGGACGCTTCGATCCCACACTGCGCCGCTCGGAAGATTTCGATCTGTGGCTGCGCATCGCGCACGCGGGCGGCCGGTTCGACGGCACGACGCGCGTGCTTGCCCAGTACCGGCGCCACGAACAGGGTACCTCGTCGGACCTCGAGCTGATGGCGGACGCGGTGCTGACCGTGCTGGACAAGTGCGAGCGCACACTCGAGCTCGACGAGACCGAGCGCGCCGCCGTGCAGACTGCGCGGCGACGTCAGGTGGCGGAGAAACGATTCATCGAGGGCAAGCGGGCCTTCGTTCAGCGCGATTATGCGCGCGCACGGCACGCGATTAGCGAAGCAAACGCGGTCATGAGAAGCCGTAAACTCACCCTCGTGACATCGGGCCTGCTCGTGATGCCCCGCGTGCTGTCTTGGCTGTACGACAAGCGCAGCGCTCGCTAACGATCGCGCACCTGCTTCCGTGGCGGGGGATTGGCGGGACCGAGCACGCGACGCTGCGCATCGCGCAAGCCGCAGCGGAGCGAGGCTATCGGAACGTCGCCTTCTATCGAGAGGACTCGCCCATCGTTGGAGAGTTCTTTCGCGATGCCGGGTTGCCGGTCGCGCCGTATGCGTTGGTCGAGCTCAGTGCGCGGCGTCCGCTCCCATTCGTTCGTAACACCCTGGCACTACGTCGCGCCTTCCGGGCGCACGGAGCGGATCTCGTCCACTGCGCGGACATCGACGCTGCGCTTCAGGTGGCGCCTGCCGGCCGACTCAGCGGCGTGCCGGTGCTCTGCCACATCCGGAACCCGTGGGAGCGGATGATGCGCCGCGAGGCGCTTCTCCTGAACTCCGTCGACAGGTTCGTCTTCGTGTCCCGCGACACGTGGTCGACGTTCGCGTATCGTGTCGGACCCTCGCGCGGGCGCGTGTTGTACGATGGCCTCGACGTGCAGGCGACGCCGGAGCCCGCGTCGCGTACGACGATGCGTCGCGAGCTCGGGATCGAAAGCGGATCGCCGGTGATCGGCATGACGGCGCGCGTCTCCGCGCAGAAGGATTACCTGACGCTCGCGCGCGCGGCGAAGCGCGTGCTCGACGTCGTGCCCCGCGCACGGTTCGTGATCGTGGGCGATCATGAACGAGACGCCGCGCATCGCGAACACTTCGCGCTCGTACGGCGAGAGCTCGAACAACTCGGCGTCGCGCACGCGTTCATCTTCACCGGCTTCCGCGCCGACGCCGCGCGAGTGATGGGCGCATTCGACGTGTTCGTCCTGAGCACACACTTCGAGGGACTGCCTCTGGTTCTCCTCGAGGCGATGGCGATGCAGCGTCCCGTGGTCGCCACGGCCGTCAACGGCATTCCGGAGCTGATCACCAGCGACGACGTTGGCCTGCTCGCGCCGCCCAAGGACGACGAGACGCTCGCCAACCAGATCCTCGGACTGCTGCGCGACCCGGCGCGCGCGCGACGCGTCGCTGCCGGGGGACGCGAGCTCGTGGAGCGGCAGTTCAGCGCGCGCGCATTCGGCGAGAACATCGCCGAGCTCTATGCCGACGTGCTGGGCGGGCGAGAGCGCGTCGCCCGCGCGAGCTAGAGCAGCCGGACCTGATCCTCGTCGCGCCGCGGCACGGAGTGACAGCCGCGGCAGCGCGCCTCGTAGCTCTCGTCGCCGCCGACCATGATCGTCGGTGAGTCGTAGCGGGCGGGCTGGCCGCTGATCAGGCGCTGGTTCCGGCTCGCCGGATTGCCGCACACGACGCAGATCGCGTGCAGCTTGTCGACGAGCTCCGCCACGGCGAGCAGCTGCGGCATCGGGCCGAACGGCTCGCCGCGGAAGTCGGTGTCCGTGCCGGCGAGGATCACGCGACGACCGCTCGACGCGAGCGCGGTCGCGAGATCGACGATGGCGGGCGGCAGGAACTGCGCCTCGTCGATCGCGACGACCTGCGTATCACGGTGAAGCGCGCGGGCGATCTGCTCGGGCGTGTCGATCGGCACCGCTTCGACGGTGCGCCCGTCGTGGCTCGACACGTGGTAGATGCCCGCGTAGCGCTCGTCGAGATGCGACTTGAACACCTGCACGCGCTTCCTGGCGATCAGCGCGCGACGCACGCGTCGAATGAGCTCTTCACTCTTCCCGCTGAACATGACCCCGCAGATCACCTCGATCCATCCACGCGTGTCGCCGGGATAGAGATCGCCGATCATGCGTCGTCGCGGCGCGGGCGTGGCGGGGCGGCCGAGCGCGGCGGGCGACGCTCGGCGCCGGCGCGATCGTCGGGCTTCTTGGCGCCGCCGCGCTCGAACGGCCGGGCGGGACGCTCGGCACGATCACCGCGTGGCGCACCACGCGGCGGTCCCACGCGTGCGGGGCGGTCGCCGCGATCACCACGAGCGGGCGCGCCGCGCTGGCGCGACTCACGGGGTTGATCCACGCGCGCCTGCACGCGTCGTCCGCGAATCACGCTGCCGGTGAGCTTGCCCGCCGCCAGCTCGGCCACCGACGCCGCGACTTCGACGAGCGAATGCGTGTCGCGCACCTCGATCTTCCCGATCTGGGAGCTCGGCAGGCCGGACGATGTCGAGACGGCGGTCGCGAGCTCCTGCGGCCGCACGCCATCGCGCTCGCCGACGTTGACGAACAACATCGTCATCGGCACGCGCTGCGCGACTGCGGCGGCGGGACGCGCCGGTCGCTGCTGCTCGAGCAGCCGGAGCGCCGCTGCGGCGATCTCGATCCCATCGAACTCCTCGAGCAGGGGCTCGAGGGCGAGCACCTCGCGGCGCACGTCACCCGCGGTGAGGACCTCACGCAGCGACGCGCGCAGCGCGGCGTCCTTTCCTCGCGCGCGCTCGGCGGCGTCCACGAGCGCGATCGGGCTCACGGCCCCGCCACCGAGAAGGGCGCGCAGGCTGTCGATCTGCGACGGTTGGACGACGGCGTACAGCTTCCGCCCCTCGGTGCCGGCGAGCGTGCGCATCTCCGCGCGCGAAGCCGGAAGATCGAGCAGCACGAGCGGCTCCGCGCCGGCCGCTGCGGTGGCCTCACTCACCACGCGCACCGCCTCGCGGGGATAGCCGAGTGCACGCACCACGCGCGTCGCGTCGGCGCGCGTGCGCTCGTCGCGCGCGTAGAGCGCCGCCTGCGGAAGATCGAGCGCATCGAGCAGGCGTCGCAGTGCGGAGGCGCGGCCGGCGGGCGTCGCCGCGACGTATTCCGCCGCCAGCGCTGCCTCGGCCTCTCCGGCGGGCTCCGCCTCACGGCGTGCGCGCCTGGCGTAGCGCTCGATCAGCGCCTCGTACGCCGGCGTCAGCTCGCCGGCGAAGATGATGCGAGCGCCCTCCTTCGGCAGCTCGCTGAACAGCGTCTCGAGCGGCTCGGCTTCGGGCGTTCCGAGCAAGGCGTCGAGCCAGGCGAGCGCGACGGCGCGTACGCTCTCCGCCTTGAGCGTCGAGCTCTGGAGCAGCGCCACGAGCTCGGTGGGCGCACCCACGACGATGTGCGGCGGCGACGACTTCAGCAGTCGCGCCGCGCGTGGGCTGTTCGACACGGCGAGGACACGAATCTCGCGCACTCCGACCGTACCGACCAGCGCATCCGCCGCGGCGGCCGCGCTCTCCGCGTCGCTCGTGACGACGAGCAGCTGCGGCTCGCTGCGCGTGAGATCGATGCGGTCGACGACGGGCGCGAGCACCCGAGCGAGTGCAGCCCAATCGAGAGGCAGGACGTGCACGGCGTTCTGGCCGCGGGTGATTCCGGTCGACTCCTT
>DASVNI010000183.1:0-20605 GCA_036383935.1 Gemmatimonadaceae bacterium | reverse complement strand
CTGCGACGCCACGGTGGTCTGCACCCACCGGCGGAGCTGCTCCTGCCCGTACGAAGACTGCGTGACGAAATAGCCCGTGCCCACCACGATGAGCCCGAGCATGACGAGCACGCACAGGCTGACGAGCGCGATGAAGCGCCGCCGACTCATCCGGGGCTTGGGCTCGTCAGAAATCGGGGCCGATGGAGAAGGTGAACGTCAGCCGACTGAGGAAGGTGCGCGACTCTGGCGGCAGGTACGTGGCGGGACAGCTGCTGCCCGACAGCTGCTCGTACTCACCGTTTGCCAGCTTCACGGCGGGAATCCTGTTGCCGGGACTCACACAATAGAGTGGTGCGAAGCCCTGAGCGTTGGGCGCCTTGTCGTAGAAGATCGCGCCCGCCGGCCGCTGGTACGGGTTGTACCCCACGTTCGCCTGGAAGGGGCCGACCGGCGTGAAGACGCGCACCCCGACCCCGGGCGTCCAGCGCAGCCCCTTCAGGAAGAGGTTGGAGATGGACGGGCCCGTTCCGCTGACCTGGCGCGCGCGCTGCCACACGTTGCCGCCGTCGAGGAAGGCGGTGTACTGGATGAGCTCCGGATAGAACGGGCTGCGCATCCGCATTTCGAGGTTCGCCACGATGAGCGAGTTGCCGCCCACCGGCACCACGCGCCGCAGCCGGTCGGAGCCCAGCCCGAAATAGACCGTATCCCCATTCGCCGCAGAATCCACGACGACCGGCGCGTCCTCGGCGATATAGATCAGATCACCCAGCTCGTTCTGCTGGAATCCGCGAACGCTCGCCGCTCCTCCCGCGTAGAGACGCTCCTCAGGAGGAACGAAGCCCACCGAGTCGCTGAACGAGAAGGTCCGTCCGAGCACGCTCCCCAGGCGCAGCCGCGCCGCGAACGTCACGCCGCGCGATACCGGATGGTAGAACGATCCGTCGGCAAGTCCCTTGATGAACTGGAGATCCTTGTCGGAGCCGATCTCCTTCGCCGCGCCGCGCAGGTCGAGACGCAGCATCGTCCCCGTACGTGGGTTGAGCGGATTGTCCGCGCGGAGGCGGTCCAGGTGCGCGCTCGCCACGGCGAGCGGCCGGTTGCGTCCCGTGAGCAGCGCGCGCGACTCGCTGTCGCAGCGGTTGAACACGGCGCACAGCAGCGCCGGCTGCGCATCGGTGCGGCCGAACTCGAGCGAGTACGCCAGCCGGAGCGGGAGCTCGTGCCGCAGCTCGCGCGTCAACGACGCTTCGCCGCCGACCACCGTCGTGCGCAGAAAGGCCTGATACTCGCCGCGCCGCTCGCTGTACACCGAGAGCGCCGGCGAACCGTGCAGCCCGAACAGCGTCGGAAACCTGAACGTGCCGCCGACGAAGTAGTTCACCTGACTGCTGAACGGATCCTGGCTCATGTCCGAAGCGCAGAACTTCCCGCCGGCGAACCGCGTGTTGTCGGCGTGGCCGATCTTGGAGACCTGAGCCGTGAGCTCGAGCCTCCGCGCCTCGCCGAGGAAGTTCTTGTCCACGAGCAGCGCGCGGGCCTTGAAGCAGTCGAGCACCGCCCAGCCCACCTCGGTGTCCACCTGCCGGACGAAGTTCTCGCTCGCTACCACGTCGATCGTCACCAGCGAGTCGATCTTCCCCTGCGCGCTGTCGGGGGCCAACCGCACCTCGACGTGCCGGAACAGGTCGCTCTGATACAGGTCGCGCTGTGCGTCGGCGAGCGCGTGCTCGCTGTACTCGTCCCCGACCTGGATGTCGAGCAGGCGGATCACCGTCGCGTCGCTCAGTCGTCTCGGCGCCTCGGGCATCGGCTCGTTGAACACGCGGATCTTGCCGATGCGCGCACGCACGCCGGCAATCACGTCGAGCGTGATGCGCGCGCGATGGGCGATGGTGTCGTAGACCGTGTAGCCGGCCGCCACGTCGGCGCGAGGATAGCCACCGTCGCGCAGCCTCGACTTGATCGAGTCGATCGCCGCCTGCGTCTTCGTGATGTCGAAGATCTCGCCCTCACGGAGGCCGAGGTTCCCCGTGGACGCGATCGGTGCGGTGGCCGAGTCGAGTCCGCCGATGGCGAGTGAGTCGACGAGCACCGGTTCGCCTTCGACGATGTCGAAGGCCACCTTGACGCCGCCGTCCTCGTACGGCGTCACGGTTGTGTCGACCGTGGCGTTGTAGTAGCCGTGCCGCCGGTAGAACAACCGCAGCCGCCCGACGTCGAGTCGCAGTGCGTCGCTGTCGAGGCAGCGCCGCGTGCCCAGGGCGCGCAGCGTTCGGCGCGCCAGGCTCGACGCCGTGGTCTCGACGCGGAGCGCCAGCTCGTTGTCGCGGAACGCCTTGTTGCCGCGGAAGTCGAGCGAGCGGACCTCGCGCGCGCCGGCATCGCATTCCGCGCTCTGCGCGCGAAGCGACGCGGGAAGCAACATCAGCGCGGCGGTTGCCGCGCCGCGCCACCACCGGCGCCCGAGTCGCCGGCGACCACCGGTCGTCACGCCGACCGCGGCCCCGACGCGTGGTGCTTGCCCGTGCGCCGCTCCTCGGGAAGGAGCGGTGTGCGCTCCAGAAAGAGACGCGTCACGTAGAACGCGACCAGGCCGGCGGCGACTCCGACACCGATCGCCGGCAGCAGCTCGGAGCCGCTCAGGGTCCGGCGAAAGACGTAGCCCTGAAGGCGCTCCGTGTGTTGCGGAGCGCGGGAACGGGCGTCGGCGGTGCGAGTCATGCTAGCCGGCCAGCGGGAGGGAGGGCAGAAGCAGCCAGAGATGCGGAACTCCGACCGGAGGAGCGAAGCGCCGCAGGGAGGAGCGATCAAAAACGAGGAAGGGACGCAAATTGCAGCAGGGCCCGGAACGCGCGGGTCGTACGCATTACGCGCCCGCGCGGGTATCGCTTCCGGCGGGCGCGTAGACGTTTGACGCTGCTCTGCGTCAGGGGTAAGTTCTCGCGCCTTGTCCCGGCTGTCAACTGCTTACGCCAGAACGTCATGCGTCGTTCCATCGCCCTGCTTCTCCCCCTCCTCGTCATGGCCTGCGGTGGGGGTGGTGGGGGCACCGATCGGCGCACCCTGGTCGACTCGCGGGACAACTACGATCCCCGCTCGCTCGACCCCGCCCTCTCGACCGACGTCCCCACCGGCCGAGCCGTCGGCTACCTCTTCGACGGCCTGACGAGGTTCACCCCCGAAGCCCGCGTCATTCCGGGCCTCGCCACGAGCTGGGAGACCTCCCCTGACGGGCTGACCTGGACCTTCCACCTGCGCCGCGGCGTCACCTTCACCGACGGCACGCCGTTCGTCGCGCGCCAGGTGCTCGCGAGTTGGCAGCGCGTGCTCGACCCGAGGGTGCGCGGCGGCCGCGGGTGGCCCCTCTATCCCATCCACGGCGCACAGGACTACGCCGCAGGCAAGGTGATGTCGATCGACGGGCTTTCCGCTCCGAATGACTCCACCGTCGTCGTGACCCTCAAGGAGCCGTTCGCGATCTTCCCAAAGCTGCTCGCCATGCCCGTCGCCTCGATCGCGCCGGAGAAGGTCCCCGCGAACTTCGGTGAGCATCCCGTCGGGACGGGGCCGTGGCGGCTCGTCGAGTGGAAGCACGACGATTACCTCCTCTTCGCACCCAACAAGAACTACTGGGGCGGCCCGCCGCGTGCCGACTCTCTCCAGGCACGCATCATCACCGAGCCGAGCACGGCCGTCGCCGAGTTCCAGAGCGGTACGGTGGACGTCCTCCAGATCCCACAGGGAGAGATCGCCGACTGGGAGGAGGACGCCGAGCGCCGGAACCTCCTCATGTCCACACCGTCGCTCGAGCTCGTCTATGCCGCGATCAACACGACCCGCGGACCGCTGCGTGACCCGCGCGTCCGCCAGGCGCTCAACTACGCCGTCGACCGGTCGCGCATCGTGCGCAACCTGATCGCCGACCGTGGTCAGCTCGCCGCAGGGGTGATTCCTCCCTCGCTGCCGGGCGCAGACACGACACGCGTCGGCTACCAGTTCGACACCACCAAGGCGCGGCAGCTTCTCCGCGAGGCCGGCTACCCGAACGGGATCGATCTCGAGCTGTGGACCTCGACGAACCCGCTCTACGTCCGCATTGCCGAGACCCTCCAGGCCTACCTCAAGTTGTCCGGCATCCGCATCAAGATCGTCCAGCGCGAGAGCGCTGCGGCACGCGAGGCGGCACGGAAGGGAGCCACCGATCTGTTCCTCAAGGACTGGTATGCCGACTATCCGGATGCGGAGAACTTCCTCTATCCGCTGCTGCACAGCGCGAATAAAGGGGTCGGCGGAAACGTCTCCTTCTATCAGAACGCGCAGTACGACTCGATCGTGACCGCGGCCCGCCGCGAGCAGGACGAAGCGAAGCGCGTCGCGCTGTATGAGGAGGCCGATCAGATCGCCTTTCGCGACGCCCCGATGATCTTCCTGTGGTTCTACAGCGAGCTGTACGCCGTGCAGCCATGGATCCGAGGCTTTCAGCCTCCGGTCATCTTCAACGGACAGCCGTGGACGACGGTGACGACCACCGCCGCAACTGCGCCCAAGCGCGTCGCCAATAAATGAGCGCCTTCATCCTGCGGCGAGTCCTCCTCGCCATCCCGACACTGCTCGGCGTCCTCGTGATCGCGTTCCTGCTCCTCTACGTCGCGCCGGGCGATCCGGTGATGGCGATGGTGGGAGAGCGCGCCGACGAGCAGACGATCGCCCGTCTTCGCGCCGAGCTCCGACTCGACGATCCGCTCCCCGTCCAGTTCGGCCACTACATCGCCGGCATCGCCAAGGGCGACCTCGGTCGCTCGTACATCACCAACCGCCCGATCCTCCGCGACATCCTCGAGCGCTTTCCCAAGACGTTGGAGCTCGCCGGCGCGGCGATGCTCTTCGCCACCATCTGCGGCGTCTCGCTCGGCGTCCTGAGTGCTCGCAACCCCGGTGGCCCCATCGACAGGTTCGGGCTCGCGCTCGCGTACCTCGGGATCAGCTTTCCCGTCTACTGGGTGGGACTTCTGCTCATCCTGCTCTTTGCCGTCACGCTGCACTGGCTCCCGCCGTCGGGCTTCGGGGGGCTCCGCTACCTCATCCTCCCCGCCCTCGCGCTCGGAATGCGCTCCGTCGCCTTTCTCGCGCGGATGACGCGCTCGGCGATGCTCGACGCGCTCGGCGCCGACTACGTGCGCACGGCGCGCGCGAAAGGGCTGCGCGAGCACGTGGTGGTGGCGCGTCACGCGCTGCGCAACGCGCTCATCCCGATCATCACGGTGCTCGGCCTCGACTTCGGCGCCTATCTCACCGGCAGCATTCTCACCGAGACGATCTTCTCCTGGCCCGGCATCGGTCGCTACGTCGTGAACGCCATCCAGCGGCGTGACCTGCCGGCCATCCAGGGCTCGGTGCTCTTCCTGTCGGCCGTGTTCGTGCTCGTGAATCTTCTCACCGATCTCGCGTACGCGAAGGCGGATCCGCGAGTGACCTACGCATGAGCATTCCAACGGCGAGCCTCACGACGCTGTCCGCGTATCAGGCGGAGGCGCGGCGGACGATCAACCAGAAGCTGACCGACGATCAGCGGTTGCTCGACGCCGCCGCCGGCCTCGCCGAGGAGGCTGGCGAAGTGCTCGCGCATGTCCGGAAGCACCTCCTGCAGGGGCGTCAGCTCGACCGGGATTCCCTGACACTCGAGTTGGGCGATGCGCTCTGGTGCGTGGCGATCACGGCAGATACACTGGGGATCGCTTTGGAGGACGTCGCGCGCCGCAACGTGGACAAGTTGCGCGCGCGCCATCCACCGTGATCGTTCGTGCGTCAGGCATCGCGTCGAACATTTCTCCTTGTCGAGGTCTGTCATGGCCGCTCGTCGTACTCTCGCTCTTCTCCTCGTGCTCTCGGCATCGTGCGCGAAGTCGGCTTCGTCCACCGCCACCACCGCGCCGTCGCCCTCGGCGACGCGCGAGGCGCGGAATCCCGACGTGATCAGCCGCACCGAGCTCCAGGATCCGACGATCGCCGGCACGGACGCGATGACTGCGATCCGCCAGCTTCGCCCGGCGTTCTTCCGCACGCGCGGTCCGATGAGCCTCTCCAACGCGACGGCCGGCCTGACACAGATCTCGCAGGACTTCGGCCCGCTCCAGCCGGTCAACAACCTGAGCGGGATCGACACGCGCAGTCTCGTCGAGGTCCGCTTCCTCAACGCCGTCGACGCGCAGAGCCGCTTCGGTATCAACGCCAACGGTGGACCCGTCATCGTTCTGTTGACGTCGGTGCAATAGCAGGGCGGCGATCCTCGCCGCGATCACCCTCTCGTCTTCGGAAGGTGTCTCCATGCTCCCCACCACCACTCGCATGGTTGCCCTACTCGCGATCACGCTCGCGTGCGCGACCAAGACCGCCTCGCAGGATGGCGCTCCCGTCGCGCGGCGCACGCGCAACGCGAACGTCATCTCCCGCGAGGAGCTCCAGGATCCCGCCGTCGCGGCCAACGACGCGATGACCACGATCCGCCAGCTCCGACCGGCGTACTTCATGACGAGAGGCCCGCTCAGCATCAAGAACGCAACCGCCGGACTGCTTCAGATCTCGCAGGACTTCGGGCCGCTCCAGAAATCGAATGCGCTCAGTGCCATCGATACGCGGAGCCTGGTCGAGGTCCGCTATCTCAACGCTACCGAGGCGACGGCCAGGTTCGGCATCAACGCGAACGGTGGCCCTGTGCTCGTGCTGCTCACCTCCACGCAGTAGAACACCGCGCGTACCGTCGCGCGCCATCCCTCCGAGGAAGCTCCCTATGACCACTCGCTTCTGCGTCGCCGCTCTACTCGTCCTCGCCGTCTCGTGCGGCGGCTCCTCGTCCTCGACGCCCGGCGGCGCGCCGTCACCGTCGCGAGTCGAGAGGAAAGCATACGTCATCAGCGAGGCGGAGCTGCAGGATCCCGCCGTCGTCAGCAAGGATGCCATGTCGGCGCTGCGCTCGCTGCGTCCGAACTTCTTCGCCTACCGCGGCCCCACGGGCTCGGCCGAGCCGGGCGCGGGCGAGGTGATGGTCTCCACCGACTTCGGGCCGCTCCAGAGCTCGCAGTCGCTGAAGGGGATGAACACGATGGGTCTCGTCGAGGTGCGCTACCTCAAGCCCGATGAAGCGGCGCTCCGCTTCGGGCTGAACGCGAACAGCGCACCCGTCATCGTACTGCTCCACAACAAGAACCAGTAACCCTGGCATCGTGCGCAGTCGTCCGCGCACGAGAGGTTTGGATGGGAATGTTCATCAGCACATCACGGCTCGCGATCGTGGCTGTCATGGCCGTGACGGCATCGTGCGGCGGGAGTCGCTACCCGGATATTCCGGGTGGCGCTCCCGCTCCGACTCGCGTCACGCGGCAGACCAACGTCATCACGTCGGAGGAGCTTCAGGACCCGGCCATCTACAGCCGCGACGCGTACAATGCGATCCGCCAGCTGCGGCCGAATTTTTTCGCCTATCACGGGCCGAACAGCTTCCAGCAGTCGAAGACCGGCATCATCCAGATCTCGAGCGACTACGGTCCTCTGCAGGAGCTCCAACAGCTCACCAAGATGCCCGTGTTGGGCATCATCGAGGTGCGCTACCTCAACGCGGAACAGGCGCAGGGCCGATTCGGCCTCAACGCCAATGGCGGCCCGGTGATCGTGCTGCTGTACAACAAGGGGGCGAACTAGTCGTCCTTCTGGCCGAAGATCGCCATGTTGCTGGAGTGCCCCGGCGAGACCTTCTTGTCGGGGTAGATCCAGTGGACCGCCTGATTCACCGCGGTCGCGGCCTCGCCGAAGCCGCAGGCGATCAGCTTGAGCTTTCCGGGATAGGTCGTCACGTCCCCCGCGGCCCAGACACCGGTGCGGCCGGTCTCCATCACCTGGTTGACGACGATCTCGTCCTTCTCGAGCGTCAGCCCCCATTCGGCGATCGGGCCGATGTCGCTCACGAAGCCGAGCATCGGCAGCACGACGTCGGCCTCGATCTCGCGCGTCGTCTTCCCCTTGATGTCCTTCAATACGATGTGCGAGAACCGCTCCCCTTCGGGGTGCTCGATGACGTCGACGAGCTCGTGGAAGGTGTAGAGCGACGCGCGCTTCGCCGAGACGTCGGCGTTGAACTGCGCGACCGTCGCGCCGTGCGCGCGAAAGCGGTCGCTCCGGTGCACGAGCGCCACATGCTCCGCGATGCCGGCCAGCTGGGTGGCCCAATCAAAGGCGGAGTCACCACCGCCGATGATCACGACGCGCTGATCCTGATAGTCCTTCGGATCGGTCACCGTGTCGTAGATGCCACGACCGTACCACGGCTCGGCACTCGCATGCGGCAGCCGTCGCGGTGAAAAGGCGCCGATCCCCGCGGCGATGATGATCGCCTTCGTGGGGAAGCGATCCTCGTCCGTCTCGAGCACGAAGTGGCCGTCCTCCTCGTGCAGTCCGCTCACGCGCTGGCCGAGATGCGTGGGCTGGCCGAACTGCGCCGCCTGGTCGCGCAGCGACCGGACGAGATCCTTCGCCAGCACCTTCGGATAGCCCGCGACGTCGAAGATGTATTTCTCGGGGTAGAGGGCGGCGAGCTGGCCGCCGAGCTCCGGCAACGCGTCGACGACCTGCGCCGAAGCGCCGCGCATGCCCGCGTAGAAGAGCGCGAAGAGCCCCGCTGGCCCTCCGCCGATGATCGTGATGTCCTTCATCTCGTGATTCATGGCTGAAGCTTCGCCAGTCAGCGTGCGATCCTCAAGCGGGTGTGCCATGACTCACAAACGCGCGACGGGACCCCCATGCGCGCTATACTTCCCTCCGTGAAGATCTACACACGGACCGGAGATGCCGGCGACACGGGGCTGTTCGGCGGCGGGCGCGTCGCCAAGGACGACCCGCGCGTCGAGGCGTATGGTGACGTCGACGAGCTGAATGCCGTCCTCGGGATGGCGCGCGCCGTCGAGGTGATGCCGCGCATCGATGAGGTGCTCGTCCCCGTGCAGCGCGACCTGTTCGCCATCGGCGCGCTGCTCGCCACCCCTGACCGGGACAAGATGGCGCAGCATCTCGAGAAGGCCCGCATCGACGAGGAGCGCATCACGCAGCTCGAGCGTCTCATCGACGATGCGGACTCCGAGCTGGAGCCCCTCCGTTCATTCATCCTCCCCGGCGGATCACCCAAGGCCGCCGCGCTGCACGTCGCGCGCACCGTCTGCCGTCGCGCCGAACGCCATGTCGTGACGCTCCAGCGGACGATCGAGATTCCTTCCCTGGTCGTGATCTATCTGAATCGGCTCTCCGACCTGCTCTTCACCCTCGCGCGGCTGGCCAACCTCCGCGCCGGAACCGGCGAGGTCACGTGGTGACGGCGCAGAGCGATACGCGAGCTGCGTCCGCGCGCGAGATCGACGCGGGCACGTACCGCGTCGTCGTCGCGGCCGGCCTCCGTCACGAGTACGCGCGGTACATCGCCGAGGCGGCGCCGGCACACCATTACGCGATCGTCAGCGACGTCGAGGTCGCGCCGCACTACGCCGAGCCTCTCGTCCTGTCACTCGCGGCGCACGGCCCCGTGTCGGTGCACGTGATCCCGTCGGGCGAGGCCCACAAGACGCGCGACACGTGGGCGCGAATCACCGACGGGCTGCTCGACGCAGGCTGCGGGCGCGACACGACGGTCGTCGCCCTTGGCGGAGGCGTCGTGGGCGACCTCGCGGGATTCGTGGCCGCCACCTTCATGCGCGGCGTGCCCGTCGTGCAGTGCCCGACAACGCTGCTCGCGATGATCGACGCCTCGATCGGCGGCAAGACGGGCGTCGATACCGCCGCGGGCAAGAACCTCGTCGGCGCCTTCCATCCGCCCGCCGCCGTGCTCGCGGACGTCGAGACGATCCGTACCCTCCCTCCAGCGCAGCGCCGTGCGGGCCTCGCCGAAGCGATCAAGCACGGCGTTCTCGCCGACGCGGACTACTTCGCGCAGCTCGATGCCCAGCTTCCCGCGCTTCTCGAGGCGGAGCCTTCGGCGACACTGGACGCAGTCGCGCGGAGCGTCGAGATCAAGGCCGAGGTGGTGCGCGCGGACGAACGAGAGCATGGCCGGCGCAAGACACTGAACCTCGGCCACACGCTCGGCCACGCACTCGAGCACGTGAGCGGCTACGCGCTGCTGCACGGCGAGGCCGTCGCCATCGGCATGGTGCTCGAGGCGCGGATCGCCGAACGCCTCGGCGTCGCTCAACCGGGGACCGCGCAGCGGATCAGTGAGGTCGTCGCGCGTGCGGGGCTCCCCGTGCAGCGACCCGCTGCCCTCTCCGTGGACGCGATCGTCGACGCGACGCGCCTCGACAAGAAGGCACGTCAAGGAAGGGTCGAGTACGCCCTTCCAGCCCGTATTGGCGCCATGGCGGGTGAGGATTCCGGCTGGGCGCTCCCCGTCGACGATCAGCTGGTGCACGAGGTGCTGGCTTGACGTCGCCGGCGACGCCGCCGCGCGTCGAACGTCGGAGACGCACGGTCGGCATCGTCTCCCTCGTCACCATGGCCGGCCTCGTCCTACTCGGCACGGCGACGATGCGAGAGCGGGCGCCGGAGCCGGATGAAGCGCCACTCGCCCTCGCGCCCGTCGTCGTCCTCTCCCCCGCCCATCTCGACGGCGCCCTCGTACTCGGCGCGCGACGCGATTGGGCCGCGCGACGCGATGGCCCGCTGCACTATGGCGACCCGGTACCCGTGCAGCTTTCCGCGTACTGTCTGCAGGGCACCACGCGTCGCGACCGATACGTGCGCGAAGGGATCGTCGCCGCTGACCCGCGCCTCTTCCCCCTCGGCCGCTACATCGAGGTGTACGTCGGACGGGTCTACTACGGCCGCTTCCTCGTCGACGACACCGGCGCGGACATTCGGAACGGCCGGCTGGACATCTGGACTCCCACCTGCCGCGATGCGCGTCGGTTCGGTCTCCGACGCGGCACGGCGGTGCTCGTCCCTCGTCCGCGCGGCGCGATGAAGGACACCCTGCTGACAGGACGGTTGGGCGGCGCAGCCGTGCAGTGAGACCGTCGATGCAACCGATGTTGGTCCCGAGTTTGCCTTTCTTCTACGACGACCTCATCGGAGCAGCGACATGTCGTCATTTGGCACATATCTCGTCGGCTTTCTCATCCTGATCCTCGGATTGGGGCTGGCCGCCTATCTGCTCAACGTTCCGTCGATGTGGATCGCGGTCGGCGCGATCATCCTGATCGGGATCGGCGTGGTCTCGGCCACGAAGCGCGGAAAGATGAAGGATCCGCCCGCTCCGCCATCGGCCTGACCGAGCAATAGCACCCTCGCGGCGGCTCGAAGGAGGCCACCGCCCCACTCCCGCACAGCCGGCAGGGCGTCCCTGGCCGGCTTTTCGGCGTGCTCAACCGGCAGGGCTCGCCAGAGGGGCCGAAATGGCCCAAAACGCCCGACTTTGTTGGCGTAACCGACAAACGTCTGTCATTGCAGCAGTTAGCCCCATCACAAATCTGTGTAAGGGGTCATTCTGGCAAACTTACTGTTGACGGGTTTTTAACTCGACATTATCCTGGCGCTCCCGCTGAAACCCTACGGGCGCCGCAGCCAGCTCTGACTGCGAGAATCGACCACCTTCCGGCACAGGTAAGGGGCGTGTATGGAGCAAGCGACCGAGACCAGGTCCAAGGGCTATTTCCGCTCGTCTCCCTCCACCGCGTTCGATCAGTACCTACACGACATCCAAAAACTACCTCTGATCAGTGACGCCGCCGAAGAGCGACGTCTGGCCAGGCTGGCCCAGAAGGGTGATGAAGCCGCCGCCGAGCGACTCGTCACGGCGAACCTCCGGTTCGTGATCTCGTACGTGAAGAAGTATCAGGGGCACGGGCTCGATCTCTCGGAGCTGGTCGCGATCGGCAACGAAGGTCTCCTCAAGGCGGTACGGAAGTTCGATCCGGATCAGGGCGTCAAATTCATCTCGTACGCCGTCTGGTGGGTCCGCCAGGCCGTACTGAAGGCCCTCGCCGAGCAGACCCGCAGCGTCCGAATCCCGCTCAACCAGAACTCGCAGCTCATCCGTCTCGCCCGCGCCGAGACGATCCTCGCCCAGGTCCTCAAGCGCGATCCCACCGAGAACGAGATCTCCCGACTCCTCGAGGAGTCGCCCGAGCAGGTCAGAGCGGCGAAGCAGATGAGCTCGACCGAAGTCTCGCTGGACGCCCCCATCGATCGCTCGGACCGTGAAGCCTCCACCCTTGGCGAGCGTTTCGCCGGCGTCGACGGCACCGAGATCGAGGACACGACGGACTACAAGCTCATGAAGGAGTTCATCGAGCGCGTATTCCGGAAATACCTCACCCCCCGCGAGCGGAAGATCCTCTTCCTCTATTACGGGCTCGACGAGAGCGGGGAGCCCATGACGCTCGAGAAGATCGGAGCGCTGATGGGAGTGACGCGCGAGCGGATCCGCCAGATCCGCGAGCGGGCATTCGAGAAGCTTCGGGAATCTCCCGACGGGCGGGCCCTCGCCGGATTCTGGCAGGCGGCCTGACTGTAACGCGCCGCACTGAACCGGCGGCGCACTTCGGGTGTATCATCATGTACGAGGCGGGGCGGGAGACGACTCCCTGCCCCGCTTCGTGCGTCTAGTCACACCGCGCGCCCACCAAGCGCCCACCAATGTCGGATCGCCAAAAACCAGTTTTCATCGACCACTCCGGACGGCGCTGGCGGCGCATCCGGCTCGCGGCGCTCGTACTCGGAGTCGCCACGACGCTGATCGCGCTCGTGCTCGTCGGGTCCGAGCTGTTCTTCCCGCCGATCCCACCGCAGCTGCCGCTCGCGTCGCTCGATCCGCGCGCCGCTGAGAAGATCGGCACGCGGCATCCGCTCACGCAGATCGACCGACTTCGCATCGCCTACCGCCGCAAGCTGGCGGCGACGATGAAGAAGTACGGCAGCCCGCACGCGTCCAGGCGCCCGGAGATGGTGCCCGTACTCGACGTGGGCCGTGGATCGCGTCCTACGCGCACCGATGCGATCGTCGCCGGCTTCTACGTCAACTGGGCCGACAACTCCTTCGCCTCCCTCAAGCGCAACTACGACAAGCTCGATTGGGTGATCGGCGAGTGGGCGTTCGTCCCCAGCAACGCGGACACGCTGCTGCTGCGCGTGAAGCCGCAGGTCATCGAGCTGCTGCACGATCGGCCGGCCGAAACGCGGCCGTCGCTCTTCATCATGCTGAGCAACTTCGTCGTCACGGGCTCCGACTCGGCGGCGGGAAAGTTCGACGCGGCGACGGTCCGCCGGTTCCTCGGCAACCCGGTCGCGCGCGCCAACGCCATCCGTCAGCTCAAGACCGCAGTGGTCCGCTACGGCCTCGCCGGCACGACGCTCGACATGGAGAACTTCGACGCGAGCCTGCAGACGCAGGTCCTCGACTTCGCGCGCGAGCTTCACGACGCGATGCATTCCATCGGGCGCCTGTCCACGCAGGCGATCGCCGTCAGCGACGACGACGCGTACATCCGGCGCGCGGCGGCGCTGAACGACAAGCTGTTCCCGATGTTGTTCGACGAACACTATAGTAGCGGCGATCCGGGACCGGTCTCGAGTCAGAAGTTCTACGTCACGCAGGCGGAGCGCTTCGCTCGACTCGTCGACCCGTCGAAGCTGATTCTCATGGTCGGGGCGTACGGCTACGACTGGAACGACGCCGAGGCCGTCGTGCGCCACCAGGCCGAGGCGGCCGACTTCCAGGAAGTGATGAAGGCCGCTCGTGGACCCAACCGGCCGACGTCGGTGATGGATCCCGTGGCGTTGAATCCGTACATGCAGTGGAGCGATCCGGATTCCACGGATCACGTCCTCTGGTATCTCGACGCGACGACGGCCTACAACGAGATGAAGGTCGGCCACGCACTTGGCGTGGCGGGACACGCGATCTGGCACCTCGGCGGCGAGGATCCGTCGATCTGGAGCGCCATCGGCACGGACGGATCGCTGTTCAGCCCCGATAGCCTGCGCAACATGCCATCGGGATACGACGCAGAGCAGAATGGAACGGGGGAGATCCTTCAGATCGAGTACTCCCCCAAGCCGGGCTATCGGAACCTGACCATCGACAGCAAGGGCTACATCACGTCGTCGTCGATCGTCCAGGTCCCCATTCCCTACGTCGTCAACCACACGGGAGGGCAGGAGCGCAACAAGCACCGCGTCGCGCTCACCTTCGACGATGGGCCGGACGGACGCTGGACGCCGATGATCCTCGACACGCTGAAGTCACGCGGCGCGAAGGCGACGTTCTTCGTCGTCGGCCAGAACGTCGACGTGGACCAGCGCCTGCTCGAGCGCATGTACAACGAAGGAAACGAGATCGGGAATCACACCTACCGTCACCCGAATCTCGCCCTCGCGAGCAAGGCGCGCTCCGTGCTCGAGATCGACATGACGACGCAGCTCGTCTCGTCGGTGCTCAACCGCCGCATGGCCTTCTTCCGTCCCCCGTACTTCGGAGACGCCGAGCCCACGACGAGCGACGAGCTCGTGCCGGTCGGGTACGCGTCTGACCGACACTACTGGACCATCGGCCTTCATATCGACTCCGAGGACTGGCGCGAGTCCAACCCGGATTCGATCATCGGCAACGTGCTCCGCGAGCGGGAGCGTCCGCGCGTCAGCGAGGCAACCCGACAGGACTCGACGCGCAACATCATCCTGATGCACGACTCGGGTGGCGATCGCAGCGCGACGGTGGCCGCGCTCGGGCCGCTCATCGACTCGCTGCGTGCGCGTGGCGACACGCTCGTTCTCGTGAGTGACCTGGCGGGGATCAGTCGGGACGAGGCCATGCCTCCCCTTCCTCCGCAGACGGAGGCAGCGCGTTTCTTCGTGCGCGCCGGATTTCTCGCGCTCGGCGTCGGCGAGACGCTCATGTTCTGGGTGTTCAGCATCGCCGTGGCGCTCGGCATCGGACGCCTCGCCATCATCGGCCTGCTCGCCCTGATCGAACGGCTGCGCGACCATAAGAAGCGTGGCGAAGCGCGTGACTACACACCCGGCGTCAGCATCATCGTGCCGGCATACAATGAAGAGAAGGTGATCGTCCAGACGATCGCCTCTCTGCTGAACCAGAAGTACGGGGGACCGATCGAGATCGTCGTCGTGGACGACGGCTCGTCGGACGAGACGATCGACATCGTGCGCGAGGCGTACGGCAGTCACCCGTCCGTCTCCGCGTACCGCAAGGAGAATGGCGGCAAGGCGAGCGCGCTCAACTACGGTATCGCGCGCGCGCAGCACGAGATCGTGATCGGGCTCGACGCCGACACGATCTTCGACGACGACACGGTCGCGGAGCTGGTGCAGCCCCTGAAGGATCCCACGGTCGGCGCCGTGGCGGGGAACGCGAAGGTCGGCAATCGCATCAACCTCGTGACGCGGTGGCAGGCGCTCGAGTACGTCACGAGCCAGAACCTCGATCGCCGCGCCTTCTCGCTGCTCGATTGCATCACGGTGGTCCCGGGTGCGGTGGGCGCCTGGCGGCGCTCGGTCGTGCAGCAGGTCGGAGGCTTCCGCGAGGATACCCTCGCCGAAGATCAGGACCTCACCCTCGCCATCCGGCGCTCGGGGCTCTCGGTCGCGTACGCGGACAGCGCCGTGGCGTACACCGAGGCGCCCGACACCCTGCGCGGCCTGGCGAAGCAGCGCTTCCGCTGGTCGTTCGGCACGCTCCAGTGCACGTGGAAGCACCGCGACGCCTTCCTGCGGCCGAAGTACGGATCGCTGGGGTTCGTCGGCCTTCCGAACGTCTTCCTGTTCCAGCTGCTGCTGCCGGCCATCTCGCCCGTGGCGGACCTCATGTTCCTCTGGAGCATCGCGTCGGTGTGGTTCAACGCGCGCGTGCACACGGTGGACGGACGGTTGGCGTACGCCTTGCCAAACCTCGAGCAGGTCCTGAGCTACTACGCGGTCTTCCTCCTCGTCGACTGGCTCGCGGCGGTCATCGCCTTCCTCATGGAAGGGGACGAGGACAAGAGCCTCACCTGGTCGATCTTCGTGCAGCGATTCGCCTACCGGCAGGTCATGTACTGGGTGGTCGTCCGATCCTTCGCCGCGGCGCTGAGCGGTCGGCTCCAGGGCTGGGGAAAGCTGGAGCGGAAGGCGACCGTCTCGCTCCCCGAGCGCCGGCGTCGCTTCTGGGCGCGCTTCGGTGAGTTGGTGCTGCGTCGCCGACGCTACACGTGAACGATCGCATCCCCGCGATCCTGAACGTCAAATCGGGCTCCGCCGAGGAGGCCCGGAAAGCACTGGAGTCGAACGACGAGTTCGAGGTGCACGACGTCGAACCCGACGCGATCGCCTCGACCATCAAAGGGGTCATCGGCGAGGGTGCCGAGCGCGTGCTCATCTGCGGCGGTGACGGCACCGTCGCCACAGCGGCCGCAGCGCTTCTCGACACACCTGCGGAGCTCGCGATCCTGCCCGGCGGTACGCTCAACCACTTTGCACGGGACCTCGGCGTCAGCACCGACGCGAAGGAGGCTCTCGAGCTCGCCGTGCAGGGTGAGAGTCGCGGCGTCGACGTCGGAAAAGTGGACGGTCACGTATTTCTCAACACGAGCAGCGTCGGCGCGTATGTGCGCTTCGTGCGTATCCGCGAGCGGCTCGAGCCCCGGTTCGGCTATCGGATCGCCTCCGCGATCGCGACGCTCCGCATCCTCCTGCAGTGGAGCACCGTCGCCGTCGAGCTGGAAGTCGATGGCGAGCCGCGCATCTATCGCACGCCGCTGGTCTTCATCGGCGTGGGCGAGCGCGAGCTGCAGGTTCCCACGCTGGGCAATCGTGTCCCGAATGGACGGCGTGGGCTGCACGTCATGGTAGTGCGGGGTCGATCGCGCGCGCGGGTGTTCGCGATCGCGCTCGCCGCGGTGGCGCGCGGCGTCAAAGCCGTGGCCAGGACGCCCGAGCTCGACGCCTATCTCGTGGATCGCTGCCGGATCAGCGTTCGCCGTCGAACGCGCGTGGCGCTCGACGGCGAGGTGGAATCGATGCCGGCGACGCTCGAGTACGAGCTGCGGCGCGATGCCCTCCACGTCGTCTGCCCGCCGACGGAACGCGAGCAGGAAGCGGACGAGGCGCGGAGCGCCTAGTCGCTCCGCCACGCAGGATCTAACTTTCGAGAGTGCCCTCTCCCTCCGAACGGATGACCGCACGGCCGGTTCCTGCCCTTGGCGGGTCCCACGACGAGGGGCTCGCGCGGGCGCTCGCCGCCATCGTCGGCCAGCGACGGGTGCTCGAACGCGCCGGTGAGCTGCGGGCGTACGAGTCCGACGGATTGCCCGGATACCAGAAGCGTCCGTCGCTCGCCGTCTTTCCCGGCACCCGCGAGGAAACGATCGCGGTGGTGCGCCTGCTCGCCGAGCGCAATGTGCGCTTCGTGCCCCGTGGCGCCGGCACGGGATTGTCGGGAGGCGCGCTCGCCGACGACGTGGTGCTGCTTGGCCTGCATCGCCTCACGCGCATCATCTCGATCGATGGGGACAACGCGCGCGCGGTCGTCGAGCCGGGCGTCGTGAACGCGACGCTCTCGCGCGCCGCCGCGCCGTACGGGTTGCAATACGCTCCCGATCCGTCGAGCCAGACGGCCTGCACGATCGGCGGCAACGTGGCGGAGAACGCCGGCGGGCCCCACTGCCTGAAGTACGGGGTCACGCTGAATCACGTCCTCGCCGTGACCGCGATCCTGCCGAGCGGCGAGATCGTCGAGCTGGGAAACGCGGCGGGCGAAGCCGAGGGCTACGATCTGCTCGGTGCGTTCATCGGATCGGAGGGTTGCTTCGGGATCGCGCTCGACGTGACGGTGCGGCTCGTGCGCACGCCGCAGGCCGTGCACACGCTGCTCGCTGACTTCTCCAGCGTGAACGCGGCGGCGGAGGCGGTGTCCGCGATCATCGCGTCGGGGATCGTGCCGGCCGCGCTCGAGATGATGGACGCCGCGACGATCCAGGCGGTGGAGGCGTCGATCTACGCCGCCGGCTATCCGACCGATGCGGCGGCGATCCTCCTCATCGAGATCGACGGAGCGGCGGCGGGGCTCGGAGAGGATGCCGCACGCGTCGCCCGCTTCTGCACCGAAGCAGGCGCACGCGCCGTGCGCGCGGCGACCGATCCGGCGGATCGTGCTCGCCTCTGGCAGGGGCGCAAGAAGGCGTTCGGCGCCATGGGAAGGCTGGCTCCCCATCTCGTCATTCAGGACGCGGTGGTACCGCGCACGCGCCTGCCGCAGGTTCTCGCCGAGATCGCGAGCATCGGCCGCAAGCACGGCGTGCAGGTGTGCAACGTCTTCCACGCCGGCGACGGCAACCTGCATCCCAACCTCCCGTACGACGCGAGCGATCCCGAGCAGTCGGAGCACGTGCACCATGCGATGAAGGAGATCATGGAAGCGTGCATCGCCGCCGGAGGAACCATCACCGGCGAACATGGGATCGGCCTCGACAAGATTCCGTACATGGATCGCCTCTTCTCCGACGAGACGTTGGCAGCGATGTGCGCGCTACGCAGCGTCTTCGATCCGGATCAGCGATCGAATCCGGGCAAGGTCGTGCCGATCCACAGCTGTCGCGAATGGCACGGCGCACCATCGGCACGCCAGCGACCCGCGTGGCCGACGACGTGATTCCGGACAGCGCGGAAGGCGTGGCAGAGCGCGTGCGCGACGCGCGGGGCAGCCGCACCTCGCTCCGCATCGTCGCTGCGGGGCAGTGGCTCGACGCCGGCCGCCCCTGTCGCGCCGCGAACGAGCTCTCGCTCGCGGCGCTGCGTGGTGTGACCGAGTACGAGCGCGGTGACTTCACCATCACCGTCCGCGCCGCGACGCCCCTCGCCGAGATCGATGCGGTGACCGCACGCGAAGGCCAGTGGCTCGCGCTGCAGCCATTCGGCAGTGCGGACGGAACGATCGGCGCGACGATCGCGACCGCGTCGTGGGGACCCCTCGCCTCCGCTTACGGAACACCGCGCGATCAGCTGCTCGGCTGCGAGGTCGTGACGGGAGTGGGCGAGATCGTGCACGCCGGTGGACGCGTGGTGAAGAACGTGGCGGGCTTCGATCTCACGCGCCTGATGACCGGGGCGTGGGGAACGCTCGGGGCGATCACGGAGGTCACAATGCGTCTTCGCGCCCGTCCTGAAGTCGACCGCACTCTCGCCGTCGTGGCGGAAGGCGGAGCCGAAGCATTCTGCAGTGCCGCCTGGCAATGGCTTCGCGCCAGTCCCTTGACGCCACTCGCCGCCGAGCTGTGCTCAGCGACGCTGGCGTCGCGGCTCGGCCTCGAGCGGGGCGCGCTTCTGCTCGTACGGCTTGGCGGCAACGAGGCGTTCGTGCGTGCCGCCGAACAGTCGGTCGCGTCGCTCGGCACGACGGTCGAGGTGGACGCCGACGTCTGGGCGCGCCTCCGTACGCTGGAGCCGATCGGGTCCACAGTGATACGGCTCGGTGCCCTGCCATCCGAGCTCGGCGCGGTCTGGTCTGGCGCGTCGAGCGTCGTCGAGCGTGCCGGTGGGTGGACGCACGGGACACTCGAGCGCGGTGTCGTGCGCTGCGTCGTGCCCGCTGGCGACGGCGCGGAGGAGCACGAGCGAATCCGGGGTATCATCGAGCAGTTGCACGCACCCGGATCGCGCGTCGTCGAGCGCGTGCCCGCACCACTCTGGGACTCGATCGCTGCGCCCGCGGGCGACCGTCTCTCATCCGCCGTTCGCCGCACCTTCGATCCGGACGGCGTGCTCAACCCCGGGATCATGGCCCCCCCGCTCTCGTGAACGCTCCGCCCCGCCCAAAGAGCGCGACACCCTGCGCGATCCCCGATCTGCCCCTCGCGAACGAGATCGCGGGGATCGACGCATGCGTGCATTGCGGCTTCTGCCTGCAGTCGTGCCCGACCTATCTCACCCTCGCGGACGAGAACGACAGCCCGCGCGGACGCATCGTGTTGATGCGTGCGTTGGTGGAAGGCACGCTTCCGGTCGGCGACCCCGACGTCCGCACGCACATCGACCGATGCCTCGGCTGTCGCGCATGTGAGACCGTGTGTCCCTCCGGCGTGCCGTATGGGCAGATGCTCGAGGCGACCCGCGCCACGCTGACGACGAACGAGCGGAACGCACCGATCGCGCGGGCGATCCTGTTCGCGTTCGCGCGTCCCGCACTGCTGTCGCTCGCCATGCTGGGCGGACGCATCGCGCGTGCGCTCCGCATCTCGGCGCTGCTGTCACGGCTGCCGGGCCGATTCGGCTTCTCGATGGCGATGCTCGAGTCGACGCGAGCACCGCTGCGGCGCGCCAGCTACACGCCCCAGGGTGACGGCAGCCGCGGCACGGCGACGCTGCTCACGGGCTGCGTGATGGAAGGGCTCTTCACCGAGACCAACCGCGCGACCGAGCGCACGCTCGCCGCGAACGACTTTGCGATGGTGCGCACGGAGGGACAGGGCTGTTGTGGCGCGCTGCACGCCCATGCCGGCGACCTCGAGGCCGCGCGCCGACTCGCGCGGCGCAACATCGCGGCGTTCGAGGCGTCGCAGGCGGAATACGTCGTCGTCAACGCGGCAGGTTGCGGGGCGAT
>DASVNI010000182.1:0-3233 GCA_036383935.1 Gemmatimonadaceae bacterium | reverse complement strand
GTCTCTCCCTATCACTTCGCCTATGTGCTCACCGGTCTCGGCGAGATGGATCGCGCGATGGATTACCTCGAGCGCGCCGTCGCCGAGCGCACGGGTGCGTCGTACGGGATCAAGGGCTCCTTCCTCTTCAAGCCGCTGCGTGGCCATCCACGATTCAGCGCCCTGCTGCGCCAGATGAACCTCGCCGGCTGATGACCGACGCGAAGACCGCCGTCCTCACCCTGCTCGCCCTCGTTGCCTTCGCGTCGAACTCGCTGCTCACGCGGCTCGCGCTCGGCACCCATCAGATCGACGCCGCGAGCTTCACCGCGATTCGGCTCGTCGCGGGCGCGGTGATGCTCGTCGCGCTCGTCGTCGCGCAGGACAGGTCCTGGTCCGCGATGAAAGACGCGGGCATCGCGGGGCCGCTCGCGCTATTCGCCTACGCCGCACCCTTCTCCTTCGCGTATCTCCGCATCGGCGCCGCCGTCGGCGCGTTGGTGCTCTTCGGCGTCGTGCAGCTCACGATGATCGGCTACGGCATCGCGCGCGGCGAGCGCCCCAGCGCCATGATCTGGCTCGGCCTCGTGCTCGCCGCGGCGGGACTCGCCCTGCTCACCGTCCCCTCCGTCACGCGGCCTGATCCCCTCGGTGTGCTGCTCATGGCGATCGCCGGCGTCGCGTGGGCGGTATACACGCTCGTCGGTCGCGGCACCGCCGATCCGATCGCCGCCAACGCGCGCAGCTTCCTCTGGAGCGCCCCCCTCGCGCTCGTTCTCGTCTTGTTCGTCATCGGCTCGCATCCCGAGGCGACGCCGAGCCCGCGGGGCATCGTGCTCGCGCTCGTGTCGGGCGCGGTGACGTCGGGACTCGGCTACGCCATCTGGTATCGTGCGTTGCCCTCGCTCACGGTGACGCAGGCCGCCGTCGCGCAGCTCAGCGTGCCGGTGATCGCGGCGCTCGGTGCCGTAGCCGTGCTCGGCGAGGCAGTCAGCTTGCGGCTCGTCGTCGCGGGTGTGCTCGTACTTAGTGGGGTGGGTCTGGTGCTTTCCGCGCGAGCGAGGCAACCTCGAGTCGAGCGCAGCACCAGCGCGTAGCCATGATCCTCGTCGTCGGCGCCACCGGTCTGCTCGGCTCCGAGATCTGCCGCCGCCTCCGCGAACGCGGCCGCGACGTTCGCGCCCTCGTGCGCCCCGACTCGCCGCGTGAAGCCTCACTCCGCGCGCTGGGCGTGGACATCGCCATCGGCGATCTGCGCGATCGTGGCTCGCTCGTCGCCGCCTGCCGCGATGTCGACGCCGTCATCTCCACCGCGACCGCGATGGGGTCGAAGGATCGCACCCTCACCCTCAACGAGATCGACCGCAAGGGCCAGCTCCGCCTCGTCGACGTCGCTCGCCAGAGTGGCGTGCACACCTTCGTCTATCTCTCGCTCTCCCCCAACCTCGCCCCGCGCGCGCCCCTGGTCCGCTACAAGCGCGAAGTGGAGCGCGCCGTTCGACTCAGCGGCATGCGCTGGACGATCCTCCAGCCCACCGCATACATGGAAGTGTGGCTCGGCCCGCAGCTCGGCTGGAACCACGTCGCCGGCCGCGCGATCGTGTTCGGGTCGGGGAAGCATCCCGTGCCATGGATCTCCGTCGCCGACGTCGCCGAGCATGCCATACGCGCGCTCGACGATCCGCGCCTCGCGAACGTCGACCTGCCGCTCGGCGGTCCGGAGATGCTGACGCCCCACGAAGTCGTGCGCATCTTTGCCCAGGCGTCGGGGCGACGGTACTCGACGCTGCACGTGCCCCGCATTCTCCCCAGTCTGTTCACGCCGCTCGTCGAGCTGTTCCACGAGGAGATCGCCTCGGGGATGTCGATGGGCGCGCAGACGTCGCTCGGCGATCCGATCGATTCGCCACTGCAACGCGAGCTCGAGCTTCCACTCACGACGGTGCGTGAGTATGCCGCGCGCATCGTCCGTCGCCGGAACTCCTCATGACCACGAGCGCTGTCCACACCACCCCCACCACCTTCGAGCTCAGTACACCATCATCGAGCTCGCCGCCTGCCAGCGCCATCGCGCGCCTCGCGTCGATCGACGCCTTCCGCGGATTCGTCATGTTCCTCATGCTCGCCGAGGCCATGCGACTGTGGACCGTGCACGAGGCGCTTCCGAATAGCGTGTTCTGGCGCATCGTCGCGTTCAACACCGAGCACGTCGAGTGGCAGGGCTGCTCCCTCCACGATCTCATCCAGCCCGCCTTCTCCTTCCTGGTCGGTGCGGCGCTCCCATTCTCCATCGCGAGCCGATCGCGTCGAGGCGAGTCGTTCCGCCACATGCTGGCGCATGCCGCGTGGCGGAGTGTCGTGCTCATCCTGCTCGGCATCTTCCTGCGCTCGCTGAACGCGAAGCAGACCTACTGGACCTTCGAGGACACCCTCACCCAGATCGGGCTCGGCTACACCATCCTGTTCGCCCTGGCGTTCACGTCACTGCGCTTCCAGGTCGGCGTCTTCGTCGTGATCCTCGTCGGATTCTGGGCGGCGTTCGTCGCCTATCCGCTGCCACCGGCCACCTTCGACTACACGCACGTTGGCGTCCCCGCTAACTGGCCGCACCTCTACACCGGCTTCCTCGCCCACTTCAACAAGAACTCGAACCTCTCCTGGGCGTTCGACGTCTGGTTCCTCAATCTCTTTCCGCGCGAGTCCGCCTTCCTCTACAACAGGGGCGGCTGGTCGACGCTGAGCTTCATCCCGACGCTCGCGACGATGATGCTCGGCCTGTGGGCGGGCCGCTGGCTGATGCAGCCGCGCGCGGCGAAGGAGCAGGTGAGAGGGCTCCTGATCGCCGGTATGGCGCTCGCGCTCGCGGGGCTCGTGCTCCAGTGGCTGCACGTCGTCCCGATCGTGAAGCGCATCTGGACCTCGTCGTACACCCTCTACAGCGGCGGCCTGGTGCTCCTCATGCTCGCCGCCTTCCATGCCGCGATCGAGTGGAAGGGCTGGCGGCGATGGGCCTTCCCGCTGCTCGTGATCGGGATGAACTCCATCGCCGCGTACGTGATGAGCTGGACCCTCGAGGAGTTCGTCACCGGCGCGCTCGCGCGGCACGTCGGTTCTGCCGCGTTCGCGATCCTCGGTGACCCATTCGCCCCCGTGCTGCGCGGCGCCGCGGTGCTCGCGACGTTCTGGCTGATCCTGTGGTGGATGTATCGCCGGAAGATCTTCCTGCGCATCTGACGGCGCGGCGCGAGACGATG
>DASVNI010000181.1:0-2622 GCA_036383935.1 Gemmatimonadaceae bacterium | reverse complement strand
GTCGATCGGAACGACTGCTCTGCGCGTCCTCGCTCGGCAGCAGGAGCGCTTCCACGTTGCCGCGCTCACGGCGTTCAGCAACGCGGCGCTCCTCGCCGAACAGGCGGCGCTCTTCTCGCCGAGCTATGTGGGACTGGTGCATAACGGCCAGGACGAGCATGCGAGCTGGGGAGCGGGCGTCGGGTGCCTCATCGACGCCGCCACGCACGCGGACGCGGACATCGTGCTCAACGCCGTCGTCGGCGCGGCGGGGCTCGACGCGACGCTGGCAGCGCTCGAGCGCGGCAAGCGCGTCGCCCTCGCCAACAAGGAGTCGCTCGTCATGGGCGGCTCGCTCGTGACCACGGCAGCTCAGACCGGCGGCGGCGAGCTCGTTCCCGTCGACAGCGAGCACAGCGCGATTCTTCAGTGTCTCGCCGGTCGCCCGAGCGCCGAGGTGCGCCGGCTGGTGATCACGGCCTCCGGTGGTCCGTTCCGTCAGTGGAGCGCGCGCGATCTGGAGCAGGCCACGCTTGCCGATGCGCTTCAGCACCCGACGTGGCGCATGGGCCGAAAGATCACCGTGGACAGCGCGACACTGGCCAACAAGGCGCTCGAGGTGATCGAGGCACACTTCCTGTTCGGCCTGCCCTACGACCGAATCGAGGTCGTCGTTCACCCGCAGAGCGTCGTGCACTCCTTCGTCGAGTTCATCGATGGAAGTGTCCTGGCGCAACTCGGTGTTCCGAGCATGGAATTGCCCGTGCTGTACGCGCTGTCATACCCGGATCGACTTTCGGACACCGGGGTACCTCCGTTTGACCCGGTGGAGCTCTCGCCCCTTACCTTCGAGAAGGTGCGGAGTGCAGAGTTCCCCGCGCTCGAGCTCGGGACGGAGGCCGGCCGCCGCGGCGGTGCTGCCCCCGCAGTATTCAACGCGGCCAACGAACAGGCGGTAGCCTACTTCCTGGAGGGCGCGATTCGGTTCGGTGACATTCCCCGCGCGATCGAGAGCGCCCTCGGCAAGCTTGCCGACGCGCCCGCTGGTTCGCGCGATGCCATCTTCGCGGCCGACGCGTCGGCGCGTCGTCACGTGCAGGAGCTCTTTCGATGCTAGCCCTCCTCGCCCCGATCCTCGTGTTCGGGCTCGTCATCTTCGTTCACGAGTTCGGACACTTCGTGGCTGCCAAGCTCACGGGCGTCTACGCTCCACGCTTCTCGATCGGATTCGGGCCGGCGCTGTTCCGTAAGCGGCGGGGCGAGACCGAGTACGTCCTGGCGGCGCTCCCGCTGGGGGGCTACGTCCGGATGGCGTCGCGGCACGACGCCGAGGCGGCGCTCCTGGAAGGGGGCAGTGAGGAAGGATCGTCGCTGAAGCCCGGCGAGCCCGGCTACGACCCCGACGCGATGATGCCGTTCGGGCCCAAGCCGATCCCCGAGAATCGATGGTTCGAGTCGAAGAACCTGGCGGCGCGGTTGTTCATCATGGTCGCCGGCGTCGTGATGAACGTCGTGCTCGCCTGGGCCGTCTTCGTGATCATCAACGTTCGATACGGCGAGCCGGTCGTGCCGTCGCGCGTCATCGGCAGCGTTCACGCCATCCCGAATGCGCCCGCCCTGAGCCAACTCCAGAAGGGCGACACGATCCTGCGGGTGAACGACGCGCCGGTCAGGAACTGGAACCAGGTCGCCGAGCGCCTCGCGTCGGCGGAGAGTGGCACGGTTTCCATCACCACCAATCGCGCCAACGTGCAGGTGCCCGTCGGCGGCGCGGGACAGGTCACCGGGAACGATCTGATCACTGCGATCGACGTGCAGCTGCCCCCGGTGATCGGCGACATCATGCCGGGGAGCCCGGCGGCGAAGGCCGGTCTCGAGGCAGGGGACAGTATCGCCACGATCGGCGGCGCACCGATTGGCGACTGGTCGGATCTCCTCGAGCACGTCAGCGCGTCGGCCGGAGTCGACCTGCGCTTCGAGATCTCACGGGCGGGCAAGCTGCTGCCGTTCACGCTGCGACCGGAGTCCACCACCGTGAAGGACCCGGTGACCAAGCAGCCACGAGTGGTTGGGCGGATCGGCGCCTACAACGCCAGCATCGCCACGCGTGAGCCCATGCCACTCGGCCGCTCGCTGTCGACGGCGGTCGAGCAGACCTGGGGCATGGGAGGTCGCATCGTCGACGTCGTGCGCGGTCTGCTCACGCGAGAGGTCGCGCTCAACCAGCTGGGAGGGCCGATCGCGATCAGCCGCGCCTCGGTGGCGGCGGCGAAGGTCGGATTCGAGTCGCTGCTGGGCCTGATCGCCATGCTGAGCGTGAACGTCGCGGTGCTCAACCTGCTCCCGATCCCGATCCTCGACGGCGGTCAGATCCTGCTCAACATCGCCGAGGCAGCCAAGGGGACTCCATTCAGCATGCGGACGCGAGAGTACATCCTCAGGGTAGGCTTGCTCGTGATCCTGATGATCTTCGTACTCTCGACGTTCAACGATCTCAAGGCATTGCTGAGCCGAGTCTTCGCGCACGCGTAGCCCTTTACATGGGGTAGGGCGTGGGCTAACTTCCCGTGCTCAATCACTTTGGCTTCGCTTAGACCGCCGCCTGGCGGGGACAGTTCATCGACATGGCCTTCGACAACGCAC
>DASVNI010000180.1:0-9546 GCA_036383935.1 Gemmatimonadaceae bacterium | reverse complement strand
GCGATCCCGCGCCTCGTACGTCAGCTTTCGCACGGCGAACGCCCCGAGGGGATCTCACCGAATGCACTGCCCGTGACGACGCCTCGTTCGCTGGCCGACGTCCGCATCGCGAACGGTAAGGTGACGCTTTACAAGACGACGGCGGGAGGAGCACAGTGAGCCGCCGGATCCTGATCGTCGACGACGAGCAGGGAATCCGCGCCGCGCTCGGCCAGCTCCTCGAGTTCGAGGGCTACGAAGTCCGCACCGTGGCCAACGCGGTCGACGGGCTCGCCGAATACGCGCGATTCAAGCCGCACCTCGTCTTCATGGATGTGAAGATGGCGGGCATCGACGGGCTCGAGGCGCTGCGCAAGCTCAAGGAGCAGGACCCGAGCGCCGTCGTCGTGATGATCAGCGGACACGCGACGATCCAGACCGCGGTCGAAGCGACGCAACACGGCGCGTACGACATTCTCGAGAAGCCGCTCGACACGGACCGCATCCTCGTCACGCTTCGCAATGCGCTCGCGCATCTCGACCTGCACGAGGAGAACACGCGCCTGCGCGACGTCGTCCGGTCGAAGTTCGAGATCGTCGGTACGTCGTACGCCATTCGCGCCGTGACGGAGAAGATCGAGCGGGTGGGGAAGACACCGGCCCGCGTGCTGATCACCGGTGAGAACGGCACGGGGAAGGAGCTCGTCGCGCGCGCGATCCACTCGCTGAGCACGCGCGCGAAGGCGCCGTTCATCGAGGTGAACTGCGCGGCGATCCCGGCGGAGCTCATCGAGAGCGAGCTGTTCGGCCACATGAAGGGGTCGTTCACCGGGGCCGTCGCCGATCGCGCGGGGAAGTTCGAGCAGGCGCACGGGGGCACGCTGTTCCTCGACGAGATCGGCGACATGAGCCTCGCGGCGCAGGCGAAGGTGCTACGCGTGCTCCAGGATGGCGTGGTGACGCGCATCGGGGGGTCGAAGCCGATCCAGGTGGACGTCCGCGTGCTCGCCGCGACGAACAAGGACGTGGAGACGGAGATCGCCGCCGGCCGGTTCCGCGAGGATCTCTACTATCGGCTCAACGTCGTGCCGATCCACGTGCCGCCGCTTCGCGAGCGTCGCGAGGACATCCCGCTGCTCATCGGGCACTTCATCGCGCAGCTCACGGGGCCGGGCGGGCTCGCACCGCGCGCCATGTCCGAGGATGCCGTGGTCCGGCTCGGGCAGCTGGAGTGGCCGGGCAACGTTCGCGAGCTGCGCAACACGATCGAGCGGCTGCTCATCCTCTCCAGCGGGCCGCGGGTCACGACGGACGACGTGGATCAACTCGTCGGCCGCCGCGCGGACGCGAGCGAGGGCGGCCTGGGAAGCCTGCTCGACGTGCCGACGTTCGAGGAGTTCAAGCACGCCGCCGAGCGTGCCTATCTCATCGCGAAGCTCCGCGCCTTCGACTGGAACGTGAGCGAGACGGCGCGCGCGCTGGACATGCCGCGCTCGAACCTGTACAAGAAGATCGAACGTTATGGCCTGAGCCGCGAAGGTGGCGGCGTCCCGGCGCCCGTGAGCGGCGCGGAGGAGGACGACGACGAATGACCGACTGGGACGCGGAGCTCAAGAAGATCGATAAGCAGCTCGAGTCGATGTCCGACTCCGCGCTCATCCCGGCGCCGCAGAAGAACGCGCCGCCGACCGCGCGCGCGGACGTGGCCGCCGAGCGAGCGACGACGCGGACGTGGGGCGCCTTCCTGCGCCTCGCGCTGGCGACGGCACTCGGCGTGGGCATCCTGTTCTGGCCCTACCCGACGCGGTGCGGCTTCGGGCTGGCGGGATACCTGGCTGCCGTCGCGGCGGTCTTCGCCGGCGGCGTGTGGAGCAGCGTGTGGACGTGGCGGCATCGCACGGCGCGCGCGCACGTGCTCTCGCTGCTGCTGATCCTGTGGGGAATGGTGCTCGGTGCCACCGAGCTCCTGCCGCGGCTCGGTTACGCGAGGCCGGACCCGACGCGGCCCACCGGATGGACGTGCTCGGCGGACAACGTCCCGGCGGCCAAGGCTCCGGCGCCGAGCGCCGCGTCGCCGGTGACGACCCCTTCCGCACAACACTGAACGACGGTGTAGGGGGTGTGAATCCCGTCGCGGCGCGAGGCGGCTAGCTTTCAGCGATGACCAAGACCTTCCAGAACTTCATCAACGGCGAGTGGTCCGCGCCTGCGAGCGGCGAGTACTTCGAGAACCGAAACCCCGCCGACACGCGCGACCTCATTGGCCGCTTCCCGCTCTCGAACGCGACGGACGTCGATCGAGCGGTGGCGTCGGCGCAGCGCGGATTCGCGGTCTGGAGCCGTACGCCGGCGCCGGCGCGCGGCGACATCCTGCGTCGCGTCGGCGATCTCCTCGTGCAGCGCAAGGAGGAGATCGCGGACCTGATGACGCGCGAGATGGGCAAGCCGCTCACCGAGACGCGCGGCGACGTGCAGGAAGGGATCGACACGGCCTTCTACGCGGCGACGATGGGCCGCCAGCTCGCCGGTCGTACGGTGCCGAGCGAGATGCCGAACAAGTGGGCGATGAGCTTCCGCCGCCCGATCGGCGTCGCGGGCATCATCACGCCGTTCAACTTCCCGCTCGCCATCCCGACGTGGAAGATGTTTCCTGCCCTCCTCTGTGGGAACGCGTGCGTCTTCAAGCCGGCGGAGGACGTGCCGCACACGGGCCACGCGCTGGTGGAGATCATGCTCGAGGCAGGGTTGCCGCCCGAGGTCATCCAGCTCGTTCACGGGCTTGGCGAGGACGTCGGCGCGCCGATCGTGAGCCACCCGGGTATTCCGCTCGTGTCGTTCACCGGCTCGACGGAGACGGGCAGCCTCGTCGGCGAGACGTGCGGCCGGATGCACAAGCGCCTCTCGCTCGAGATGGGGGGCAAGAATGCGATGATCGTCATGGATGACGCCGATCTCGATCTCGCGCTCGACGGCGTGCTCTGGGGCGCCTTCGGCACGACGGGGCAGCGGTGCACCGCGACGAGCCGACTCATCCTCCAGAGCGGCATCCACGACGAGTTCCTCAGCCGGCTGATCGATCGCGCGCGCGGCATGACGCTCGGCGACGGCCGGAAGAAGGGCACCGACGTGGGCCCGCTCATCCACGAGTCGTCGCGCGCCAAGGTGGAGCGCTACGTGGACATCGGGCAGGCAGACGGGGCCGATCTCGTGTGCGGCGGTCGCCGGGCCGATGGGAAGGGTCTCGAGCACGGCTACTTCTTCGAGCCCACCATCTTCGCTCGCGTGGAGCAGGGCATGCGGATCGAGCAGGAAGAGATCTTCGGGCCGGTGCTGAGTGTGATCCGCGTCGCAAACGCGGACGACGCATTCAGGGTCAATAACGGTGTCAAATACGGGTTGTCGTCGTCTCTCTATACGGGGGACGTCAACCTCGCTTTCCGGGCGTTCAACGAGCTGGACAACGGCATCACGTACATCAACGCACCGACGATCGGCGCCGAGGCGCATATGCCGTTCGGCGGGGTAAAGCAGACCGGGAACGGGCACCGCGAGGGCGGCTGGGAAGTCTACGAGTTCTATTCGGAGACGAAGGTCGGCTACTGCGACTTCTCGGGCGTGCTGCAGCGGGCGCAGATCGACAACTACCTCGGTACGCCCGACTGATGACGTGGGTTGTGCCGTGGTCCGGGGTGTGCTTGCTGGGCCTCGGAGACGCGGGTTAATTGAGCAGGTGGACATGTCAGGATCACCGGAGCCGATCCAGCCTCCGCTGCAGCGACTCATCACGCCAGAGCGAAAGCTCGAGGCGCTACAGCACGTCAATCGTGCGCGTGGCAGTCTCGAGTTCCTGTGGGACTGGGCGAAGATCATCACGATTTCCGTCGTGATGTTCGTCGGCATCAAGACCTTCCTCGTCGAGGCATTCAAGATCCCGAGCGGCAGCATGGAGCGCACTCTGCTGGTCGGCGACTTCCTTCTCGTCAACAAGGTCGTGTACGGCGCGGAGCTGCCGGTCGTGAACAAGCGGCTGCCCGGGCTGCGGCGTCCGACGCGCGGCGACGTGATCGTCTTCGAGTGGCCGAAGGACCGCAGCAAGAATTTCGTCAAGCGGCTGGTCGGCCTGCCGGGCGACACGCTGGCGATGCGAGACGGAATTCTCATCCGCAACGGTGTGGCGCTGGCCGAACCGTATGTGTCGCATTCTGACCCCGAAGCCGACCCGGTATGGGACGAATTTCGGTGGCAGGGCAACTTCCTCGTGAAGACGGCCGGGGCCACCGTGGCATACCATCCGTCGCGTAACAACTGGGGTCCGTTGGTCGTCCCTGAAGCACAGTACTTCGTCCTGGGTGACAACCGGGATAACTCGCTCGACAGCCGGTATTGGGGGTTCGTTCCCGACTCGCTGCTGCGCGGCCGGCCGGAGGTGGTGTACTTCAGCTTCGCGCCTGATTCCTCCAACGATTTCGCGTGGCTGACCCATGTCCGGTGGACACGGCTCGGCGAGCGCGTGCACTGAACTCGTAACGCCAGGCCGCAACCGCTCGACCCTACGCCTCCGCCCCACCGCGGAGCCGCTGCACCCCTCGGAACCCCGCATGGCCACCACTCCGAACAGCAAGAAGTCGTCGTTCGAAGAGGGCTCGCTCGATCAGTACCTGCGCGACATCAGCATCTATCCGCTCATCACGCGGGAAGATGAGGTGGCGCTCGCCCAGCGCATTCGCCAGGGCGACCAGGATGCGCTCGACAAGCTCGTGCGCTCCAACCTTCGCTTCGTCGTCAGCGTGGCGAAGAAGTATCAGAACCAGGGCGTGTCGCTGTCGGATCTGATCAACGAGGGCAACCTCGGACTGATCCGTGCGGCGCACAAGTTCGACGAGACGAAGGGGATCAAGTTCATCTCCTACGCGGTGTGGTGGATCCGCCAGGCGATCCTGCAGGCGCTGGCGGAGCAGAGCCGGATCGTGCGCGTCCCGCTCAATCGTGCCGGCACGCTGCACCGCATCGGAAAGCGCGCGAGCATGCTGCTCCAGGAGCTCGGCCGCGAAGCGACGCACGCCGAGATCGCCGAGGGGATGGACATCACGGAGGAAGAGGTCGCGAAGACGATGTCGATCTCGCAGACCCACCTCTCGCTCGACGCGCCGCTCACGCCCGGCGAGGACAACAAGCTCCTCGACTATCTCCCCGACAATCTCAATCCGACGCCCGACGAGCAGACGTTCGAGAAGGCGTTGACGGAGAGCATCGAGGAGGCGCTGGCGCACCTCAAGGAGCGCGAGTCCAAGATCCTTCGCCTGTATTTCGGGCTGGATGGCGAGGAGCCGATGACGCTCGAGCAGATCGGCTCACTCCTCGGGATCACGCGGGAGCGTGTAAGGCAGATCAAGGAGAAAGCGCTTTCGCGGTTGAGGCACGTGTCGCGGGCGCGCGCGCTGGAGTCGTACCTGGGGTAGGCCGTACGGGCGCGCGCGCCCGGTTTCCGGTTATCTGTTGTCGGTTTTCGGCCGACGTCGGGATGCTCCCGGCGTCGGCCGTACTCGCTTGATGAGCCGAATGAGCATTCGCTGAACTCGTTCCAGGTCGTTCGATGCCGACTCGTGCTCCGCTTCGTCAACGTAGCCCGATTTGAAGGAGATTCGAAACTGGAACTGAAGTTCTGCAGCGGAGCCTAAGGCCATTTCGAGAAATCGCGCCAAGTCTCGCGCCCCACTGCGTGCGCATCCCTCGACGATATCGCTGCCGATCGCGACGGCTGCGCGACGCATCGGCTGCGGCGCGCGAGCCGCTGCGTCATACTTCCACCACGCCCGACGCCGAGTAGCTTCCCGAGGCAGACCGTCAACCGAAAACCATCAACCGATCGACAGCGTTTCATGCCCCAAACCGCCTCATTCGACGTCACCACCGGCGTCGACCTCCAGGAAGTCGACAACGCAGTCAATCAGGCGCAGAAGGAGATCGCGCAGCGGTACGACTTCAAGGGCTCGAAGGCGTCGATCGACTTCAAGCGTGCCGAGGGGCTCCTCGTGCTCGTCGCTGACAGCGACTTCCAGATGACGGCGCTCTTCGACGTCGTGCAGACCAAGTTGATCAAGCGCGGCGTGTCAGTGAAGAATCTCGACGTCGGTGAGCTGAAGCAGGCCGGCGGGGATACGGTGCGGCGCGACGTGAAGCTCAAGATGCAGCTCGACGCCGACACGGCGAAGAAGGTCGCCGCCGCCATCAAGGACGCGAAGCTCAAGAAGGTACAAGCGGCCATTCAAGGAGAGCAGGTGCGCGTGAGCGGGCCGTCGCGCGACGACCTGCAAGAGGCCATCGCGCTCCTGCGCGGCAAGGATTTCGGCGTCGAGCTGAAGTTCGGGAACTACCGCTAGCGGACCTGCGTCGGGCGAATCCCCCGACGTGCTGCCCAGCGCGGCTCGCAGGACTCGTGGCGCACGCGACGTAGTTCGGGCGCATTCGCGCCGACGACGCGTATCGCCTCCGCCTCACCGGCGTTCCACCACCGCCATGCTCCGTCCCGGCTCCGCTTCGTGACGGTGCGCGATGCGGGTCCCCAGCGCTCGAGGAGCGTCGACGACGCGTCGCAGCGCTGCTCGTTCCAGTCGGCGGCGTTGATGAGCGCGCGGGACGTCGGAGCCAGGATCGACGACGTCGCAAGCGACGCGGCCTCGCCGCTCAGTCCCGCAAGGTGGCGCAGATCGAGCGCCGATTCGGTGGTGCGCGATGCCTGCGTCGCGCGCCGGATGTCGACGCGCGCCACGAGCACGTCGGGGACGACGACGTGCAGTCCGGCGAGCAGCACGAGCGCCGCGACGACGCTCCCGGCGACGAACAAATGCCCACGGCCGCGCAGCACGGTGACGGTGAGGAGCACGAGCACGATCGCGAGCCAGCCCATGAACACGAGCGTGTACAGGCGATCCGTCGTCAGCCCGTAGTAGTGCACGTAGAGACGCATGCGCAGCGCGGCGGACAGAATGATCGCGCCGAGCAGGCCGACGACGGGGAGCGAGAGCAGTGTGTGTCGCCGCGCGAGCGCAGCGTTCGGCTTCAGCACCGCGCGTGTCACGAGGAGAAGCGGCACGACGAGCGCGACGACCACCACCATCTGGAAGAAGCCGCGCCGCGCGTACTCGGCCGCGGTCAGCCCCGTCGTCTCCCGGAGGAATGTGTCGCCGCCGAAGAACCAGCCGAGCTGCGCGAGCACGTACACACCGAACAGCACGGTGAGCGTCCCGAGCGCCGCGGTCAGATCCGCGGCGCCGAGCGAGATCGGGAATCGATCGGGTGCGCGCCAGCGCGCGGGCGACTCGACGAGCGCCCCGAATGCCCAGCCGCCGGCCGCCCAGGCGAAGAAACCGGCCACGAAGAGGTGCGAGATGACGAGCCCGACGTCGAAATCGGGCAGCGCGACGAGCTTCTCGAAGATCGGATCGGCGCTGCGCAGCAATGAGCCGAAGACGAGCAGCAGCGATCCCGAGATGAGGGCGAGTCGCACCGCGGTGCGGTACCGCCCCTCCGATCCGGGTCGGCGTTCCGCGCTGAACAGCTCGCGGAGCGCTGGCGGTACGATGCCGCGTATCGCGCTCAGGACAATCGCCACGCCGGCCCAGAGCGTATCGCGGAGGCGGGGGGCGAGGAGTGCCAGCGCGGGGTCGCGCAGCGCCACGGCCGCGAAGCCCAACGCCGTGATCGTCGCGAGCACGTCGAGAAACTGGAGTGGGCCGCTGTCGCGCCACGCGGTCAGCGAGGCGAGCGTGGCGGCGACGACGAACCAGGCGACGGCTTCCTGGGGGACCCGTCGGCCGGCGCTCCACGTCAGCGCGAGCGCCGCGAGGGCGAGCACGACGACCCAGATGGCCAGCGCAGGGCCGACGAGGGTGTCGTGGAGCAGGGCGTCAGCGGAGAGGCCAAGGAGGGCCGCTTGCCAGAGCAGGGTCCTGATGGCGGGGGCGTCCAGCCGGGTCGCCGGAACCGCCAGGGTGGCCTGTATGTCCCGAGCAGGCTGGTGGGCGAGGGCATCGGTGCGTGTCGTCATGGAAAGGACTTTATGGCATAAAGGACTTTCACGCAAGAGTGGCCTTTTGGCACCCTCCACGGCCCAGGGGGGTAACGCATTGGCTATCTTGAGCCCCTCGATCGCCGTTCGCGCACTCCGCCGCGAACGCCACGCTGCCTCCGCTGTCCCCCGTCATGAAGGTCGGATTCGTCACCCTCGGTTGCGACAAGAACACCGTCGACTCCGAGCGATATCTCGCACAGCTCGCCGACCACGGCGCCGAGTATACCGGGGACCTCGCCGAGGCCGAGGTGATCGTCGTCAACACCTGCGGTTTCATCGACGCGGCGAAGAAGGAGTCGCTGGACGCCATCGTCGAAGCAGGGCGGATGAAGGACGAGGGTCGGTGCCAGGCGGTCGTGGCGGTCGGCTGCATGGTGCAGCGCCACCGGGACGAGCTGGTCGAGGCGCTCCCCGAAGTCGACCTCTTCCTCGGCTCGTCCGAGATGGACCGGCTGCTCCCCGAGCTCGAGGCGCGAGGGCTCATCGACGACCGGCCGGTGATCCATCCCGGCGTGCGTCTCTTCACGGGCGACACCGCGCACGTTCGCTACCTGAAGGTCAGCGAAGGCTGCGACCATGGATGCGCCTTCTGCGCGATCCCGCTCATGCGCGGCAAGCACCGCTCGTTCGCGCTCGACGAGCTGGTGCGTGAGGCGCAGTTGCTCGAGGCGCAGGGCGCGCGCGAGGTGAACCTCGTCGCGCAGGACCTGGCGCACTATGGGCGCGACCGTCGCGACGGCTTCACGCTGCCGGAGCTGCTCGAAGCGCTCGTTCGCGAGACGGGAATTCCCTGGCTTCGCATGCTGTACCTCTACAGCTCGGGGATCACGCCGAGGCTGCTGGAAGTCGTGGCGCGCGAGCCACGCATCCTGCCCTATCTCGACATGCCGATGCAGCACGCGTCGGACGCCGTGCTGGCGCGCATGCGCCGCCCCGAGCGGCAGCGTACCATCCGCGACCGCGTGCGCACGATCCGCGAGGTGGTGCCCGACATCGCCATCCGGACGACGTGCATCGTCGGCTTCCCGGGAGAGACGGACGACGACTTCTCGCAGCTGATGGAGTTCCTGGAGGAGATCCAGTTCGAGCGCGTCGGCGCCTTCACCTACTCGCCGCAGGAAGGCACGCGCGCCGCGGAGATGGTCGACGACGTGCCGGAGTCGCTGAAGCGCGAGCGCCTCGAGCGCCTGATGGATCTGCAGCGGCAGATCACGGCCGAGCGCTACGAGCGGTTCGTCGGGCGTACGGCGCGCGCGATGATCGACCGCGTGGTCGACGGCGAGGCCCAGGCGCGGACGGTGTGGCAGGCCGACGACGTGGACGGGGTCACCTTCATCGACGGTGCAGAGTCGCTCGCACCGGGCACGATCGTCGACGCGGTGATCGAGGCCGTCGAAGAGGATGTCGACTTCCGCGCTTCGTTGCTGCGTGTCGTGGATCAAGTGGGCACAGCCGGAGCGCCGCGCCGACGCGCGCTCCCCGTGATGAGCACGACC
>DASVNI010000179.1:0-2857 GCA_036383935.1 Gemmatimonadaceae bacterium | reverse complement strand
ATCGGTGCGCGAAACGCGGCGCACCTCTGGTGGTTGATGCCCGTGGAAGCGGTCGCCGTCTCGGCGGGGATCGCGATGTGGCGTGGCTTCCATAACCTCGGCGCCAGCCTCTTCGCGACGGGAGCCTTGGGGTTCATCCTCTTCTTCCTTTGGCGCAAGCCGCCCAGCCTGTGGACGCGCTTCGACGATGGGACGGGGCGCACGTTCCTGCTCTGGTTCTGGCAACGACCGCTCGCGTACATCGAGCGGCCGACGCGCGAGTCGGGGCCCGTGCTCGTGCTGCCGCGACTGTTCGGCAGCCTGCGGCTCACCGGCGATCGGGCCGTCACTGCACTCGCGTCGCTCCTGCCGCGAATCAACGGCGCTGACTGCGCCGGCGCAGATCTCGACGCCGTCGTTGCTACAGTGACACAGGCCGAGAAGGACAGGCGGAAGCAGCCCGTGAAGCTGGGCCGCAGCGCGCGCCGACGGATGCGCGGGAAGTACCAACCCCCTCCCACACGTCGCGATCAGCGCACGTGGGAGGTCCTCGCGCGCGACATGCCGAGCGTCTGGTTCGCAAACGCGCACCCACAGCTCCGTCTCGCGCTGGAAATGGCAGTCACGGAAGAAATCGAGCGACGGCAGCTTGCCGAGCGCACCGAGACGCTCGTCGAGGAGTGGCAGGACGAGGAGGAGATCGGCGCGATCTCGGATGATCTGCTCCTCCCTGACGGCGTTCACGAGCGACTGGACGAACTGCGAAAGAAGTAGGGCGCGGCCGGTCGCCCGGCGAATACGCGCGCCGTATCTTCGCCGGGTCTGCTCAGTCGTCTTCGCAGCCTCCCTCCAGCGCCGGATTCCCCGTGAACACCCGCCGCCAGTTCCTCATCAAGGCCCCGATCGGCCTCGCCGCCACGATCTCTGCATGCCACGGCGGGAGCAGTCAGACGCGCACCGCGACGACGACCGCTCCGACCCCCGAAACACCGGGCGCGCCCCCCGCGTTCAACACGGCGCCGCCCGTGGGACCGGAGGTGACGCCGGCGACGTTCGCCGAAGCCGAGAAGCTGATGCAGGTGACGATGACGCCGGCGCAGCGCGACATGGCGGCGAAGAGCTGGCGCACCTCGATGGCCGCGCTGTTCGAGCGACGGACCGGGCCACGCAAGATCGCCCTCGAGCCGACGCTCCCGCCCGCGACGCACTGGACGCCGCTCGTCACCGGCGAGCCCGTCGTCGCCGCGAACCGCTTCGTGCGCTCGGCCTCCACCGATGCGCCGCTCCCCACACACGACGCCGACATCGCCTACGCGACGGTCGCGCAGCTCTCGCGCTGGATCGAGGCGCGCAAGCTGACGTCGGAGCGGCTGACGCAGATCTACCTCGACCGCATCCGCCGCTACGACCCGAAGCTGCGCGCGATCATCACGCTCACGCCGGACGTCGCGCTGCAGCAGGCGCGCGCGGCGGATCGCGAGATCGCCGCGGGGAACTACCGCGGCCCGCTGCACGGCATCCCGTACGGTGTGAAGGACCTCCTCGACACGGCGGGGATCGCGACGACGTGGGGCGCCGAGCCGTATCGCAATCGCGTGCCGACTACGGACTCCGCGGTCGTCGCGCGACTGAAGGAGGCGGGCGCGGTGCTCATCGCCAAGCTGTCGCTCGGCGCGCTCGCGCTGAACGACATCTGGTTCGGCGGACAGACGATGAACCCCTGGCTGCTCGAGGAGGGGGCGTCGGGATCGAGCGCGGGACCAGGGGCGGCGACGGCGGCGGGGCTGGTCGGCTTCTCGATCGGCAGCGAGACGGGGGGCAGCATCATCGCGCCGAGCATGCGCTGCGGCGTGACGGGACTACGACCGACGTATGGGCGCGTGCCGCGCACCGGCGCGATGACGCTCTGCTGGACGCTCGACAAGCTCGGCCCGATGACGCGCGGTGTCGAGGACACCATGCTCGTGCTGCGCACGATCGGTGGCCCGGATGCGGGCGACATCGCGAGCATCACCGCGCCGCTCGACTTCGACGCGAGCGCGAGCGTGAAGGGGTTGAAGGTGGGCTACGTCCAGGCGTGGATGAACGAGAGCCCATCGACCGAAGTGGACCGCGCGACGCTCGAGCTGACCGGGAAGCTCGGCATGGTGCCGACGCCGGTGACGATCCCGAACTGGCCGTACGACTCGCTCAACACGGTGCTGTTCGCCGAAGCGGCGGCGGCGTTCGAGGAGCTGACGCTGTCGCACCAGGACGATCAGCTGCGCGTGCAGGTGCCCGATGCCTGGCCGAACCTGTTCCGCGAGTCGCGCTTCCTCTCGGCGGTGGACTTCGTGCAGGCCGACCGGCTGCGTCGCAAGGTCGCGATGATGATGTCGCAGCTCATGTCGTCGGTGGATCTGCTGCTCGTCCCGTCGCTGCGCGGAGAGATGCTGACGATCTCGAACAACACGGGTCATCCGTCGCTCACGCTGCGCACCGGATTCGTGAAGGTGAGCGAAGCGCGCAGCGACTGGGCCCCCGACCCGAACAATCCACTGCCGAAGTTCGATCCGCCGCGCCGCGTGCCGCATGGCGTCACGCTGATCGGCCGGTTGTTCGACGAGGGCACGCTCGCACGCGCGGGCATGGCGATCGAGAGCGCAACGAACGTCATGCGCGAGCGGCCAGCGGGATTCTCGGTGTAAAGCCCGCGCCAGACTCGGCGGCGGCGTTGGAGTGACGCAGGTCATCGGGCGTGCCGGTTGCATTCCTCGTGCTCACCATGCGCCCGTACATCGCCATCGTCATCGCCCTCGCGTCCGTCGTTGCCTGCTCGGGTCCACAGGTCTCCGTCGGCCGCCCGCCCGCGCCCCTCGTCGGCACGGACTGGAAGCTG
>DASVNI010000178.1:0-2605 GCA_036383935.1 Gemmatimonadaceae bacterium | reverse complement strand
GTCGTCGAGCTCGAGCAGTACGTCCGGCTCGGCGTCGACGGCGAGATGCGCGTCGTCGAGGGTGACCCGCTGCCGCACGCCGCCGCGCTTGAGGGTGACGCGCTCCCGCGCGCGGTCGACGAGGACGTGCCGCATCGCGAGCGAGGCGACGGCGAGGAAGTGTGACCGCTCGTACAGGCCCGGCTGTGATTGAGCGACGAGCCGGAGGTACGCCTCGTTGACGAGCGCCGTTGTCGAGAGCGTGCCGGCCGGACCGCGTGCGGCGAGCCGGCCATGGGCGATGGCGCGCAGCTCGTGGTAGGCGAGCGCGACGAGCCCGTCTATGGATCGCACTCGGCCGGTGGCCGGTGCGTTCGACTCGGGTCGGGCAGGGGACACGATGTCGTGATCCGGAGACGTTTCCCGTTAGTCCGGACGAGGGGCCACGTCGCCCCACCGGCCGATCCAACATACGGCTCCCCCGGTGGGTCGGACAGCAGGGAGGCGCCTCATCTCACCCCACAGTCTCCGGAGGCTCTCCCATGTCGTTCCGCAGCCGAGGTACCCGTGCTCTACTGCTCCTCACCATTGCCGGCGCGTGCAGCAACGGCGACGCGAGGGAATCGGCCAGTGCCCAGTCGGCGAGGACGAGCGCGCCCACGTCGCCGGTGTACGACGGCGTCGCCGCTGCCGCCATCCCTTCGGTCTCGACGCTGCTCGGTCGCGCGACGTTCGAGGATCCGAAGGATCAGACGCTGATGGTGAAGCGGATCACCGGTGATTTCCATGTCGAGGTGAAGGCGAAGCCGAAGCTGGACGTCGCGATGCAGCAGATCAACTTCCCTGCCGGCTCGCAGAGCACCTGGCACAAGCATCCGGGTCCCGTGTTCATCATCGTGTCGCAGGGGACGATGCGGTTCTACGAGTCCGACGATCCGACGTGTACGCCGACCGAGAAGACGGCGGGGCAAGGGTTTCTCGACATGGGCGAGCACGCACACATGGCACGCAATGAAAGCGGCGCGCCGGCGCAGACGGTGGTGACGTACCTGGTGCCGCAGGGGGCGGCGCTGCGGGCGGACCAGCCGAACCCCGGCAACTGTCCGTTCTGAGGCTGCCTGCGCGCCAAGGGGGCGCCAAGGGGTCAGACACCATGGCGAAGGGGTCAGACACCATGGTGTCTGACCCCAGCGCTGACCCTAGCGGACCCTACATCACTTGATCCATGGGTTCCTCAGGTTGCGGTCGGCCGAGCGGCGTCTCCTGCGGTCGGGATCCGATACTCCCGCGTGTGCATCGCCTGCGCGCCGACCATGACCGCACACACGCCGCCATGCTGCGCGACGTTCACCACCTGACTCTGCGACGCGCGCGCCAGCATCGCCACCCCGTAGCGGTTCGACGCGAAGCCCATCACGACGTAGAACGGCTCGACGTGGAGCGCGCCCGCGTCGTCGAGCACGTGGAAGCTCTTCACCGGGATCGGTGCCGCCTGCTGGAGCACCCAGCCGTTGGGCTCCGCGAGCGCGCGGTTGAGGGCGCGCTCCCACTCGCCCTGCTCGACGGAATGGCCGACCATCACGCCCTCGCCGCCATACGAGCGGTTGGGCTTGAGGACGAGCGACTCGCGCTCGGTGCGCGCGTGCTCCAGAAGGTCTATCTGATCGCCGAACACCGATGTCGTGCGGCGTTCGGCGACGAGTCGCGTCCACAGCACGTGTCGCCGCATCACCTGGCGCTCCTCGACGGTGAACAGCCGCTCGGCGAGCGCGGGGTCGGTGAACAGCTCGAAGATGCTCTTCTGGTCGAGCTCCGCGGTGATCGACGAGACGACGCGGTTCTGGCGCAGCAGCGTGCGCATCGGCGTCACGTCGACACCCTCCTGCTCATAGCCGATGAGATCGAGCACGCTTCCGTCGCGATAGACGAGATCGACGCGGGTGTCGCCGTAGTAGACCTCGTCGCCGCGCTGGCGCAGCTCGCTCGGGTCGGCGTGGAGCACGGCGATGCCGGAGTGCTCGCCGTACCAGTGCGCGAGCGCGTCCTGCTCGTCGGGGCCCTCGGCGGCGAACTTGGGGTCCACCAGAACGATCGTCCCGTTGGGACGATCGATTACGTCGAGATGGTCCAGCAGGTCCTGCAGGAGGAGCGCGCGGATGTCGTCGGGGCGCTGGAGCCGCAGCCCGGGGTCCTGGCGGAGCAGCGCGGGCACGGCGAGATCGGCGAGGACGGCGATCGCGGTCGGCGCGATGTGCAGCCCGCCGACGCCGATCAGGTTCGGCTCCATGAACTTGATCGTGTCCTTCCACATGGCCGAGGTGTAGTCGACGACGGCGTCGAAGCGGCCGAAGACCGGGTTCGCCTCGCGGTGCGCAGGCGTCCAGCACTCGCGCAGCCATTCTTCCTCGACGTCGCTCACGCGCAGGACGTCGCGCACCTCGGGGACCTCGAAGTACAGATCGGGAAGACGCTTGATGGCGTTGTGGACGATCTGCGACACGTAGTGCGTGTATCCGAGCTGGTCCTGCCGCATGGTGAGGGGGCAGGGGAAGAGCGCGATGGTCTCAGTGACGCCCTCGTGCTGGTAGGCGAAGTGACGTTGCGCGGCGGTGCGATGAATGTCGCG
>DASVNI010000177.1:0-9042 GCA_036383935.1 Gemmatimonadaceae bacterium | reverse complement strand
GAGCGCGCTGCCCTCGATGACGATCGTCTGATCGTACGTCGCGCCCTCGTCGGTGCGCAGCGTCGTCCAGTCGGCCACCGCCGCGTCCCACTCGGCGCCCTTCGGCGCGTGCGGGCGGCCCTTCAGGTACTCGAACGTCGTCTCGTCCGGCGCGATCATGCCAGCGCGCGCACCAGCCTCGATCGACATGTTGCACACCGTCATGCGCTCTTCCATCGAGAGCGCGCGGATGACGGAGCCCGTGTACTCGATCACGTGGCCGGTAGCCCCACCCACACCCAGCCGTGTGCACACAGCGAGGATGACGTCCTTCGCCGAGACGCCCGGGCGCAGCGTCCCGTCGACGCGCACCTCGAGCGTCTTGGGACGCGTCTGCAGCAGACACTGCGACGCGAGCACGTGCGCCACCTGCGACGTGCCGATCCCGAACGCGAGCGCGCCGAACGCGCCGTGCGTGCTCGTGTGGCTGTCGCCGCACACGACCGTCATCCCCGGCTGCGTGAGCCCGAGCTCGGGGCCGATGACGTGCACGATCCCCTGCCGCTTGTCGCCCAGCGCGAGCAGCGGGATGCCGAACTCCTCGCAGTTCTTCGCGAGCTGGTCGAGCTGCGCCTTGCGCGACTGCGCGCTCTGGTCGAGCACTGGCATCGCCTTGAAGCCGCCCGGCGTCGTCGGCGTGGAGTGATCCATCGTCGCGATCGTGCGCTGCGGCGCGTGCACCTTGAGGCCGCGGTTCCGCAGCTCGGTGAACGCCTGGGCCGACGTCACCTCGTGCACGAGATGGAGATCGATGTAGAGGACCGCGGGGGTCGCGTCGGTCTGCGGGCGGACGAGATGCCGCTCCCAGAGCTTGTCGAACAGGGTGCGTGCGCCGCTCATGCCGTGGCCCTCGCACGCTTCACGAACTCGTTGGTCTCACCGCGCGCGAGCGCTGCGGCTTCCTCGGCGTCACGCGCGCCGAAGATGCGATTCACCGCGTCGAGATACGCCTCGCCGGACGCCTCGACCACATCCACATGGGTCCCGCGGCCGACGAACGCGCGGCCCGAATAGAGATCGTTCACTCGTACCGTTACCTCCGCGAGCGCGCCGGTCCCTTCGGACACGGAGCGCGTGGTGAATCCCTGCAGCTCGCCGGCCTCGCCGACCACTGCATCGATCGCCCGGCAGCATGCGTCCACCGGACCGTCTCCCGTCCCCGATCCCACCTTCGTCGTCCCGTCGGCGGCGCGCAGCCGCACCGTCGCCGTGGGGATGAGCTGCGTCCCCGACTGCACCTGCATCTGCACCATCGTCCAGCGCGCCGGCGCGTGGTCGTGCGCCGTCGTCGCCAGCGCCGCGATGTCACGGTCGTCGACGAACTTCTTCCGGTCGCACAGCTCCTTGAACCGCGCGAACACCTCGAGGAAGCGCTCGTCGTCGAGCTCGTGCCCCAGCTCCTTGAGCCGCTCCCGGAGCGCGTGGCGCCCCGAGTGCTTGCCCAGCACGAGCATGCTGCCGTCCGCCCCGACGGACTCCGGCGTCATGATCTCGTACGTCGCGCGATGCTTGAGGACGCCGTCCTGATGGATCCCGGCTTCATGGGAGAAAGCATTGGCTCCCACGATGGCCTTGTTGGGCGCCACGAAGGTGCCCGTGCACTGCTGCAGCAGCCGCGACGCGCGCGTCAGCTGCGTCGTGTCGATGCGCGTGTGCGCGCCGGCGAACAGCTCGGGGCGCGTGTGCAGCGCCATCACCACTTCCTCGAGCGATGCGTTCCCCGCGCGCTCGCCGATGCCGTTCAGCGTCACCTCTACCTGGCGCGCGCCGGCGCGGATGCCCGCCAGCGTGTTCGCCACGGCGAGGCCGAGGTCGTCATGACAGTGGGTCGAGACGACGACGCCGGGATGCTTCGCGGCCAGCGCGACGACGCGGCGGATCGTGTTCTCGTACTCCCAGGGCGTCGTGAAGCCGACGGTATCGGGGATGTTCAGCGTCGTGGCACCGGCCTCGACGACGGCGGCGAGCACATCCAGCAGATATTCCGGATCGGTGCGGGCCGCGTCTTCCGGTGAGAACTCCACCTCGTGGACGAGCCCCTTGGCGAGCGACACCGCCATCTGGCCGCGCGCGATCACCTCTTCGCGCGAGCAGCGCAGCTTGTGCTGCAGATGGATGTCCGAGGTCGCGAGGAAGATGTGGATCCGGCTCCGCGACGCGGGCGCCACCGAGGCGGCGCAGGTCCGCACGTCGTGCTCGGTTGCCCGGGCGAGCCCGCAGATCGTCGGGCCGTGGCCGCCCCCTACCTCCTCGGCCACCACCTTGACCGACTCCGCATCACCGGGCGAGGCGGCGGGATAACCCGCCTCGATCACGTCCACCCCCATTCGGGCGAGCTGGTGAGCCACCTGGAGCTTCTCCTCCAGGTTCATGGTGCAGCCGGGCGCCTGTTCTCCGTCGCGCAGCGAGGTGTCAAAGACGCGGACGCGATCGGCGTCGTCGCCCGGCGTACGTACTCGATTGGCGTCAGGGCTCACGGTTCGCCGTCCGCTTGGGGGTAAGCTCGCTCATGCGACGGCTCGAGGGGCGCCGTGGCGGGAAACGTCGGAGCGGACGCCGGTGTGCTCGGCTGGACGCTCGGCTGCATCACTCCCGTCCGGAGACGGCGAGTGCCATCACCGGCCTGGTGCGTGTGCAGATTCTGGCGGTCTGGAGAGAAGGCGAACATGGCTGCAACGGTGGTGAAAGTGGGGCGAGGCGGGGTCCCCGAGCCGCGCGGGAGAGCGGCGAGCGATCCTTGTCCGAAGCAGGCGAGCGGTCAGTACGAAAAAGGCCCCTCGCCGTGTGCCGGGAGGGGCCGTTCGCGACTGTAGCGCCGCGTTACTCGGTACGTCCTCCCATGCACGAAATCCCGCGACCGATAATAATAATTCGGCCGAGGGCGCTGCTAAGGAGGAGGACGCTCTGGTGTTGCATGGTCAGTTCAGTATATGCCGGCAGGAGCGGGCGTCAAGGGTAGAAACGCCTCATCGAGGAAGAGGCAACGAAACCGAACGGACGGTGAAGAGCCCGCCATCGCTCCGGCCACGCACCGCCGGGTTGTACATCTCCTCCGCCTGGACCGGGGGACGCACGAAGACACCCGCCGTCGTCGCCCGGGCTACGTATGACGCCTGATAGCTTCCCCGCCAGAGCTGCCGGGCGAAGTAGAGCACCCGGTCGTCGCGGATCTCCTTGTGCTCCCACGGCGTCCACCAGCCCGCGTCCCAGCTTCCATAGAGCCACCGTTGTGCGACCGGTCCTTCGCGCGCATCACCCTCGAGCCGCGCGGCGCCTTCATATGGCGGGAGTGAGCCGGTCGTCCGGAGCGTCTGGTCCACCGCCTCGAGCCCGGCGGGAAGCGCGTCGTCGATCACGACGAACTCCCGATCGCGCGGCACGGTGATGCGCAGCCGGACACGCACCAGGTCGCCTTCCTTGACCTCCAGGACCGGCTTCCCGTCGAGATAGCTCTCGTACCACCGCTCGACCGAGATGCCCTCCTGATCAGCGGTGACCGGCCTCGCGAGCGGGACCTCGTACAGTGTCATGGCGTAGTAGGTCGGCGCCGTCATCGACGACGAGCCGAGCTCCGCGCGGATCGATCGACGCCCGCCATTTGAGACGACATAGCTGGCGAGCGGGAGACTCAGCGAATCCTCGCCCCGTGGAGCGATCTCGAGGGTGCGCTTGGCCCCATGCGGATCCGTCACGGTGAGCCGTCGCCCTTCTCGCAGACCGAGAGGCGCCACGACCGCGGCGATCGCGTCGGCCACCGCCGCCTGATCGATCGTGTTCCATCGTGCCACAGCGTCGCTCCGCGCACTTTGCAGCACGGACTCGAGTAGCGCGCCGAGCAGAGGGTGATCGGGCTGCACGACCGTCGTGGCGCGGAGAAGAGCGACCGTCGCCCCCGTCACGGAGCGGAACAGCCATCGCCGTCGGACCACCGAATCCTCGATGACGACTCGCCGACCCTCGACGCGGGTCGACCGCCAGGCGAGGTCGACGAGCTGGCGCGCCGCGGGAGCGTTTCCGATATCACTCTGGAGGAGCGCGAGGGTGAGACGATCCTCGAAGTCCAGCTTCGCGCGAAGCGCCCAGACCTTCGCCTCGAGCCCGACGTCCGGATGCCCGAGCCGGCGCAACATCCGAGCGGCGTGCAGCGCCTCGTGCGGCCAGTAGATGGTGTCGGCCCCCGCGAGCCAGTTCCGGCGCGTGTACTCCACCATCACCGAGTCGTCGCCGAGGTACTTCCGGGCCTTGTCGAGCGCGCCCTGCGGAACGGCGATCCCGACCTCGCGCGCACCGACCAGCACGTCGAGCGCGTAGGACGTCAGCCAGGGCGTCGTCCAGTGCGACGCGCTCCAGTAGCCGAAGCCACCGTCATGCCGCTGGCGATCGAGCAGCTCATGCGTGACGAGCTCCAGTCGGCGGCGATCGTCCGGAGCGAGCGTCGTGTCGCCGAGCGAGCGCTCCAGACGCACACGCGCCAACAGGGCGCGGCCCATGCTCGAGAGCTGCTCGCTGCACGCATAGGGATAGACGCGGAGCCGCGCATCCAGCTCGCGGAGGAGTGGGGCCGGCGTGAGACCAGAGCGGAGCACCAGCCGGGAGCGCGTCACGTCGATCCCTTCGGGAAGGTCGAGCTCCACCGCTCCCGTGGAGCGCATGCTCCCCATCGCGACGTACGCGCGTGGACGACCGGCCGAGCTGACCGGGAGTCGCGCCAGCACCGCATCACGGTCCGACGCGGACGCAGCATCGAAGGTGACGCTCACCGAGTCCCCGCCCAGCACACGCATCGCGAACCGCCGCTCGCGAGCACGTGCATCGACGAGCGTGTCACGTGCGACGGACTCGCCGACGACGCGAATGCCTTCGGCGCTCACACGCAGCTCGACGGGAGTGTGCCCCTCGCCTTCTCGCGTCAGGACGGCACCGGCGTAGAGCGAGTCGCCTGCGCGGACGACCCGTGGCATCGCGGCGCGCACGATGAGCGGACGCGTGCTGACGATCGTCGTGTCGGCCGATCCCGCGCGCAGCTCGTCGTCGACGGCGACGGCGAACAGTCGATAGGTCGTGACGTTGTCGGGGAGCACGAACGACGTCGCGGCATGCCCACTCGAATCGGTCACGACCGAACCGGCGAAGAAGGGCGTCGTGGCGAATCGTTGGCGGAGCGCGAGCTGCCGCGCCGGAGCGATACCGACCGATACCATCTCCGTCAACGCGGCGGTTGCGCCGCTGACGGAACGACGACTCGACCAGAAGGAGAAGGAGCTCGGGGCCAGGGCCGGGGGAGTGAGCGACAGCGTTCCGAGCAGGGTAGAGGAGGTCCAGATCCACCAGGGCCGCCAGTGTCCGCCCAGAAGCTCGGTGAGCATCTCCGGCGTGCGATATCCCGTGAGCGAAACGACCCCTTCATCCACCGCCCACAGCGCGATCTCGCTGCGGAGCCCGCGGCCTGTCCGATTGGAGACGTCCAACGCGACGCGCACCGTATCACGAGGCTGATACCGCCGGCGATCCGCTGCGAGCCGAACGCGGAGCGCGCGTGCCGAGTCCGTAACCCAGATGATCTGGTTCTCGGAGAGGAAGTAGGGGACGGCCGGCACCGAGGCGGCCGTCGTGTCCGGACGCACGGCACGCACGGCCATCAGCTGGAGCTCGACGAAGCGGACGGCCAGTGGCGGCACGGCGACGCGAATCGCCGTCGTGCCGCGCTTCAACGTCGTCAGCTGCTCCCAGATGGTGCTCCCTTCCTGGCTGAGCCGCAGCCATGCGTTGAGCTCCTCCGGCGCTTCGATGATGGCGTTCAGCGTATCACCGGCGGAGGCGTCGCGTCGGTCGAGGCGCAGCGAGAAAGCCGGTCGCGCGCCGCGCCCGTCGGCATTCCCCCCGACAATCAGGTACGTCCCGCTCTCGGCGACGCGTCCACGATCGTCGCGCACCGATGCGACGATCTCGTACCAACCCATCACACTGGGCACGAACGACGCCCGCACGGGCTCCGCACGTGACACGACCGAATCCCGCCACACGGTGTCGCGCTGCCATCGCCCTTCGCTCCAGCTCTCCCGCAGAGCGACGAGCTTCACGCTGGCGCCGGCGCGAATGGTCCCGTCGGCATTCACCGTGGTGAGCTGCAGCGGCACGGGCTGGCGCGCCGTCCATTCCCATCGATCGGGATCGGTGCGTATCCCGACGTACGCGTCGGTGGCGCGAACAGGAACGCTGGCGTAGGCAGCCAGCCGCTGTCGATTCGCATCCACCACGTCCACCGAGACGGAGAGCGTGGCGGGCCGCATGATTCGCCGACGGATTGGCACGCGCAGCGCGAGCGACCCATCGGCGCCGAGCGTTGCCGGAAGCGGCTGCGGATCCTGCTCCTGCTTTGATGCATCGTCGAACCAGTTCCAGCGCCCCACGCGGTAGCCACGGAGGGCGGGAAGCTGGGGTATCGCGCCCCAACTGTCTTCGACGTGTGCCGCCGCGGTGACCGTGGCACCGGTCATCGGTGGACCGAACAGATAGTCGGCATGCACGTGGAACGTTGCGCTGTCGCCCGCATAGAGCGGCGTCACGGTATCCGCCGTGGCGCGCACGGCGAACTCCGGCACGCGATACTCGGCGATGCCGAACTGCGCATTCGCGACGCTCCGCCAGCCCCCTGGCGCGCGAAGCGCCAACGATGCGCGATACCACCCCACGCGCGCCGTCGCCGGCAGGTCGAAGCTGTCGCTCCGCGTACCGAACTCGGTCAGGCGGCCGACGCGCGTGGCGATCGTCTCCTGACTGTTCTCGTGCTCGTAGCTGAGCGTCCAGCGCGCCGAGTCACCCTGGGGGACAACGATGCGCGCGTCGGGGAAGCGCAGTCGGGCCATTCCCTTCACGTACACTCGCTCCCCGGGCCGGTAGATGCCGCGATCGCTGAACGCGACACCATGCATCACACCCATCCGCGCGGGTGGCGTCACGAGATCCTGGCGATCGGCCGGCGCGCGGCCTTCCTCCGATCGTCGAACCGCATCGATCGGAAGCGCGAGGAGCACGCGGTCCCCCGCAAGCGTGACGTCGGCGTAGCGCGCCTCGAGCGACGGCAGGTCGTCCGGGCCTGACAGCTCGCGGATGCGTGCGATGCCCATTCCGTCAGTCGTTGCGGCGCCGAGTGAGCTGCGCCCGGGGCCGTAGACGACGACCCGCGCTCCGAGCACCGGCGCGCCAGTCGAGCGTCGCGTCACCCAGACGTCGAGGGCGTCATCACGCAGCAGGGAATGAGCGGCGAGATCCGAGCGCTGCACGACGGCGAACCGCGGCTCGGCGCGCTCGCCTTCAGCGTAGACGACCACCGGGGCGATGTGCGCGACGCCATCGCGTGTGCGCCGCGTGGGCGCTGGGGTGCGGACGGCCTTGATCGGCTCCGCGCGGACGAGGAAGAGCGGATCCGCGCGCCAGCTCTCCGGCAACCAGCTCACGGGAATGTCGAGCACCTGCTCACGCAGCGAATCCGCGCGCACGGCGACGACGCGCTGCATGGAGTCTGCGGCGAGCTTCGACCAGAGCACGTCCTCCCATTCCCGCGAGATGTACGACAGTGCGTGTCCCCGTGCCGAATCGGCAACGCGGGCGATCACGATCCGCACCGACTCGGTACTGGCGTAGCGTACGCGGAGAAGCACGGGCGAACCGCGCGGCAGGGCGACCTGCCCCTTGGCATACCCCAGCGCCGGCTTCGAGCGTCTCCCGGTGATCGACGTGTCCACCGGAGCGACGAGCCGGTCGCCGAACTGGCTCGTCAGCGAGCCGTCGACCGTGATGTGGAGATGCTCTCCTGCGTGTAGCGTGTCTGGAAGCTGCCAGCCGCTTCCGTATGCGACAGCCGCAAGATGTGGCGCGCGGCCATTGATGCGGAGGTGCGCTTCCAGATCGGAGAGCGAGACCCGCTGGGAAAAGCCGAGTGAGACCGGCCCCGCCTCGCATCGCGCGCCCGCACATTCGGCGACAACGCCCTCCACGGAGCGCGTCGTGATCGTCACGAAGCTGAACGCTGGAATGATTCTGACTTCGTCGCGTCGCACTTCAGTGCTTCCCGGCATCGGCGAGCGAAGCTCCCCGACACAACCGCGGGGCGCGAGAACCGGCGACCGCAGCTCTACGACGCGGCGCAGCGAGTCGAGGCGCTGGTCGCGATCGTATCCGCCGGCGAAAGTCAGCTGATGCGGATCGGTGGACGCGAGCCGCCGCGTGGACAGGACCGCCAACGGGACCGAATCGCGCGAAGCGCAGTCGCGGTTCGGCACGTACCACACTCTGCCCTTCAATGCGTTCGCGTCCACCGAGTCCGAGTACACGACGAACAGATGGGCGTGTGGATCGGTGACACCCTGATCGAGGTACTTCGCGTCTGCCGGTACGACAGCGAGCACGCGCGGGTATTGCACGCGCACTCGCCAAGCGGCGACCCGGTTCAGCGGCAGACCGTCCGCGGAGCGCAGCGACGGGTCGAGCCTGACCTCGTACGTCGATCCCGCACCCCAGGGCGAGCTGAACTCCGCCACGAGCGTGCTCGGGTCGCGCCAGTACACGTGATGGCGCGGCGCGGGCGAGATCGTCAGCAGCCGCGTTGGGTCTACTGATTCGTCGAGATTGGGCGCGACCGGCCGGTCGAACGAGATGACGACGGGCGCGATCGGGGAGGCGGCGCTATCGGGCTGAAAGCGCAGGACGTGCAGAGCGCCTTGCGCGACGCTCATTCTGGGCGCGGCGGCGAACAGTGCCAGCAGCGCCAGAGCGCTCGATCGGGTGAGCCGGAGTGCACTCATCAGCGACTCGGACTTCGACGCGCTGCGGACGGTCACAGTTCCGCCCGCCACCCCCAGCGCGCGGGGCGAAAGTTCTCGCCGGAGTCGCGAGGCTCGGGGCAGGTTGCCCCGCTCGCTCGAGGGTCGTCGATCGTCAGCGAGTTGGTACGCGTGGATCGAGAAGCGGACGGGAGCGCTTTCACGCCTTTTGCGCCACGGT
>DASVNI010000176.1:0-3586 GCA_036383935.1 Gemmatimonadaceae bacterium | reverse complement strand
AGAGACTCGCTGCTGATTCAATCCGGTGAGCTGCAGCGCACGATGGCCACCGACAGCGGGACGAGAACCGACCACTACACGCGCGTCTCGACGTCGGCTGAGCTGCCGTAACGTCGCGGTCGCGTCGAGATTAGACGGATGACGACTTCAGTCGCACCGAGCGGGATCTACTCCGCGCAAGGGATCCCCACCGACGCCAAGGGCCGCGTCGACCGCGCGGCCCTCGCCGCGCACATCGACTTCGAGCGACGCGCCGGCATCAACGGCCTGCTCGCACTCGGCAGCACGGGGGAGTTTCCCTTCTTCACCGTGAACGAGCGCCGAGCGGTGCTCACGACGATCGCCGAGCTGGCGGCGCCGCTGAAGGTGTTCGCCAACATCAGCGACATCCGGCCGCGCACGGCGATCGAGCTCGGGCTGCACGCGAAGGAGCTCGGCCTGCCCGCGGTCGCGCTGATGCCGCCGATGTTCTATCCGGTGTCGCAGGCGGACATGCTCGCGTACTTCCTCCATGTCGCCGACGCGGTTGGACTGCCGGTGATGCTTTACAACTTCCCCGAGCTGGCGGGGAAGCGGATCGAGCCGGAAACCATCGTGGCGTTCGCCGAGCGAGCGCCGATGGTTGCCGTCAAGCAGAGCGGTGCGCAGTTCGAGTATCACCTCGAGCTGATCGCGCTCGGGCGCGAGAAGCGGTTCGCCGTCATGTCGGGCTCCGATGCACGGCTGCCGGAGGCGTTCGCGCTCGGCGCGGCCGGCTGCATCGGCGGGCTGGTGAACATCGTGCCCGAGCTGATGGTCGAGCTGGATCGCGTCTATCGGCGACGCGAGTCGGACGATGCCAGCCCGGTGGCTGATGGAATGCAGGAGGTCGGGCGGATCCTCGATCAGCTGACCTTTCCGCTGAACGTCGCGGCGGGGGTCGCGGCACGCGGCTTCGATCCGGGCGTGCCGAAGAGCATCGTCTCGGCGGAGTCACACGCGCTCTACGAGCAGATCGTCGCCGAGCTGCGCGCCGTGTTCGAGCGGCTCGCGTTGACTGGGAATCAGTGATCTACACGGCGCGTTTGTCGCGCCAGGAGAGGGTCACTTGCCGAGGTGAGGCTGGGGGGACAGCTTCGAGCGCCGTTCGTGCTGGAGAGCGCCGTCGCTCTGATCCACCTCCTCCTCGGCCACTCCCATGTCTCCCACCCGCAGCGGCAGCAAGCGTTCGTCGCGCGCCAAGCGTTCAGCGACGAGCCGGTCCGGTAAAAAGTCCGCGAAGCGAACAGCAGTGCGTGGCACCACGAAGATAGCGCGGTCGATGGCGAAGCAAGCAGTGAAGGGGAGCTCATACACCCCCGACCCGTCGTATCCGAAGACGACGCGTCCGGATGCGTCGGAGCGCCGACCCGCCGAGCGTAAGGTCGACGCGGCAAAGCGTCTCAACAAGACACTGGATGCGGTGCCGGATCGCGTCGACATCCGGGACTGGTTCTATCAGCCGCGGCTCACGGCGCTCCCCAGCCAGGTCGTGAACTGCGATCTGGTGCCGTTCATCCTCGATCAGGGACAGGAGGGGGCGTGCACGGGGTTCGCGCTCGCCGCCGTGATCCAGTTCCTGTTGAACGCGCGGCGCATGGCGAGCCACGTCAGTCCGTACATGCTGTACCGGCTCGCGCGGCACTACGACGAGTGGCCGGGAGAGAACTACGAAGGGTCGAGCGCGCGTGGCGCGATGAAGGGATGGGTGCGCCATGGCGTGTGCAGTCTCGACCTCTGGAAGACGAGCGACCTCAAGTCGGATCGTCTGCTCCAGACGGTGGAGAGCGAAGGACGGTCCGTCACGATCGCCGATCTCGCGCGCGCGACACCCGGCGGTGCGTTTTACCGGATCGACCACCGCAACGTGCGCGACATGCACGCGGCGCTGGCCGAAGTGGGGATCCTCTACTGCACTCTGATGGTGCACGAAGGCTGGGACACGCCTGGCCCGGATTTCGTCGACGTGCACTACTCGGTGGAGGGGATCGTCCACGACCGCCGGATCCCATTGATCGCGCGCAGCGGACGAGCGGATGATGGACATGCCATCGCGCTCGTCGGATACACGCGGGAGGGATTCATCATCCAGAACTCGTGGGGAACGGACTGGGGCAACGAGGGCTTCGCCATCCTCCCGTACGAGGACTTCCTGCTGCACGCCACGGATGTCTGGGCGGCCCAGCTCGGGGTGCCCGTCGACGTCGACATCTGGAGCGAGGGCAAGGACAAGGCGGACACGACGCAGGGACGGCAGCGCGCAGCCACCGCGGTCCCGCTGAGCGAGATCCGTCCCTACGTGATCGACGTCGGGAACAACGGCTGCCTGTCCGACACCGGTGACTACTTCACCACCGAAGGGGACATCGAGCGGCTGCTGAAGGACTCGATCCCGCGAGCGACGGCTGGTTGGGCCAAGCGTCGAGTCATGCTGTATCTGCATGGCGGCTTGAATGACGAAGGCAGCGTCGCGCGGCGGGTCGTGGCGTTCCGCGACGTGCTCCTGACCAACGAGATCTATCCGTTGCTCGTGATGTGGGAGACGGGCGCGATGGAATCGATCCAGGGCATACTGGAGGACATCGTCAAACCGCAGGATGGCCGCTCCGGTGCCGCGGCGGATTGGCTCTCGAGGATGCGCGACGGACTGCTCGAGGCGCGCGATCGCACGATCGAACTGACGACGGCGAAGCTCGGTGGGGCGCTGTGGGGTGAGATGAAGCAGAACGCCGCGCTCGCGTCGGAGCGCCCGAAGCACGATGGAGCCATGCAGGTGCTCGCGCGGCATGTCCAGGAAGCGCTCAAGGCGGCGGACGCGAGTGGGTGGGAGCTGCACGTCGTGGCGCACAGTGCGGGGAGCATCTTCGCGGCGCACCTGCTCCCGCTGCTGCTGGCGGCGAAGATGCGACTCGCGTCTGTGCAATTCATGGCGCCGGCGATTCGGGTGGACGAGTTCAAGTCGCTCGTCTACCCGCACATCGTCAACAAGAGCTGTCCCATGCCGACGATGTACATCCTGAGCGACGTGGGCGAGCGCGACGACACCGTCGGCCCGTACGGCAAGTCGCTCCTCTACCTCGTGAGCAACGCGTTCGAGGGACGGCGGGAGACGCCGCTGCTCGGCATGCAGCGATTCGTCAGCCAGGGCGCGGGTGGGGGCGCGAAGATCGCCGACGCCGACGTCGCCGCGATGTTCGCCGGAAAGACGGGCGGGCTGCCGCGGCTCGTGGTTGCCGGTGCGGGGGCAGGGAAGGCGAGCACGAGCCGGAGCGAGAGTCACGGTGGATTCGACAACGACAAGGACACGCTGAACTCCGTCCTGCGGCGCATCCTCGGTGGCGAGCCGCAGCGGTTGTTCGACGTGCGGGACTTGCAGTACTGACGTGACGGAGTGGGATGCGAGATAGCCAATTCCAGAGCGCCAGCACTGGACGACCGAACTGGCGTCAGACAACAACACGGCGGTGTACTCTCCGGTCATCGACGGAGGTCTCATCGTCGTCACCTTGCGACACTTCACGAACCCAACGACCGGAGGTGTCGTCGCGCTCGATGCGGCGACGGGTGC
>DASVNI010000175.1:0-23402 GCA_036383935.1 Gemmatimonadaceae bacterium | reverse complement strand
GGACCGTAGTTCTCGTAGAAGGGCTCGAAGACGATCACCTCGTCTCCCGGATCGAGCAGGGCGAGGAACACCGACGCCATCGCCTCCGTCGCACCGCAGGTCACCGTGACCTCGCGGTCGTGATCCACTTCCATGCCGTACAATCGCCTGTATTTCTCGGCGATCGCGATGCGCAGCGCCGAGCTGCCCCACGTGACGGCGTACTGGTTGATGTTGCCGTGGATCGCCGCGCACGCCGCGTCCTTCATCGGCTCGGGCATCGGGAAGTCGGGAAATCCCTGTGCGAGATTGACCGCCTCGTGCTGGTTGGCGATGCGGGTCATCTCGCGGATGACCGATTCGGTGAACGTGGAGGTGCGGCGTGCAGCGAGCATCAGTGCGTAGCTCCCAGCGAGAAATCGTGTGGCCGAGCAGACGTGCGAAGTATCGTCGCCGGTCGGGACATCGCAAGGCAATGGGCGGCCCGCATCGCGAGCCGCCCATGTGGTCGAAACGCTACCGTTCGCTTTCAGGTCTAGTGCGTCGGCACCATCAGGTGCGCGTACGGCGTGCCCTTGAACATCACGAAAGGTCCGCCGCTCTTCGGATCGCTCGGATAGGAATCGAGCTGTTTCGGATCGGGCACGATCACCATCGTGTGTGCCGGCGTGTTGACCCACTCAGCGCCCGCTGCCGGCTTCGTGGCGAAGGGATCGGTGTTGCTGGCGTCCGAGGCACCCTGCAGCATGTATGCGATCCCCACCTGCTTGATCATCGGCGGCTTCTTCGCCATCCACGCGTCGTACCACTGCGACCACATCTTGTCCGCGCAGATGGGATCGGACTTCGGCGTGTTGGGGTCATCGGGAAAGCAGGTGAACCCGTTCGTGCCGGGTCGCAGAACCACGACCTTTCCGTCAGCGCCGATCTCCGCGATCGTCGCACCCGACGCGATCCTGCTCGGCGCGGCGCTCATTGCGCTCGCGATCTTCGCCGCAGCGGTCCCCGTCGCCGGGTTCGTCCTCTTCGCCACGGATGCTGCCTTCGCCGTTCCTGCCTGCTCCTGTGCTCCGAGCGGCAGCGCCGCCAGGATGAGGAGTGCGACGCCCATCTTCAGCGACATACCGACCTCCTTCCGGCAGCGCCGGAGGAATGTGGTGGGTTCAGCGCTTGAGAGATGGACGCGACTGGCCAGCCTGTCAAACGTCGGATCTCTCGGCGTTTCACCTCATGGAGGCCGGGAAACGCGGAATGGTTCGGTGTGTCTTCCTTACCGCCCGCCAATTCGCGCGAGTGCCGCGCGAATGAGCTCGGGCGCCGACATTCCCTTCGCGCCGCCGTCGAGCACTCCGCGCACGGCCTTCTCCGCGTCGGCGGTGGTGTAGCCGAGCGACACGAGCGCCCTGATCGCGTCATCGGCTCCGGCGCCGCCCGCGCGTCCGACTCCCGAAGGCGCTCCGGAGCTCTGCAGCTCGTCGAGCTTGTCGGCCAGATCGAGGATGAGCTGCTCCGCCTTCTTCCGGCCGACGCGCGGCACGCTCTGGAGTGTCGCGACGTCCTTCTCGCGAATCGCGCGCACGAGCCGATCGGCGGTGAGCGATGACAGGAGCCCGAGCGCGAGCGCCGGCCCCACTCCCTTCGCGCCGAGCACCTTCTGGAAGACGCGCCGTTCGTACGGCGTGGTGAAGCCGAATAGCTGCCAGCCGTCCTCCTTCACCACGAGATACGTGTGCACCGAGCACCGCTCGCCCACCTTCGGCAGCGCCTCGTATGCATTGAGCGGCACCGCGAGCTCGTAGGCGACGCCGCCGTCGGTGAGGATCTCGATTCGATCCAGCTCCTTGGCGATCAGCGTTCCGACAACCTGGACGATCATGACCGGCGCGTGCTCGGCGGGGGTGAGAGTCGCGACGCAGCGAGGCGTGGCCGCGAAGGTTCGCGCACGCGCCCACCGCCGTCGATGCGGGGGAGGTTGGCACCCATGACACAAGCCAGCGCCGCGGCAACGCCGTCGGCGGCATCGGACGGCTGCGGCACGCTCTTGAGGCGGAGCAGCCGCGTGAGCATGAACTGCACCTGCTCTTTGGTGGCGCCTCCCGTGCCGACGACTGCCTTCTTGATCTCGGCCGGCGCCATCTCGTTGACGGGAATTCCCGCCAGCTCGGCGGCGAGCAGGATCACGCCACGCGCGTGGCCGAGCACGACGGTCGTCCGCACGTTGCGGGCGTAGAAGACGTCTTCGACCGAGAGTGCGTCGGGGTGATGCCGCTCGATGAGCTCCTGCACGCCCTCGAAAATCTCACGCAGGCGTGCCGGCAGCGGATCGCGCGCTCGCGTGCGGATCACGCCGCACTCGACGAGCACGGGAACGCCGGGTCCGCCGCCGCGCACGACGCCGTAACCGGTGTTGGCCGTGCCCGGATCGATGCCGAGTACGAGCAGGGGAACCGCCTGCGTGAAGGTTGTGCCGTTCAGCTCTCGAGCTTCGCGATCTCCGCGTCGTCGATCTCGAAGTTGCCCCAGACCTTCTGCACGTCGTCGAGATCCTCGAGCGCCTCGATCAGCTTGAGCAGTTGCGCGACGTTCTCGCCGGTGACGGGGACGGTGCTCTTCGGCACCATCGCCAGCTCGGATTCGGTGGGAACGAGGCCGCGCGCTTCGAGCGCGGTCTTCACTGTGTGGAACGACGTCGGGTCGGTGGTGACGACGTACACCTCGTCGTCGCGACGGAAGTCCTCCGCACCGGCCTCCAACGCGGCCTCGAGCGTGGCGTCCTCGTCGGGATGCTCGTTGGCGTCGAGCTCGAGCTGGCCCTTCTTCTCGAACATGAACCCGACCGAGCCGGGCGTGCCGAGGTTCCCGCCTCCACGCGACATCTTGTGGCGGATGTCAGCGACGGTGCGGGTCGGGTTGTCGGTCATCGCTTCGATGATCAGTGCGACGCCGGCCGGTCCGTAGCCCTCGTACGTGACTTCCTGGATGTCTTCACCGGCGAGCTCGCCGGTGCCCTTCTTGATCGCGCGATCGATGTTCTCCTTCGGGAGCGACTTGGCTTTGCCTGCCTCGATCGCCACACGCAGCCGCGCGTTCCCCGCCGGATCGCCGCCACCCATCTTGGCGGCCATCGTGATCTCACGAATCAGCTTGGTGAAGAGCGCACCACGCTTGGCGTCGGTTGCCGCCTTGTAGTGCTTGATCTGCTTCCATTTACTGTGGCCAGCCATACGTCACTCGTCGTCGGGTGTTCAACGGTCGTCCGCTGACGCCGGTTCGGAAAATATATGCGGCGATGAGGGGATGCGGGGATGAGGGGATGTGGGAACGGCCGGGGTCTGACCCCAATCCTGCATTCCGCAACGTCAGTGCGACGCGCGGACCACGAGCCCGAGGTGGAAGCCGCTCAGCGCGGCCTGGACGGGGAGCCCGGCGTCGTCGGTCATGGCCAGCCGGCCGAGGGTGGTGTATGCGCCGCTCGGAAACAGCTCCAAGCCCCCCGCCTCGATTCGCGCGCGCAGGCCGATCGTCGCGAGCCGGCTGCTCTGCGAGCGTGCGGGGCCGGTGGCGTCGCCTACCTCATAGACGTTCTGCAGCCAGTGGCGCAGCTCGACGCTCGGCTCGAATACGGTGCCGAGCGCGTGGACGCCGAGCGAGAGAAAGAGGTTGGCGATGTTCTCGCGGCCGGCGCGATCGCCCGACGCATAGTTGCCCGGCGCGCGGAACACGTTGTAGGCGGCGACGGTGTAGTCCTGCTCGCCGAGGCGGCCGGTCAGCTCACCCAGAGCGATGACGCGGTCGCCCGTGTTGTAGGCAGAGCCTCCGGCGTTGTCGCGGCCGAAGGCGGCGTAGGTCGCGCCGAGCGCGAGCCGGCCTTCCGCGACGGGACGATCGACGCCGAGCCGCAGGCGCACTTCGTTGCCCGGTTGATAGTGGAAGCTCTCGCCGGGCACGTCGAAGGGATCGTACGCGCGTGAGCGGCGCACCGACGCCCCCGCACCGACGTTCCAGATGCCGAGCGGGTAGGCCAGTGCCGCGCCGCCGGTGATGGCCAAACCGGTGCCCATGTTCGACACGGGAAAGGCGAGGAAGTCGCTGCCGATCAGGCTGGCCGCCGCGAGCTGATCGAGGGAGACCGACGCGTTTCCCGTCGGCAGGTTGATCCCTCCCGTGAGCACGACGAAGTCGGTGCCGAGGGTGTACTGCCCGCGGAGCTGGACATCGGTGAGGCCGGCGATGTCGCTCTGCTCGGCGGCGGAGCTCACGTGCGCGCGAGCGTATGCGGTCCCGACGTCGAAGCTCGCCCGAGAGCCCACGGGGAAGGACGCGTACAGCGGGATCGCGAGCTCGGAGATCGTCAGATCGGCGGGGGCGTGGATCTGATACTGGGTCCACTGCGGCGCGAGACGGTACTCGGCGTCGAGGATCGACTGTGCGGCTGCGGTCGAGGCGAAGGCGAACACCGCGAGCGAGGCGACCGCCACTCGCCCGAGCCGACGCACTGCCGGGATCATCGCGGCTTCGGCCCCTTGATGCTGACCTTCGTGCGCCCGGATCTCCCGGGCTTGTCGGTATCGGTCGCGGCGGAGGCAGCATCCTTCTGCGGTGGACCGTGCTCGCCGCTCCTTCCCGGCGCGGTAGCCGCGTTGGCCGACGACGGGTTGAGATCGTCCGCCGCGTCGCGTGCTGCATCGGCGCGTGCCGGCCGGCGGGCGCCGGTGATGAGGATCGCGTCGCGGCTGCGCTCGAGCGCCGGACCGAATCCGGGGTCGATGCGGATCGCGTCGCGATAGAACCGGCTCGCGTCGTCGAATCGTCCCTCGTCTTCCGCCGTCAGTCCACGACTGTAGGCAAGGAACGCGGCGAGGGAGCGCGTCGGCCGCTGCTCGATCGCATTGCGCTCGGCGACGGTGAGGGTGACGCCGAGCTGGTCGAACAGCCCGAGCGCGATGCGCTTCTCGAGGTCGAATAGCTGGTCCAGCCCGTCCTCGCCGTGCGTCGTGCCGCGCACCTCGGTGGTCGGGACGTCGAGCACGGCGGCGTCGACACGAAGCTGCGACCCGCCGACCTGCAGGATCGACCCCTGCACGACGCGACCGGCGCGGAGCAGTCGTCCGGCGCGGACGTTGGTCGATGCGTCGGTCCGGCCACTCTGCTGGAGCGCCAGCTCGTCGAGCAGCGTCTGGATGCGGGCGCGCTCGACGACGGTCAGCTTCGACGAGCGAGACAGATCGGTCGTGAGCAGCTCCGCAAAGCCGCGCTCGAGGGGGCGGAGCGAGCTGTCGCTCCCGCTGAACCGAAGCGGAAGGACCGCGACGGTGTTGGGTGAGCCGGCGACCGCGCCGAGCGCGCGCTCCTGCCTGATCGCTCGCTTCGCGTCGTCGGTGAGCTCGCGCCTGGTGCGCGCCGTGATCGAGCGGCCCGAGCCGCTGGACATGCAGGCGCCAGCCGACAGGGCGAAGAGAAACACAGCCAACGTGGCACGTCGCATGTCGGGACTCCTCCTGCTACCAGCCTAGCGATCCGGATCGAGCATGTCCTCGAAGCGCATCCACTGCTCGTAGAAATAGAGGTCCACATACCCCGTGCCGCCGTTGCGGTTTTTTCGCACCAGCAGCTCGGTGGCCCCCTCGATGCCGCGGGCGCCGTCGTACATCCCCTCGCGAAAGAGGCCGAGCACCACGTCGGCGCGCTCCTTCACCGCGCCACGAGCGCCGAAGTCGTCCACGGTAGGGCGAGGATCGTTGCGCGGGGCGAAGTGGGGCAGCGGCGAGGTCACGAGGACGGCGGTGCGGGCGTCGAGCGCGAGACGTTTGAGCGCTCGGATTGCGGCGCCCTCCTCCTCCTCGGTCTCGCGAAGTCCGGGGAGCAGCGCATCCAGACCGTCCACGACCACCAGCTCGACGGTCCGCAGCGACGAGATCTCCTCGGCGATCGCCCCGACTCCGCCGGCCGGGACGCGCTCGATGATGGGCAGCTCGTCGCGGAGCCGGATGGCCGCCGCGCCGACGTTCGCGCGCGTCGCCTCGTCGAGCGTGCCGCGGCGCAGATCGTCCACCCGGGTCCGCCCCTCGATCGCCAGGACGCGCTCGAGGATGCGCTCGACGTTCATCTCGCCGGAGTAGAAGACGGCAGACCGCTTCTGCTGGGACACGCGGAGCGTGACTGCCAGGGCGAGCGCACTCTTCCCGCTTCCCACGTCGCCGCCGAGGACGACGAGGTCTCCGCGCCGGAGTCCCCCGCCGAGCAGCTTGTCGAGGCTCGGGAAGCCGGTAGGAACGGTGTCGGTCGGCGTCGCGCCATCCGCGACCGCGTCTACGCGGCCGAGGAGGAGGGAGAGCGGCGATATGTCAGAGCCACGCGGCATCGTCCAAGATACGGTTCGGCGAAGCGGCGGAGCAAGGAAAAACCCTACGGCCGGGGTGACCCAGCGCACTGCTTTCCGGGAGAACTGCTAGGTGCAGATCCCTCGACTCGCTGCGCTCGCTCGGGATGACGGGCGAGCGGCGAAGCAGTTCAGTGCGATGCGACGAGTTGTGCGTGGCTCACGGGCGTCAGCGGTGCCATGGAGGCGAGTCTCGCCGCGAGGACGTCGAGCTCCGACCGCGACGCAGCGTCGAGAAACGACTCCGCCGCGTTGGCGAGCGAGCTGACGAGGGGGGCCATCGCCGCGGGGCTCGCCGTTGCGGATGCCTCGGCGAGCTTCGCGACGGGCGTCCGGACCGGCGACGGGATGGCGATGGTGCCGAGCCATCCCTTTGCGCCGGCGCAGCGCGCCGCGAGCGCCGGTTCGTCGAGCTCGAGCGCGGGGTCGCAGCAGTCGGACACGAGGCGCGCCGCGACGAAGCAGGCCAGTGCGACCTCGCGCGCGCCGCCGATTGGCGCGCGGCCGGCGAGGGCGGCGAGGTGTCGGAAGCGGAAAACGGGCGCGCTGAGCGCGTAGGGCGGCAACGTCACGGGCACGCGACAATCTGATCGGCGAAGCGCACTGCTGCCAGACTTGCGGAACTCCGACCGGAGGTGCGAAGCGCCGCAGGGAGGAGCAATCGTCAGACGCGCGTCCGAAGTCATGCTGCGTTGCTCCGGCCCGTAGTGCGCGGCTACTTTGAACAATGCCGCAGCAGGCCAAGGCCGTCCTCTGGGTCGACGACGAGGCGGAACTGCTCGAGCCTCATCGCATGTTCTTGCGTGACAAGGGCTTCGAGGTCGAAACCGCAACCAACGCCGATGACGCCGCCGAACTGGTGCGACGTCGTCCGTTTGATCTCGTCCTCCTCGACGAGCAGATGCCGGGCACGCGTGGTCTCGAGTCGCTCTCCGAGCTCCGCGAGATCGACTCCAATCTGCGCATCGTGATGGTGACCAAGAGCGAGGAGGACTCCACGCTCACGGAGGCGCTCGGCAGCGACATCGCCGGCTACCTCGTGAAGCCGGTGACGCCTCGGCAGGTCTACGCGCTCGTGGCCCGCATGCTCGAGGGGCCGCGGATCCGGCAGCAGGCCATCGCCCGCGCGTTCGTGGATCGGTTCCGCGCCATGCAGAACGAGTCGCTGCGGGATCTCGACTGGCGCGGGTGGATCGACCGCTACCTCGAGCTGGTGCAGTGGGACCTGGATCTCACGGCGGCGAACGAGATGGGGCTGCACGAGTCGCTGCTCGGGCTCTTCCCGGACCTCCGGCGCGAGTTCGCGCAGTTCATGGCGACGCAGTACCCCGCCTGGCTGGAGAACCTCGAGGGGGAGCGGCCCGCGCTCTCGATCGACATCGTCGGCGAGTTCCTCCTGCCGATCGTGAAGCAGGAGCGCGCCGCGGCGTTCGTCGTCATCGACTGCCTCCGCCTCGACCAGTGGAAGGTGCTCGAGCCGGTGATCTCGCCCCTGTTCGACATCGAGACGACGCACTACTTCGGCATCCTGCCGACGGCGACGCCGTACGCTCGCAACGCCCTGTTCAGTGGTCTCTTCCCGAACGAGATCGCGGCTCGCTTCCCCGACTGGTGGGGGGAGCGCGAGGACGAGACGCTCAACGCGCACGAGCGCGAGCTGCTCGAGGCGCAGCTGGTCGAGCTCGAGCACAAGGTGCCGGTGAAGTACGACAAGATCTCTTCGTCGTACGAGGCGGACGAGCTGGAGCGGCGGCTGGCCAACGCGATCGCCCCCGAAGGCATCAGCGCGTTCGTGTTCAACTTCGTCGATCTCCTGACGCACGGGCGCTCGGAGTCGGCCATCCTCTATGAAGTGGCGCGGGACGAGATCGCCCTGCGGCAGCTCACGCTGCAGTGGTTCAAGCGCTCGGCATTGTTCAGCGTGCTCCAGGAAGCGGCGCGCCGGAAGGTGAAGGTGCTCATCACGAGCGATCACGGCTCCATTCACTGCCACACGCCGGCGACGGTGTTCGCCAAGCGCGACGCCACGCAGAACCTCCGCTACAAGTTCGGCGAGGATCTGCGCGCCGAGGATCCGGATCTCGCGCTGCTGTTCCGGAACGAGGATGCGCTCAAGCTGCCGCGCCGCGGCATGGGCGCGCACACGCTGCTCGCGACGGGGGACAGCTTCTTCGTTTATCCGACCAAGCTGCGGGAATATCAGAGCCGCTATCGCGGTTCGTTCCTGCACGGTGGCGTGACGCCGGAGGAGTGCATCCTCCCCGTGTCGCTGCTCACGCCGAAACGGTAGCCATGTATCGGCGCCTCCTCGGCTTTCTGCGACCGCACGCCTGGCGAATGGTCGGCACCGTCGCGTCGAACGTCATCGCGGCGGCGCTCGACGTGTTCTCCTTCACGCTGCTCCCGCTCTTCCTGAACGCACTGTTCGGCGAGCAGCAGCTGATCCCGAAGGCGTCGCCGGGCTGGATCACCAACGCGCACGAGCGGCTCGTCGGTGCCTTCCTGAATCCCGCCGACCGACTGGGCTCGGTGGAGACGATGATGATCGCGATCATCGCCATCATCGCCATCAAGAACGTGTTCGTCTGGCTCGCCGGTCAGCTCGGCGCGTCGCTGCAGGAGAACGTGACGCGCGACCTGCGCGACAGCGTGTTCAAGCACCTGCAGCGGCTGCCGCTCCGGTATTTCCAGCGCACGAAGACGGGGCAGATCATCTCGCGCGTCCTCTCGGATACCGAGCAGACGAAGGCGCTGATCACCGAGCTGGTGACGCGCACGCTGCAGAACATCGCGCAGATCGTCGGGACGATCGTCATCCTGCTCAGCTATTCGGTGAAGCTCACCTTCGTGGCGCTGGTGATCGCGCCGCTGCTCACCCTGGCGCTACAGCCCGTGCTGCGCAAGCTGCGGAAGGGGCATCGGCGCCTGCGCGGCGACTACGGCGAGATCACGAGCGTGCTCCAGGAGGCGGTGAGCGGCGTGCGGCTCGTGAAGTCGTTCCGCGGCGAGTCGTACGAGGACGTGCGCTTCACGCAGGCGAGCAACCGCTATTCGTCCGGCATGGTGCGGATCACGCGCATTGCGGCGCTGTCGCAGCCGATGACGGAGCTGATCGGTGTTTCGGTGGCGATGATGATCCTCTGGATCGGGGCCCGCGAGGTGCTGCTTGGCGGGCCCGGCGCGATGGACAGCGCCACGCTCATCACCTTCATGATCATGGTGATGCGCCTCCTGCCGCCGCTGAAGCAGCTGTCGCAGGCGCCGACCACGGCGCAGCAGTCGTTCGCCTCGGCGGAGCGGCTGTTCGAGGTGCTGGACCAGCCGACCGAGATGCAGCTCGATCACGGCACGCGCACGGTCGACGGACTGCGCGAGATGATTGCCTTCGAGCGCGTGAGCTTCGCCTACGACGACGAGCCCGTCCTGCGGGATGTGAGCTTCACCGCCCGCCGCGGCGAGGTGGTGGCGCTCGTCGGTGCGAGCGGGGCAGGGAAGAGCACGCTCGTGGACCTCATTCCGCGCTTCTATGAGCCGTCCAGCGGCGTCATTCGTCTGGATGGAGTGGATACGCGTGAGATCGCCCTTGCTTCGCTGCGCGGGCTGACGGGAATCGTGAGTCAGGATACGGTGCTGTTCAACGACACGGTACGAAGCAACATCGCCTACGGTGCGGGCGATCGGTTCACCGACGCGCAGATCGAGGCAGCGGCCCGCGCCGCGAATGCGCACGGCTTCATCAGCGAGCTTCCCGACGGCTATGCGACCGTGCTCGGCGAGCGCGGGACGCGGCTCTCCGGCGGCCAGCGCCAGCGGTTGGCGATCGCGCGGGCGCTTCTCACCGACCCGCCGATTCTCATCCTCGATGAAGCGACGTCCGCGCTCGACACGGAATCAGAGCGCCTGGTCCAGGAAGCGATCGACCGCCTGCTCGAGGGGCGCACGGTGTTCGTGATCGCGCACCGTCTCTCGACCGTGGTGCATGCCGACCAGATCCTCGTGCTCGAGCGCGGCGAGATCATCGAGCGCGGCACGCACGCGGAGCTGCTCGCGATGCGCGGCGTGTACCACCGGTTGCATGCGGCGCAGCTGCGCCGCGACGACACCAGCGACGCGAGTGATACTCCGGGACCGATCGTCGCCGGAGCGCACTGACCTTGCGCGCACTCTTCTACTACACGGCGAACAGATGGACTGGCTCGGCCCGCGCGTTCGCCATCGCGGCGCGTGGACTGGCCGCGCAGGGTGAGCCGGTGACCGTGGCCTGCTGCGCCGACACACCGGTCGAGCAGAGCTTCGCGCGCGAGGGGATCGAGGTCGTGACGCTCCCGCCGGGCGGCTCCGTCGCCGGCGACGCCTGGCGACTCCGCAAGGTGCTCCGCGAGCGCTTCGTCGAGGTCGTCTTCCTCCACACGGAGCGCGAACAGCTCATCGCCAGCTCCGCGATGCGCATGGCCGAGCGTGGCGCGGTGATCCGCCGCATCCCGGTCGGCCACGCAGCCACGTCCGGTCGGGCGGCGAAGCTCGGCTCGAGGATGGCGTCGGCGCGGCTGCTCTTCTCCACCGAGGCGGACCGGGCGCGCACGAAGGGGGCGTCGAACGAGTTCATCGCGCCGCTGGGCGTGGACGTCACCCGCGTCGACGGGCTTCGCGCCGCCGCGCGCACGAGCCTGGGCATCGAGATGGAGACTCAGCTCGTCGTGTGCGTCACGACTGCAGGTACGGCGGGTGTGCGCTCGGGTACCGCGTTGCGCACCCTCGCGCTGCTCGCCGGACGGCATCCGGATCTGCGTCTCGCCCTCGTCGGCCCGGGTGCGGACGAGGAGGACGTGCACATGCACGCCGCCGCGCTCGGCGTGAGCTCGCTCGTTCATTTCCTCGGTGAGCGCGACGACCTCCCGCTCGTCCTGGCGGCGGCCGACGTGGGCTGGGTCGCTGCTGACGGCGACGACGCCGGCTTCGCCTGCCTCGACTTCATGGCGGCGCGCGTGCCGATCGTCGCCGAGCGTTCCTCACTCGTCGGACAGTTCGTGCCGGACGGGATCGCGGGCGTGTTGCTGCCCCCCGCCGATCCGAGCGACACCGCGGCGACGGTGGCATCGTTCCTCGCCCACAACGACCAGCGCGAGACGATGGGCCGCGCCGGCCGTACGCGGGCCGAGCGCGACTTCAAGGAGCAGGCGATGATCGAAGGCTTCGCCGCCGCGGCCAACGCCGCTGGTGACCGGGCCTCCTGGGCAACGCGGTGAGCGGCGCCACCCTCTCGCACTACGCGCAGTACTACGGGATACGCGGCTCGGCGGCAGCGCTCCGCCGCCTGAGCTTCGAGCGGGCGGGGGCGATCGGCGAGCGGATCGGTATGCTCGGCTACAAGCCGCTCGGAATCAGGCGCGCTGTCGTGGAGCGTCAGGTCGCTGCGGCGTTCCCCGGACTCGACGAGCGCGAGGTCGCGCGCATCGCGCGTGCGTCGTACGCGAGCCTTGGCCGCACCACGATCGAGACCGCGCTGCTGCCGACCTACTCGCGCGAGCAGGTGCTCTCGCTCGTCGAGGAGGTCACCGGCTGGGAGCTCGTGGAGCGAGCGCTCGCGCAGGGGCGCGGGTTCATGATCGTCACCGGCCATCTCGGTAATTGGGAGCTGGGCGGGTCGTATGTGGCGGCGCGCGGCGTGCCGCTCGAGGCGGTCGCGCGGCGCATGGAGAATCCGCTGTTCGATCACTACCTCACCGAGACGCGCCGGCGCATCGGGATGACGGTGATCCACGACGCCGATGCCGTGCGTCGGGTCCCGCGGGCGCTGCGCGAGCAGCACTCGGTGGCGTTCCTCATCGACCAGGGTGCCGTCGGTCTCGCGTCGACATGGGTGCCCTTCTTCGGCCGATACGCGAAGACTCCGCGCGGTCCCGCCGTGTTCGCGCTCCGGCTGCGAGCCCCGCTGCTGTTCGCTTGCGCGCTGCGCCAGCCGAGTGGGAAGTTCGTGATCCACTTCGAGGAGGTGCCGGTGGAGCAGACCGGCACGCTCGATGCCGACGTGGACCGCATCGTCGCCTCGTACACGAGCACGCTCGAGCGTTGGGTTCGGCGCGCGCCCGAGCAATACTTCTGGCATCACCGGCGCTGGAAGCATCAGCGGCCGGGCACGCCGCCCGAGCTGGGGGATCCGTCGAAATGAACGAACGCGTCAAGCGCGCGCTCCGCCACGATCCGCGCGCCTGGTTCGGGATCGCCGTCGTCGTGCTGATCGTGCTGCTCGCCGTGCTCGCGCCCCTCGTGTCGCACGGCGATCCGCTCGCGATCGATCTCGTGAACCAGCTGCAGGGGCCGTCGCGCCAGCACTGGCTCGGCACCGACATCCAGGGGCGCGACGTCTGGGCGCGGCTCGTCTATGGCTCGCGCATCTCGCTCTCGGCGGGGATCATCTCGCAGGCAATCGCGCTCACGCTCGGTCTCACGCTCGGTCTCATCGCGGGCTACAAGGGCGGTTGGATCGATGAGCTGGTGATGCGCCTCGCCGACGTCACGCTCGCCTTTCCGACGCTGCTGCTGCTCATCGCCATGGCCGCCGCGCTGCAGCCGTCGCTCATCGTCGTGTTCTTCACCATCGGCGTGGTGGGCTGGGCGGCGATGGCGCGATTGGTCCGAGGGCAGGTCCTCGTCGTACGGCAGCTCGAGTACGTGCACGCCTCCAAGGCGCTCGGCGCGCGCGACACGCGCATCATCCTGCAGCACGTGCTGCCGAACGTGGTCGCGCCAATTCTCATCGCCGCGACGCTCGGTGTCGCGGCGGCGATCATGGCCGAAGCGTCGCTCTCCTTCCTCGGGCTTGGCGTGCAGCCGCCGACGCCAAGCTGGGGGTCGATGATCGCCGACGGCCGCGATCTCAATCAGCTGCGGCATGCGCCGTGGACGTCGGTCTCGCCCGGCATCGCGATCGGCGCGGCGGTGCTCGGCTTCAACCTGCTCGGCGACGCACTTCGCGACGCACTCGATCCGCGTCACGCCGCGAAGGCCGGCGCGATCGAAGCGCCTTCGGCGCGCACCTGAGCGTGGCGTACGACCTCGATCGATTGCGGCGCGAGGAGTTTCCCTGGGCCGCCGCCGGCGAAGCGATCTACCTGAACGCCGCGAGCACTGGTCCCCTCCCCGAGCGCACGCTGCGCGCGCAGGAGGAGTACTCGCGCAAGCGCGCCGCGCCGCACCGGCTCTCGCACGAGGAGCAGTTCGCCGCGCTCGATGAGGCGCGTGCCCGGGTCACGTCGCTCATCGGAGCGGAGCCGGGGAGTGTGGCGCTGTCCGTGAACACCGGTGCGGGGCTCAACCTCGCGGCGTGGGGGCTGCCGCTCGGGCCAGGCGACGTCGTCGTGATCCCGGATCTCGAGTTCCCGGCGAACGTGTATCCGTGGATGGCGGCGTCTGGCGCGCGCGGCTTCACCCTGAAGATCGTTCCTGCGCGCGACGGACTTCTGGACGAAGAGGGCGTGCTGGCCGCGGTAGAGGGAGCGAGTGTCCGGCTGCTCGCGCTCTCGTGGGTCGGCTTCGCCACCGGGTTCGTCGCGGACCTGGAGCGCATCGGCGCGGCGTGCCGCGCGCGCGGCGTCTGGCTCGTCGTGGACGGGATGCAGGGGGTCGGAGCGCTGCCGCTCGACGTGCAGCGCTTTCCCATAGACATGGTCGCCTGCGGCGGCCAGAAGTGGCTGCTCTCGCCGTGGGGGAGTGGCTTCACCTATGTCCGTCCCGAGATTCTCGAGGCCATCGTCCCTCAGCCCGTGAGCTGGATGGGCGTGCGCGGATCGGACGACTTTTCCGCGCTCGTCGACTACGACCTCACCTGGCGCGACGGAGCGCGGCGGTTCGAGCAGATCACCCTTCCGTTCCAGGATTTCGCCGGGATGGCGGCCAGTCTCGGACTTCTGCAGGAGATTGGGATCGACGCCGTGGCGGCCCACGTCGGCGCGCGTGTCGAGCAGTTGGCGGCGGGGGCGGAGCGCGCCGGTGTCGAAGTGGTCACCCCCGCGGGTCGGCGTGCGGGGATCCTCACGATCCGTCCGCGCGACGTGTCCATCACCGCTTCCAGGCTGCGTGACGCGCGCGTGATTCACTCCGTCCGCGAAGGGACCATACGTCTCTCCCCTCATTGCTACACGACGAGCGACGAGATCAGCGTCGCCCTGGACGCGCTCGAGGAATGATGCCACTCTCGTCCCTTACCGTATGACCACTGACCTGCGTCCCGTCGCCGCCGACGGGGGAACCGCGTACACGCGCGGCGCCGACGAGAGCACGACCCGCCGCGAGGAGTCGCCGCGGTTCGTGTGGACCGTGCTCGCGCTGTACACGGCCTTCATCTCCTTTGTCTCCGCGTTCCATGAAGCATGGAAGGACGAGACCCAGGCGTGGCGGCTGGCGATCGACAGCCACGGGATCCGGGCGCTCGTGCACAATGCGCGGTACGAGGGCCATCCCCTGCTGTTCCACGTGATGGTGCAGGCGCTTGGCCACATATCGCGCTCGTGGTGGGCGTTTGCCACGCTGCACGTGATCATCGCGACACTCGGTGCGTGGCTCTTGCTGCGGTATGCGCCGTTCACGCGGTTGCAGAAGGTGCTCCTCGTGTTCGGCTACTGGATGGCGTACGAGTACGCGGTGGTGGTACGACCATATGGGCTGGGGCTCATGTTCGCGTTCGCCGCGTGCATCCTGTGGACTGCGGCGCGTCGCCGGCCATGGTGGGCGACGCTCTTTCTGATCCTGCTCGCCAACACGACGCCCATGGGGTTCCTCCTCGCGCTGACGCTGGCGCTCGGCTTCGTGGTGGATTGGGTGTGGCCCGACGACGGTCGGCCGCGGCCGTCGTGGCGCGTGTTGCTGACCGGCGGGATTGCCGCTCTCGTCGTGGCGGTCGTCGTGCTCTATGTCGCGATGGCGCAGATGAAGCCACCCGCCGATGCGGCGTTCCAGGGCACGCCGATGGCGGCGGTCGGAGTTTCGAAGTGGGATATCGCTTCCAGCCCCACGACGGAGCTCAGAGCGCTCGCGCCCGTCGTGTTCGCGGACAGTGCGGGTGTGCACTGGAATCGCTGGCTCTTCGTACCGGAGTCGAGGGGCGCGCTCGCCGCCCTGCTCGTCGCCTCGCTCGCGGCGATCGTGCTCGGGGGCATCATCGCGTCGCGACGGCGAGTGGCGCTGCTCGTCTTCGTCGTCGGCACAGCGGGCTATCTGTTCTTCTTCGCCTTCATCTATGCCGGTGCCGCTCACCATCACGGTTATCTCTTCGCCGTGTGGATCCTGAGCGCCTGGCTGGCGTGGAGTGGAGCGCCCAGCCGGTGGCCTTCGGCCCTGCAGCGCCTGTCCGCGCGCTTCGAGCCGGACCGGTCGCGCCTCCTGACCCTCTCGCTCGTGATCCCCGTCGTCGCGACGGTGGAGATCGCGGCCGGTGATGTCGTCGGGACCTTCGGCGACGCGCGTCACGTCGCCGATGTCATCCGATCGCACGGACTGGCGGACGCGACGATCGTCGATGTCGGGCGCTCGGATGGGCAGGCGGTCGCGGCCTTCCTCGATCGGCCCGTGCTCTATCCGCTCGTCGGGAAGCGACGCACCTACGTCGTACAAGGTGGTCTGGCGAAGACTGGCGACATATTGCGGGCTGCGGACAGCACTGTGGCGCAGCTACTCACGCGCGAGTGCGAGGTCGTGGTACTCTCGTCGCCGTCGCAGGACGTCTCGAGCGCGATCGCGTCGCGATCCAAGGTGCTCTACACCACGCCGCGTCCACCGATGAGCGGCGATCGCTATCGCGTGTGGGTCGCGAAGGCGCCCCCCTCGCCACGCTGTCCAGCGCGCGGAGGCTGATCGGGGGCCGTCCGTGCCGTGCGGCCCCCGCCACGCGTCTGTAGCTTTGCAAGCTTCATCCGTTTCCTGGGGCGCAGACCAGCGTTGCTCCGCCGCTCGTATCTTCTCTTCCTTTGAGACTTCTCCACGTCGTCGGAGCGCGACCGAATTTTCCGAAGCTCGCGCCCGTGCTGCGTGCCGGCCGTCGTGTTGGGGCGGAGCAGATCGTCGTCCACACGGGCCAGCACTACGACGCGCTGCTCTCGTCCAGCTTCTTCGAAGACCTGGGGATCGCACCCCCCGACCACAATCTCGAGGTCGGATCGGGGACGCACGCCGTCCAGACGGCGCGCATCATGGAGCGGTTCGAGCCCGTGCTGCTCCGGCATCGCCCTGACTGGCTGGTCGTCTACGGCGACGTGAATTCCACGATGGCGACCGCGCTGGTTGCCGCGAAGCTCGGCGTCCGCATCGCCCACGTCGAGGCCGGCCTGCGCAGTGGCGACCGCGCGATGCCGGAAGAGATCAACCGGATCGTCGCCGACCGCCTCGCGGATCTGCTGCTCACCCCGTCGCGCGACGCCGACGAGACGTTGCGTCGCGAGGGCGCACGCCCCGAGCAGATCGTCTTCGTCGGCAACGTGATGATCGACTCGCTCCTCCACGCGCTGCCGCGCGCCACGGCAACCGGCGCCGCGCGCCGGCTGGACGCCGACGGCTCGCACGTCCTCGTGACGCTGCATCGCCCCTCCAACGTCGACGACGACGCACGGCTTCGCGCCATCGTCGATGCCCTGTCCGCGATCGGCCGGCAGCGCCGTGTGCTCTTCCCGTCGCACCCGCGCACCGCGCACCGCATCTCGGCACTCGGGCTCCCGCTCGCGGGCGTCGAGCTGCTCGCGCCGCTCCCGTATCACGACATGGTCGACGTGATGGCCCGCGCCCATGCCGTGATCACCGATTCGGGGGGCATCCAGGAGGAGACGACCGCGCTTGGCGTGCCATGCTTCACCGTGCGCGAGAACACCGAGCGTCCGATTACCATTACCGAGGGCACGAACCGACTGGTACGTGACCCCGCAAGGCTTCCGGCGCTCGTCGAGGAAGTGAGTCGTCCCGCGCATCCGCCGCGTCCCGAGGGCTGGGACGGGTGCGCCGGCGAGCGAATCATCCAGGCACTGATTCAATCGTGAGCGACGGCGCTGCGATGGAGTACCCTGCCGGTCCAACGCATTGGATGCAGCGTGACGGCGTCACCGGCGCCGGCCCATCGTCGCGTCGCATCCTCCTCCTCACGACGACGTATCCGCCCCGGACCGAAGTGGGCGCGGCGCGGTGGGAAGGATTCACGCCCCTGCTCGTTCGCGCCGGTTGGGGTGTCGATGCGATCATCGAGCAGCCCTCCCAGCCCGAGCCTCCCGACTGGGGCCGCCTGTCCAGGCTCCCCGCCGACGTTCGCGTCGCGGCGATTGCCGTCGGCCTTCCCTGGTGGCATGCGACGTTGATGCGCGCGCGGGCGCAGTTCCGCGGTATTCCGCGCGCGACGGACAACGTGAGCACGCGCGATCCGGGGCCGGCGCTCTGGACGTCGGGCCTCAAGGTGCGCCAGGCGCTGAGCGCGGCGGTCTACGCCGCGCGCTCCCGGCAGGGCGTCGACGAGCTCGCGGCAGCGGCGACGGCGCTCGCCGAGGACCGGCACCGTATCGTCGTCTCATCGGGACCTCCGCACTACGTCCACATCGCCGCCGCGCGACTGGCGCGCCAGCGTCACATTCCGCACGTCATCGACCTCCGCGATCCGTGGGGACGCGAGGCGACCCCAGTGGGCGAGCGCTGGTTCCCCGACCAGCAGCTCCGCCGCTCGGAGCGACCCACGCTCGAGCGCGCGTCGCTGATCATCACGAACACCATCGCGGCGCAGCGTGTGCTCCAGGGACGCTTCCCCGCGCTCCGCGATCGCATCCTGTGCATGCCGAACGGCAGCGATCTCGATCCGATCGACGCGTCGACGCTGCCGCAACGGGCGCGGTTCTGCATCGCGCACTGTGGCTCGCTTTATCTCGATCGCGATCCGCGTCCCTTCCTGCGCGCCGCGGGTCGCGTGCGCGAGCGCCTCTCCCTCGGCCCCGATGACCTCCGCGTCGTCTTCATGGGCGCGCCCACGCGCGTGGCGGGACGGTCGCTCGACGAGCTCGCGGCCGAGGCAGGGCTCGCGGGAGTGTTCGAGGAGCGCCCGGCGGGCACGCGGGACGAGGCCCGCCAGCTCCTCCGTGAGTCCAGCATGGCCGTCGCGTTCCAGGGGGAGACGCGCACCCAGATTCCGGCGAAGGTGTTCGAGTACGTCGCCTTCCCCCTCTGGCTGCTGGCGCTCGTCGGTGCGGAATCGGCCACGGCCGACGTGCTGGCCAACTCCGACGCGATCGTGCTCGATCTCGACGACGAGGCCGGCGCAGCCGAGTCGATCGAGACCTGCTACAAGCGCTTCCGCGCCGGCGATTTGGCACGACCGGTCGGATGGGATGGCCGCTTCTCCCGCGCACGCCAGGCGGAACGGCTCGTCGTCGAGCTCGAGCGCCTCGAGACCGACGCCGTGCGCCGCCGCTCGACAGGCTGAGTCATGTGCGGATTCGTCGGCTTTCTCGCCCTGAGTGAACAGTCGGCGCCGACGAGCGAGTGGGTCACCTCGTTGATCGACACACTCGCTCACCGCGGTCCGGATGACCGCGGTGTCCTCATGGACGGCCGCGTAGCACTCGGATTTCGCCGCCTTTCCATCCTCGACCTGTCGCCCGCCGGCCACCAGCCGATGACGTCGCACGACGGCACGTTGTCGATGGTGTTCAACGGCGAGATCTACAACTACCTCGAGCTGCGCGCCGAGCTGCAGGCGCTCGGGCATCGCTTCATCTCATCGGGCGACACGGAGGTCCTGCTCGCCGCTTTCGCGCAGTGGGGACCTCGCTGTCTCGAGCGGCTCGTCGGGATGTTCGCCTTCTGCATCATCGATCGACGGACGTCCACGATATTCGTCGCGCGCGACCGGTTCGGCATCAAGCCGCTCTATGTCGTGCGGCATCCACGCGGCGTCCTGTTCGCCTCCGAGCTCAAAGCGATCCGTCGCTCCGGGCTCTGGAACGGCAAGCTGAACGTGGCGCGCTTCGCATCGTTCCTCGCCTACGGTCGCGCCGAGGAGGTGCCCGACGGTGCCGACACCTACCTCGACGGCGTGGAGCAGATCCTCCCCGGTCACTCGTGCACACTGCGCTTCGATGGGAGCCGCGTCGACGAGTGCTACTGGGCGCCGAGTCACCACGAGGAACGCGAGCGCCCCGACGTCGTGCCCCGCTTCCTCGCGGCGTTCGACGATGCGATGAAGCTGCACATGCGCTCCGACCTTCCCGTGGGCGTCATGCTCTCTGGCGGCATGGACTCCGTGTCGATCGCCTGCACGATGGCGCAGATGGGCGGCGCGAATGCGGGGCAGGCGCTCCACGCCTTCTGCTACCTGTCGGAAGATTTCCAGGAGTCGCACCAGCTCGATGACACGATCGCGCGGACCGGCGCGACGATGCATCGCGTCGGCGCGCTCGAGGCAGACACGTTCTGGGCGCGTCTGCGCGAAGCGATCTGGTATCACGACGAGCCGCTGCACTCGCCGAGCGTGCTGATGGGCTTCGAGCTCTATCGGCTCGCGGCGGAGAATGGCATCCGCGTCGTGCTCTCGGGGCAGGGCGCCGACGAGACGATCGGCGGCTACGAGTACTTCTTCGACCACCTGCTCGTCACCGAGGCGCTGCGCGGCCGCCTGCCCACCCTGCTCGCGCAGGCGGACAGCGCCGGGGAAGTGCGAGGCAGGAGTCGCACCTACATGCTCATGCGCTGCGCGCGACTCGTGCGCGCGCACCTCCTGTCGCACGTCTCCGGCTATCCCCAGTTCACCGCGTCACGCCGGATGGCGGAGGGGCGTGGCGTGCCGTTCCTTGCGCCGGAGTTCCTCGCGCTCGCCGAACCCGCCATCGAGGTGCCGGCGGGCCAGACGCTCGGCATCGCCCTCGAGCGCGCGGTGCGGCAGCTACCCCTGCCGCACTACCTGCGCGTCGAGGATCGCAACTCGATGGCGCACAGCGTCGAGAGCCGCGTCCCCTTCCTCGATCATCGCCTCGTCGAGCAGGCGATGGCGCTGCCGGCCCACTGGAAGATGTTCGATGGATGGAACAAGCGCGTCCTGCGCGAGGCGATGAGCGGACGCATCCCGGACTCGGTCCGGCTTCGCCGCCAGAAGTTCGGCTTCCCGACGTCGGCGAGGCGCTGGTTCGCCGGCCCGCTCGCCGACGGCATGCAGGACATCGTCCGCGATGGCGCCGCGATGCGCAGCGGCTGGTTCGATCGCGCCGCGGTCGCGCGGGCGCTCGAGCGTCACGTGCGCGGCGAGATCAACGCCACCAACCTGCTGTTCAACGTCGCGCAGCTCGACGCCCTGCTCGACTGGCATGCCGCCGGCTGGGAGCCGGCGGCTCAGTCCTTCACGCGAAGCAGCGCGTAGTCGCGCTTTCCCTTGCCGACCACGACGTGCCCGCCTGAAAGGAGCGCGTCGGTCGCGTGCACGTGGCGGTCGCCCGCCGCCAGCTTGCGCTTGTTCACCGACACGCCGCCCTGCTCGAGCAGCCGCTTCGCCGCGCCATTCGACGCCGCGAGCCCCGAAGCGGTGAGCAGCTTCAACGCGTCGAACCGCGCCGGGTCCGAGTCGCTCATGAGCGTGTCGCGCGTCACTTCGGCGAATGGCGCTTCGGCACGCAGGATGCCGAACGCCGCCTCGCTCAGCGCCGCCGCCTCGAGCCCACCGAAGAAGAAACCGGACACTTGCTCCGCGGCGTCGAGTGCCTTCTCGCCGTGCACGCGACGCGTCACGTCGCGCGCGAGCGCCTGCTGCGCGGCGCGCTGCTCCGGCGCGGTGGCCGTCTGCGCGTCGAGCGCTTCGATCTCGTCACGCGACAGGAGCGTGTAGTAGCGCAGGTAGCGCCCCACGTCCGCATCTTCCGTCGAGAGCCAGAACTGATAGAACGCGTAGGGCGAGGTGCGCGTCGCGTCGAGCCACACCGCGCCCGCTTCCGTCTTGCCGAACTTCGCCCCGGACGAGGTCGTGACGAGCGGCATCGTCAACGCGTGCGCTTCCGCACCGTCCACGCGGCGGATCAGCTCGATCCCGGCCGTGATGTTCCCCCACTGGTCGCTCCCGCCAAGCTGCAGCGTCACACCGTCACGCCGCCGGAGCTCCATGAAGTCGTACGCCTGGAGCAGCATGTACGAGAACTCGGTGTACGAGATGCCCGCATCCATCCGCGAGCGCACCGAATCCTTCTGGAGCATGTAGTTGACGGTGAAGTGCTTGCCCACGTCGCGCAGGAAGTCCACCAGATGCAGCGAGTTCAGCCACACACCGTTGTCGCGCATCCGTGCCGCGTTCACCCCCTCGAAGGAGAGGAATCGCTCGAGCTGGCCGCGGATCCCGTCCGCATTGAGCGCGACCTGCTCGGCGGTGAGCAGGTTCCGTTCGGCCGACTTCCCGCTCGGGTCGCCGATCATTCCCGTTCCGCCGCCGACGAGCGCGATCGGGCGATGCCCAAAACGCTGCAGGTGCACGAGCACCATGATCGGCACGAGGCTTCCCACGTGCAGACTGCTCCCTGTGGGATCGAATCCGATGTAGGCGGAAACTGGCCCTTCGGCCAGCGCCGCCGGCACCCCGTCGGTGTGCTGGTACACCAGCCCACGCCACCCAAGCTCGTCGAGCACTTCGTTCGTCTTCATGGCACAAAAGTAGGCGCTGGAGTGTCAGATTGTCAGGCGATCGCGACTCGTGGTGTCGATGCGGGTCCTCGTCGCTGGCGTTAACCTTCCTGTCGGTCCAGCGCAGCGTCTGCTCGCGGGACACCCGGTCTTCACCGAGGGTCGATGGCCTTTTCGCTCGGTCAAAGAATCACGGACTTTCGTCGGCGTCATCCGAAGCTCCTCCGCGGGCTTGCCGTCGCCTTCGCCTTCCTCTCCGCCTTCGCCGTCGGTATTGGCTTCGCGAGCTGGGCGCTCGTCTGCCGAGCCGGCGCGTGCCCATCGGTGGCGCTGCTCGATCAGTACACGCCTCGCCAGACGTCGAAGCTGTACGCGGCCGACGGACGCTTCATCGCCGAGCTCGGGCTCGAGCGTCGCACGCTGCTGAAGATCGATCAGATCCCGCCGCTCGTCCGCAATGCCTTCGTGATGACGGAGGACAAGCGGTTCTATTCGCACTCGGGGCTCGACTGGAAGCGCATCCCCGGCGCGATCCTCGCCGACATCAAGCATCGCAGCTTCGCCGAGGGCTTCTCGACCATCACGATGCAGCTCGCGGGGCAGATCTTCCCCGAGGTGATCAACCGGCGCGAGCGCAGCGGCCTGTCTGGTCTGACCCGTAAGCTCAAGGAAGCGAAGGTCGCGCGCGCCATCGAAGCGAAGTACTCGAAGGACAAGATCCTCGAGCTCTATCTCAATCAGATCCCGCTCGGCAACGGCTCATACGGCGTCGAGACGGCGGCACAGCGCTATTTCGGGAAGTCGGCGCGCGATCTCAACGTCGCCGAGGCGGCGATGCTCGCCGGGCTCCCCAAGGCGCCCGAGCGCTACAATCCGCGTCGCGCGCCCGAGCGCGCCATCCAACGCCGCAACACCGTCATCGAGCTGATGCGCGAGCAGGGCGCGATCAGCGACGAGGAAGCGAGTCTCGCGAAGGCGTATCCGCTCCAGCTCGCGCGTCGCACCGAGGCGGGTGACGTCGCGCCGTACTACATCGAGTGGATCCGTCAGCAGCTCCAGGCGCAGTTCGGGCAGCGGCTCTACGAACAGGGCCTCAAGGTGTACACCACGCTCGACGTCGACCTGCAGTCCGCGGCGGAGCGCGCGATGGAGAACCAGCTCCGCGCCATCGAGGCCGGCAAGTTCGGTCCGTACAAGTACCGCTCGTACGAGGCGTACATGGCGACCGCGTCCGAGCGGTCGGGCGACGAAGCGTCGGGCAACTCGCCGTATCTGCAGGGTGCGTTCGTCGCGATGGATCCGCGCACCGGCGCCGTGCGCGCCATGGTCGGCGGCCGCGACTTCGACGACTCGAAGTTCAACCGTGCCACGCAGGCGCTGCGGCAGCCCGGCTCGACGTTCAAGCCGATCGTGTACGCCGACGCGATCC
>DASVNI010000174.1:0-51691 GCA_036383935.1 Gemmatimonadaceae bacterium | reverse complement strand
TGGGCTCAACCGCTCAGTGACGGGGGGCTTTTTCTGGCCGAGGATGCGCCGGCATTGGATCAGGTGTCGCTGTCGAGCGACCAGCCGTTCGCGCTCCCAGGCTTCCTTCGTCCGCTGGGACTGGCCAAGGGGGTCATCGTGGTGGCAGATCTCGGGCCCAGCCAGGTGCGATCCTACTCGAAGCTGCTCGCGTACAAGGTGAGCATCGCGCCGAATCGGACCTTCGAGTGTGGGGCGTCGTTCATGAATCACTTCGGAGGAGAGGGCGCTCCCGCGACGAGCTTCAGCAACCGCGTCGTCGACTTCCTTCCGTTCATCGACATCTTCCGCCGTCACAACTACACCGACACCACGCGCACGCTCGACGCCGAGTCGGACAAATTGATGGGCGTGGATGGGTTGCTACGCCTCGGCGGACGGTACGGCGTCATACTGACGGGCGAGCTCCTGATCGACGATTTCGACGTGCACCGCATGCAGCAGATCTTCACGGGCAACGGGAGCCAGGCGTTCGGCCTCGCGGTGCCGCGGTTCATCTCGCCGCTCGTGTCGCTCAAGCTGACGGCGACGCACATGGGGATCGAGACGTACACGCACGCCCAACTCACGAATGGCATCACGACGCGCGGCCGTTTGCTGGGGAACGAGCTCGGTCCCGACGCCAAGGCCTTCGGCGCACGTCTGACGTGGCAGCCCATGGCGGCGTTCCAGCTCGGGTTCGACGGACGGAGCGCGATCTACAGCAACGCGACCTACGTGGCGTCCTACTCGGACGCCGCACAGACGGACTTCGGCGTGCGGAAGGTGGCGCGCACCGCCGACGAGCTGCGCGACCGCCTGGGAACGTTCGTCATCGTGCAGAGCGACGCCGGCCCGGCCGTCACCTTTCGCTTCGTCACGGAGCGATCGCGGAACTACCAGTTCCAGGGCTTCCGCCGTACGGATTCCGCAGCAGAGCTGGCGATCCACCTGCTGTTCTAGTGCGCGTCGCCCTCGTCTGCGACTGGTTCCTCCCACGCCAGGGCGGGATCGAGCTCCATCTGCGCGACCTCGCCCTCGCGTTGCGTGCCGCGAACATCGATGCCCGCATCGTCACGACGACGCGCGGCGACGAGATCGTCGACGGCATTCCCGTCTACCGGATCCGCACGCCGCTCGCGCCGGGCTCCGGATTCGCCTTCACGCCGGGCGGCCTGCGACAGCTGGAACGCCTCGTACGCGGGGAAGGGTTCGACGTCGTGCATTCGCATGCGAGTGTCGTCTCGCCGATTGCCATAGGGGGCGCGATTGCCGCGCGGCGAGCGGGCTTGCCGTCGGTGCTGACCTTCCACTCCATGCTGCACCGCTCGTCGTTCTTCCTCGGCGCGAGCGAGTCGCTGTTCGGCTGGACGTCGCGCGGCGTGGTGCTCACCGCGGTGAGCAGCGTGGTCGCGGAGCAGGCGGCGCGCTGGATCCCTGACGCGAGTGTCGGCGTGCTGCCGAACGGCGTGGACGTCGCCTTCTGGCGCGGTACGAGCGCGCCGACGAGCGACGACGTGATCGTCTTCGCGACGGCGATGCGTCTGTCGCGGAAGAAGCGACCCCTCCGCTTGATTCGAGCGTTTGCGAGTGCCGTTCAGTTCGTCGCCGGCGCACCGGCGATGCGCCTGCTCGTCGCCGGTGCGGGCCCGGAGGCGGACGCGATGGTCCGCCTCGCGACTGAACTGGGCGTCGCCAGGCACGTGGAGCTGGTGGGCCAACTATCGCGGAGCGAGCTGCGAACGCTCTACGGCCGAGCACATGCTTTCGTGCTGCCGAGCGAACGTGAATCGTTCGGCCTGGCGGCGCTCGAGGCGCGGGCCGCGGGACTTCCCGTGATCGCGATGCAGGCGAGCGGTGTACGCGATTTCATTCGACAGGGAGTCGAGGGCCTCCTCGCGCGCGACGAGACCGAGCTCGCGCGACAGCTCTCGCGCCTCGCGCTCGACACTCCGTTCCGGGAATACGTACGCCATCGCAACGCGACGATCGCGCCGCCGTACGACTGGTCCGAGGTGCGTGCGGTGCACCTGGCGATGTACGCGCACGCGGCGCGACAGCGCGGCTAGCGTCGAGTGACGTCGGCCGGACGAGACCAGCGCGTGACCCCCGCCCAGAGCACGCCGGGCGCTGCGAGGGCGACGAGATAGCAGAGGTGCTGGAGCGCGGCCAACCCAACCGCCTGCTCGGTCGAGACACCGTACCGGGAATACGCGAGCACGACGGCGCCCTCGTAGACGCCGATGTTGCCCGGCACGATCGGCAGCAGCGTCGAGAGGTTGAGCATTCCGAGCGCGAGGATCGCTGCGCCGACGGGAAGGTCGAGACCGAACGCGCGCTGCATGCACAGCATGGCGCACACCTCCACCGCCTTCTTCACCAGCGCGAGCGCCATCGCGCCGCCGCCGCGACGCACGGAACGCAACGGAGCCAGCGCGGCGGGGAGCGCGTCCAGCGCACGGGCCAGGCGATCACGGATCGATGCGGGGAGGCGGTTCGGCGTCGTGACACGTGGCGTGCGTTCCGCGCGGCCGTGCCACATCCCGCGCGAGGCGGCGAACAGCAGGAGTGCGGCGAGCGCAGCAACGAGGAGGATCAGTCCGAGGGCAGCCCGCGTCATCCAGTCTGGAAGGGGAGCGAGCAGCGCCGCGATGGCCAGGACGACGAGCTTGGCGATGCCGACGAGCAACTGATCCATTGCGAGCACCGACAGGGCAGCTGTCCGCTCCAGCCCCGTCAGCGTCACGAGCAGCATGATTCCCGTCGCCTCGCCGACGAGCAGCGGTGTGGTGTTGAGAACGCCGGACGTCGTCGTGACGACGCGCAGCATGCGGGAGAACGTCTGGGAAGGCGATGGTGGCGCGAGGAGGTGCCACTGCCACGCCCAGAGAGGGAGGATCGCCAGATAGCAGACCGCCGCAGCGGCGACCCACGCTCCGCGCACCGACGCGAGGGCCTCCAGGGCACGCGCCTGGTCGAGCCCGCGCAGCGCGAGGACGAACGCCGCGAGGAGCGCGAGCACGAGGCCGACTCGCGCTGGTCGTCCGATCCCTCCGCCGAGGTGTGCCGCGTCGGCCACGGGCACGCTCACGCGGCGAGCTCGCTCATCGTCACGAAGCGTGCACCACGAGCGCGGAACGACGTGATCACGTCGCGCAGGCAGCGCACGGCGATCTCGCCGGTGCGGAAGCGGCAGTCCAGTCGCAGACGCTCCCGCCTGAGATCGACGAACTCCCACGGATGCACGAACAGCACGACCGGATCGCGCAGACGAGCCAGCCACGGGTCGCGCACGACCGCGGGCAGCCGCAATACGGAGGACGTCATCGACGCGGGAATGCGGCGCAGGGTGGTCGGCAGGCGCGGTGCGCGGTAGGAGCGCTTGTACTTTGCCAGCGACGAGTCGATGCGGAATCCGCTCTCCTCGAGCAGTCGGACGAAGGGCTCGGGGAAGCGAAGGTAGGGGGCGCGGAAGGACTCGATCGGGGCAAACTGTCGCAGCACGTGCACCGAGTGCTCGATCTCCCACCGCGCGGTGCGCTCGTCCATCCGGTCGAACGCGGTGTGGGTGACGCCGTGGCAGCCCAGCTCGTGCTTCGCGTCGATCAGCGCGTGCAGCGCGGCGGGGTACCGATCCGCGACTTCGCTGGTGGAGAAGTAGGTGGCGCGGACGCCCTCAGCGGCGAACAGGTCGAGGAGGCGCGGCGCACCCTGCTCGATGCCGCGGAAGGTCGAGCTGAGGTAGGGCGGGCAGTCCGGCTCGAAATCCACCGTGACGGCGACGCGCAGCTGATCGGTCGGCATGCGAGGGAAAACCGGTGAGACGATGGGCCCTGCTGGATTCGAACCAGCGCGCGTCGGATTATGAGTCCGCTGCTCTAACCACCTGAGCTAAGGGCCCGCGTACCGGGGAAGTCTAACGATACGGCTGCATCTCGTCAGGTTTTCGGGATGGCGCGCGACGGAGTCGGCCTCCACCTTGCTGCGAGCTTTGTCGGCTCATCGCGCACACTCTCGTTCATGATCGCCCTCGTCACGGGCTCGTCGGGGTTCATCGGCTCGCACCTTGTGGACGCGCTGCTCACGCGCGGGGCGACCGTGCGCGTGGTCGGGCGCGCCGGCGCACCGGCCGGCGCGCCCGATCCGCGCGTGACGCGGTGCACGATGGACCTCATGGACGATCGGTCCGTTCGCGAGTCGCCCGCCTGGGAAGGGGTGACGCATCTCTTCCACCTCGCCGGGGTCACGAAACGTCGCACTTTGGCCCAGTTCCGGAGCGGCAACCTCGTGCCGACGGCCAACCTGCTCGCTGCCGCCGAAGCGCGCGGCGGCGACGCACCGCCGCGCGTGGTACTCGTCTCCACACAGGCAGCAGGGGGACCGGCGTCGTCCCCCGATCGACCCGTGCGCGAGGACGATCCACCGCGGCCGATCGAGGGGTATGGGCAGAGCAAGCTCGAAGCGGAGCAGGCCGCGCTGCGGTACGACGGCCGACTCCCGGTGACCATCGTTCGGCCGGCCGCCGTGTATGGACCACGCGATCGCGACTTCCTGCGAGCCTTCAGACTCGCCGCGCGTTCTATCACGATTCACGCGGTGCCGCGGGAGAATCGCTTCTCCATCGTGCACGTCGCGGATCTGGTGGACGCGCTGCTGCGCGCGGGCGACCGTCCTGAGGCGGTCGGGCGCATCTACAACGTGGCGAATGACGACTCGGTGAGCTGGCAGGAGCTTTACGACGAGGTGGCGGCCGCGGCGTCGCTGACACCTGCCGTGAGCCTCCAACTGCCGCTGCCGGCCATCGCGCTGGCCGGCTATGCCGGCGACGTCGTGAGCGCCCTCACCGGCTGGCATACCCTGGCCAACCGGCACAAGACGCGACTCGCCCGCCCGCGCTGGTGGCTGTGCGATCCATCGCGCGCGCACGACGAGCTCGACTGGATTTCGGCGATTCCCCTGCAGCGCGGCGTGCGCGACACGTACCTTTGGTACCTCGCGGCCCGGTGGATGCGCCCACGACCGGCCGGCAGCGGGGGGGCCGCCGTACCAACCGAGGAGTCGCAGGTGTGAGCAAGAACGAATTACTGCAGGACGACGCGCGCGACGCGGGAGTCGCCACGCTCGTCGAACTGCTGGATTACCGCGCGGCCCGACACCCGCACGACGTCGTCTTCCGCTTCCTCAGCGGCGACGGGGCCGAGGACGGGGCGCTCACGTACGAGGAGCTGCGCACTCGCGCGCGCTCCATCGCGGCCGCACTCGGCGAATACGCGGCACCGGGTGATCGCGTCGTGCTGCTCGTGCCGCCCGGGCTCGAGTACGTGGCGTCGTTCTTCGGTTGCCTGTACGCGGGCGTGGTCGCGGTGCCTGCGTATCCGCCCAACCCGCGTCGCGCCGACCCGCGCGTGCACGGCATCATCGCGGACTCGCAGGCGCGCGTCGCGCTCGTACACGCGTCACTCGCGGCTCGTCTCGAGAGTTGGCTCGCGCTGGGCAGCGCGCCGAGTGACGTGCGTTGGATCGACGTCTCGTCGCTGCACGGTGACAGCGACCGCGCGAACGCGTTCGCCCCGGCGTCGTCCGATCTCGCGATGCTCCAGTACACGTCCGGATCGACCGGCGATCCGCGCGGTGTGATGCTCACGCACGCCAACCTGCTGCACAACTCGTCCGTCATCCACCGCATCTCGGAGCACCGGCCGGGAGACAGTGGCGTGTTCTGGCTGCCCCCGTTCCACGACATGGGGCTGATCGGCGGCATCGTGCAGCCAGTCTACGCAGGGTTGCCCGCTGCGCTCATGGCGCCGGCCACCTTCCTGCAGCGGCCGATGCGCTGGCTCGAGGCGATGGCGCGCTACCGCGCGACGACGAGCGGCGCACCGAACTTCGCGTACGAGCTGTGCGTCGACCGCACGACCGAGGCGGAGCGCGCGTCGCTGGATCTGTCGGCGTGGCGCACGTCGTTCAACGGCGCCGAGCCGGTGCGCGCCGACACGATCGCGCGCTTCGAGGCGGCATTCGCTGCCAGTGGATTGCGACCGAACGTCATTCTCCCGTGCTACGGGCTCGCGGAGAGCACGCTGTTCGTTTCGGGTGGGCCCGCCGAGCAGCCGCTGACGACCTCCGTCGCGAGCCGGCGAGCGTTGGAAGAGGGGCGACTGGTCGCGCCCGCGGCCAGTGAGGAGTCGACGCTGCTCGCGGCATCCGGCGAGCCCGCACTGGAGCACGACGTGCGCATCGTCGATCCCGACCTGCTGGAAGCAGTGGCCGACGATGCGATCGGCGAGATCTGGATCTCGAGCCCGAGCGTCGCGCGAGGCTATTGGGGACGTCCGCAGGAGTCTGCCGCGACGTTCGGCGCGCGCTTCGACGGCTCGGGCGCAACCTACCTCCGTACGGGCGACCTCGGCTCGCTGCGTGACGGACACCTGTTCGTCACCGGGCGGTTGAAGGATCTCATCATCCTGCAGGGGCGCAACTTCTATCCGCACGACATCGAGCTCGCGGCGGAGCGCAGCCACGCCAACCTGCGGCCCGGCTACTCCGCGGCGTTCTGCGTCGGCGCCGATCGTGGTGAGCAGCTCGTGCTCGCGCTCGAGGTGTCGCGCCATCACTCGTCCGACGACAACGACGCCCTCTTCCACGCGGTGCGCACGGAGCTGGCCACGAGCGTCGGCGTCGTCCCGACCGAGATCGTGCTGCTGCGACAGAACACGGTGCCGCGCACCTCGAGCGGCAAGATTCAGCGTGGCGCCTGTCGCACCGCCTTCCTCGACGGATCGCTCGACGTCGTGGGACGGTGGCGCGGAGCGCCAGCCGACGGAGATGGTGTGGAGAGTGGGCCGGTCGAGGAGTTTCTGCGCGCGTGGGTCCGCGACGAGCTGCAGGTCGAACCATCGCAGCTGCGCCCTGAGACTGCCCTCGCGGACATCGGCCTCGACTCGCTCGCCGCAACGCGCCTCGCCGTCGCGCTCGAGGGGCGCTTCGGGCGGCACGTGGAGCTGGGCGAGCTGTGGGGCCAGCCGACCGTCGGGGCGCTGGCGCGCCATCTCGCTTCGACGCCAATCGCCGCGACCGACGCGGCGGCCGGCGTCGAGCGTCGCGAACGACGTGAGGTCGTTCCCGATCGCGTGACCGACGTGTGTCAGTGGCCCGAGTACCGGGCACTGCGCCAACGCCTCGACCTGCTCGACGCCCAGGACATCGAGAGCCCGTTCTTCCAGGTGCACGAGGGTGTCACCGGCAGCCACGCGTTGATCGGCGGCCGGCGCGTCGTGAACTTCGCGAACTACAACTACCTCGGGTTGTCGGGCGACCCGGACGTCACGCGCGCGGCGCAGGATGCCGTCGCCCGCTGGGGGAGTTCAGTCTCCGCGAGTCGCGTCGTGTCGGGCGAACGCCCGGTGCACGCCGCGCTCGAGCACGAGCTCGCCCGCTTTCTCGGTGTCGATGACGCCCTCGTCTACATCGGTGGACATCCGGCGAACGTGTCGACGATCTCGCACCTGTTCGATCGCGACGACGTGATCCTGTGCGACGCGCTGATGCACAACAGCGCGGTGCAGGGCGCTGAGTTCTCCGGTGCGCGACGTCTCACCTTCCCGCACAACGATTGGCGCGCCCTCGACGCGATGCTCCAGCGCGTGCGGTCACAGCATCGGCGAGCGCTCGTCCTCATCGAAGGCGTCTACAGCGCCGACGGCGACATTCCCGACCTGAAGCGGTTCGTCGAGGTCAAGGATCGTCACGCGGCAATGCTCATGGTGGATGAGGCGCATTCGCTCGGCGTGCTCGGCGCGACAGGCCGCGGCATCGCCGAGCACGCCGGCGTCGATCCGCGCGCTGTCGACATCTGGATGGGCACGTTGAGCAAGTCGCTGGCGAGCTGCGGGGGATACATCGCCGGCGCCAGCGCGCTCGTGGAGTATCTCAAGTACACGTCGCCCGGCTTCGTCTACAGCGTCGGCATCCCGCCGTCCAACGCGGCGGCTGCGCTCGCTTCTCTGCGCAAGCTCATCGCTGAGCCGCAGCGCGTGGCCACGCTCCGCAAGCGGGCGGCGTTCTTCCTCGCGCGCTGCCGTGAGGAAGGGCTCGATACCGGCGCGAGTGCGGACACGCCGGTGATCCCGGTCATTGTGGGCGACTCCCTGCGTGCGACACGATTGGCGGCCATGTTACTCGCCGCCGGAGTGAACGTGCAGCCGATGGTCGCCCCCGCCGTCGCCAACCGCGCGGCGCGATTGCGATTCTTCGTCGCCAGCACACACACCGAACAGGAGTTGTCGCAGACGGTGCGGCTGCTCGTCGCGGCGATGCACCAACTCGACGCCGACCCCACGGCGCCCGAGTCGCCGACACGCAGTCTCTCATCGACGGTACCCGCATGACGCAGAATTCGCTTCGCGTCGGCCTCACGGTGTGGCCGCACGCCTCGCTCGGCGCTCTGCTCGATGGCTGTGAGGTGCTCGTGTGCAGCGCCTCGCTGGAAGCCGACGAGCGAACCGTGCGGCATGCGCTCACGGTGCTCGCCCCGACCGAGCGCGAGCGATTCGACCGCTACGAGAATGCGGACGTCGCGCGGCGGTTCGCGATCGGTCGGCTGCGCCTGCGCGAGATGCTCGGGACGCTCCTCGGCGCACCGCCGGTCGCGGTGCCGATCCAGTTAGGCATGCACGGCAAGCCGACGCTCGCACGTGCGGCGCAATCGGGCGCTGGTGGCCTCCGCTTCAGCGTAGCGCATTGTGATGAGCTGCTGCTCGTCGCCGTCACCAGGCTCGGCGACGTGGGTGTGGACGTCGAGCGGGTGCGAGAGATCGAGCGCTGGGCGCGCGTCGCCGATCGCGTATTCGGGCCCGTGGACCGCGCGGCGCTCGGGCGCGAGATCGCGAACGGGGATGATCCGTCGGCCGTCTTCTTCCGCTTCTGGTGTCGCGGCGAGGCGGAGCTCAAGGCGATCGGATGCGGCATCTCGGGGCTGAGCGCGCATCGCGATGGCTGGCACCCAGCGGGACTACGCATCGCCGAGCTGCCGAGCATCGCGCTGCCCGAGCCGCTCACGGGGGCAGGCGCCCGGTATCAGGCTGCCGTCGCCGTGTGCGCGCCACGCGACTCGGCCGCTCTCCAGAGGGTCTCCGAGGTGAGCCAGGCGAGGGTGCCGAGGATCGCGCCGACGAGCGCGTCCACGGCGTAGTGGAATCCACCGTAGACCGTCGCGAGCACGAGCGCAGCGACGAACGGCGCGACGACTAGCCCGACGCGTCGCTGATAGCGCAGCGCGCACAGCGCGGAGACCAGCGACGCCGCGACGTGTGACGACGGAAAGGCCGTCCCGCGCGACGAGCCGCGCTCGAGCAGGGCAAGCACGAAGTTGCGCACGGCCCCATCAGGGGCGGCGGCCGGTCCGACGAGATAGCGGGGCCCGTCTACGGGGAAGAGGGCGTAGATGATGAAGCACGCCCCATAGGCGATCGTGAGCGCGAGCACCGTCTTCACGAACGCGTCCCGTTTTCCCGTCACGTAGAGCGCGATCGGCGGCAGATAGACGATCAGGTAGTAGCTCGCATAGGCGAAGTGGAGCACCTCGCTGAGGGCCGGCAGGTGCCAGTGCGGCGCGAGCGTCGCCGAAGGATTCGAAGGAAAGAGCGCCCGCTCCCAACCGACGACCGTCGCGTCGTGATGCGGCATCCCCGTGCCGGCGATGATCCAGCGGAGCTCGATGTACATGAGCGGCCCGATCGTCAGAACGAGCCAGTCGAGCGCGGGCCGCCAGGCTGCGCCGCGTGCGCCCACGAGGAGGAGCGTATACGCCAGCATCGCGAGGTGCGTGGCGAGCGGAATCAGCGCTCCCGTGGAACGCGCATCGCGCGAGATCGGCCAGAGAACCACGGCGAAGTAGGCCGCGAGCGCGACGGCGATGCCGCGCGTCACGCGGTCGGCGGTCGAGGCCTGTACTTCGGGCAGGACGAGTGTGTCGGCGACGCTCATGCGAGCGCAGTATTACATTCGCGCACGCAGAGCGTAAGCCAACCCTCCCATCAAATCGTGCGCACAGTCGTCTCGACCGTCACCTCGCGCGGCGATCTCCGCCGCTTCGTCGATCTTCCGTGGAAACTGTTCGACCAGCGGCGGCACCCGCAGTGGGTGCCGCCCCTTCGCGCGACCGTGTACGACGCGCTCGATCGGAAGAAGCACCCGTTCTACGACCAGGCCGACCGGGAGCTCTTCCTGGCACGGCGTGACGGTCGGATCGTCGGGCGCATCGCCGCGATCGAGAATCGGGCCCACAACGCGTTCCACGAGGATCGCGTCGGCTTCTGGGGGTTCTTCGAGTGCATCGACGACCAGGAGATCGCCGACGCGCTGTTCGACGCGGCTGCCGGCTGGCTGGCCGCTCGCGGGCTGGACGTCATGCGCGGCCCGATGAATCCGAGCACGAACTACGAGTGCGGGCTGCTCACCGACGGGTTCGAGCACCGGGCGTCGTTCATGACCTCGTGGAACCCGCCCTACTACGCCACGCTCTGCGACCGTGCGGGGATGCAGAAGGCGAAGGACCTCGTGGGCTACTTCATCCCGATGGGCGACAAGGGGTGGCAGATGCCCGAGTCGTTCGAGCGCCTGGCCGAGCGGTCGCTCAAGCGCAGCGGGGTGGCGTTCCGCGACCTCGACCTGCGCCGGTTCGAGCAGGAGCTCGAGGTGGTCTGGGACGTCTACAACTCGGCATGGGAACGGAACTGGGGGTTCGTGCCTATGTCGAAGAAGGAGTTCGTCCACATGGCGCGCGACATGAAGCCGCTGATCGAGCCGCGGTATGCCTTCGCCGCCGACGTGGATGGACGAACGGTCGGCTTCATGTTAGCGGTGCCCGACTACAGCAGTGTGTTGCAGCGGATCGGCAATGGGCGGCTCTTTCCCACGGGAGGCCTCCGGCTCCTGCTGGGCAAGCCAGGGATCCGCGACTGGCGGGTGATGGCCCTCGGACTCCGGCCGGAGTACCGCGCCCGCAGCATTCTGCCCCTCTTCGCCTGGGAGGCGTACCGGCGTGGCCGCGAGCATGGGGAGCAGGGGGCCGAGGCGAGCTGGATCCTGGAGGACAACGAGCGGATGAACCGTCCGATGGTCGCCATGGGGACCCGAATCTACCGCCGCTGGCGGGTGTACGACCGGGATATCGCGGACGCCGTCCGGGCGACCCCGACGGCCGGCTGACACCGCCCAGCGCGGGGGGCCCCTGGGAACGGGGTGTGCAAGTGCATCCCGCGTGACCGGTTGCGGTCCCGTCCGTCATCCATGAACTGAACCTGTTGGCGTCCCGCTCCGGGGGCCGACACCCTCGCCTACAGACTCTCTCGATGTATTACGAAATTCTTCGTGCCAAGATCGCCGACGGGAGCGCCGTGTGCGGCGTCGTCGGGCTCGGCTACGTCGGCCTTCCCCTGGCCGTCGAGATGGGCAACGTCGACTTGAAGGTGATCGGCCTCGACGTCTCAAAGCGGGTCGTGAACGACCTGAATGCCGGCAAGAGCCACATCAAGGACATCCCCAGCGCCGACGTCGCCCGCCTGCGGAAGTCGGGTCGCTTCGAGGCGACCACGGAGATGAGCCGGCTCGCCGAGTGCGACGTCATCTCGATCTGCGTGCCGACGCCGCTCAGCAAGACGAAGGACCCGGAGATGAGCTACGTGATCGCCGCCACCGAGAGCGTCGCCGCGTCGCTGCGTCCGGGCCAGCTGATCGTGCTCGAGTCGACGACGTACCCCGGCACCACCCGCGAGCTGATGATCCCGCTGCTCGAGGCCCGTGGCCTCGAGGTGGGATCGGACATCTTCCTCTGCTTCTCCCCCGAGCGCGTCGATCCGGGGAACGAGAAGTGGCACACGAAGAACACCCCCAAGGTGATCGGCGGCGTGACCCCGCAGTGCGGCGAGCTGGGCGCGGCGCTCTACGGCAAGTTCATCGAGAAGATGGTCCCCGTGAGCAGCCCGGAAGCGGCTGAGCTCACGAAGCTGCTGGAGAACACCTTCCGCATGATCAACATCGGGCTGGCCAACGAGATGGCGCAGATCTGCGACCGGCTCGGCGTCGATGTCTGGGAAGTGATCGATGCGGCCGCGACCAAGCCCTTCGGCTACATGCGGTTCACCCCGGGCCCCGGCCTGGGCGGCCACTGCATCCCGCTCGACCCGCACTACCTCGCCTGGAAGATGCGCACGCTGCACTACAAGACGCGCATGATCGGCGTGGCGGACGAGATCAACTCCGAGATGCCGGCCTTCTGGGTGAGCAAGGTCCAGGATGCCCTGAACGACCGCGCGGTCGCTCTGAAGGGTGCGAAGGTGCTGGTGCTCGGCGTGGCGTACAAGAAGGACATCGACGACATGCGCGAGTCGCCGGCGCTGGAGATCATGGATCTGATGGCGCAGAAGGGTGCGGTGGTGAGCTATCACGACCCCTACTGCCCGGAGATCAAGGAGGACGGCCATACGCCGGCGGGCGCCGTGGGGAAGTCCGTCCCCCTGACCGATGCCGCCCTGAGCGGGGCGGACGCGGTGATCATCGTGACCGACCACTCCGACATCGACTACGGGCGGGTGCAGTCCCTCGCGAAGGTGCTGGTGGACACCCGGGCTGCGGTGGCCCGGGCCGAGCGTCAGGATCGCCGGGCGGCCGCGGCGATGGCCTGATCGCCGTCGGGCAACGACGGGACTGCGTGTCGTGGAGCCTGCCAGTGCCGTGCGCACTGGCAGGCTCTTTCGTTTCCGCTCATCTCTCAGGCAACCGGGCAGTTGTAGGGCGCTCAGGCCCGGTTTCTGACCAGTGCGCCTGGCGAGTACCATGCGATAGATTCGTGCATTGCCGGTCAGGACCTCGACGCAGAGTTTCCGATCGACCACTCAGCCAGCTGACCCGACGTGAGCTACTTCCCCCACCGCTTACCGGCTCTGCGTAATCGTGCGTTTTTCGCCTCGGACATCGTGCTACTGTCCGTGTGCGCTCTTGTCGCCTTCGGCGCGCGCTACGACGGGCTCGGAGATCCGGAGTCCGCACACATGCTCCGGATGTTCGTGCTGTCGGCGGTGCCGCTGAAGGTCCTGGTACTTCTCTGGCTTGGGTTGTATCGGCGCCTCTGGCGGTATGCGAGCGTCGCAGATGTCGAGATACTGCTCGCCGGCGCAGGACTCTGTGCGCTCGTCGACATCTTTCTTGGCGCCTTCGCGCTCAGCGCCCTCGGCCTCCTTGCTGCTCCGCTCTCCTTCGCGGTGATCCTGCTCGACGCCTGCCTGGGCGCGGTGGCCATCGCGATGCCCCGCATCGGCGTGCGCCTCGGCGCGCGACGCGAGCGCCGCACCCGGAACGAATTCTTCCGCCGGACCATCGTCGTCGGCGCGGGTGCAGCGGGTGGGCTGATCGTGCGCGAGCTTGTCGAGAACACCCAGCTCGACATGGTCCCGGTGGCCATCCTGGACGACGACCCCCGAAAGCACGGACTCCGACTCAACAACGTCCCCGTCCTCGGCAACCTGCGTGCGCTGCCACGGATCGCGACGGAGATCGGCGCGACGGACGTCGTCATCGCGATGCCAACGGCGCCCGGACGAGTCATTCGCGAGGTCGTGCGGGAGGCGCGGGCCGCAGGATTGGAGACGCGCACCGTTCCGGGGCTGTTCGAGATCCTGTCGGGGGACAAGTACGTGAACGCGCTGCGGCAGATCGAGATCCAGGATCTGTTGCGTCGCGAGCCGATCAAGACGGACATCCAGCAGGTCGCCTCGCTGGTGCGGAACCGCGTGGTCATGGTCACCGGAGCGGGCGGATCGATCGGGAGCGAGCTATGCCGACAGCTCGCGCGGCTCGGTCCGTCGAAGATCGTCGCGGTAGGCAGGGGAGAGAACTCGATCTTCGAGCTCCTGCACGAGATGGGGCGTTCGTTCCCGAACGTGCGCGTGCAGCCCATCATCGCCGACGTCCGGGATCACGGGCGGATGGCGCAGATCATCGGCAAGTACCGGCCGTACTCGTTCTTTCACGCCGCGGCGCACAAGCACGTGCCGCTGATGGAAGCGAACGTCTCCGAGGCCGTGTTGAACAACGTGCTCGGGACGCAGAACGTGGTCACGCTGTGCAACGAGCTCGGCGTGCAGCACTTCGTGCTCATCTCGACCGACAAGGCGGTGCGTCCAACGAGCGTGATGGGCGCCACGAAGCGTGTCGCCGAGCAGCTCGTGCACGAGTGCGCGCTCGAGCGCGAGAGCGGCTACGTCTCGGTGCGGTTCGGCAACGTGCTCGGCAGCCGCGGGAGCGTCGTCCCGACGTTCATGAAGCAGATCGCCGAGGGCGGCCCCGTGACGATCACGCATCCGGACATGACGCGGTATTTCATGACCATTCCGGAGGCGGTGCAGCTCGTCCTTCAGGCGGCCGCACTGGGCGACCAGGGCGAAGTCTTCGTGCTCGACATGGGTGAGCCGGTTCGCGTCTCCGATCTCGCGATGGACCTCATCCGACTGTCCGGCCTCGAGCCAGGCGCCGACATCGAGGTGCACTTCACCGGACCGCGCCCGGGGGAGAAGCTGTTCGAAGAGCTGTTCTTCAAGGGCGCGCACGTCGTGCCGACGGATCACCCGAAGATCCTGCGCGCTCGCGACTCGGAGTCGGCCAGCCACAACGCCGCGACGGTGGCCGCGTTGATTCGGGCGGCGTCGGAGAACCAATCCGCGGGACAGATCCGGCGGCTACTTCAGAGCCTCGTGCCGGAGTATTCGGGCGACCTCGATACCGGGGAGTACGATGCCGTACCCGAGCTGGAGGGCGCGCCGAGCGCTGCCGCGTACGTAGAGAAGACGCCAACGGGCGCGACCCCAGTTGTCGCGGCCCCGGCCGGCGACCGCGCGGCCGGGTGATGAAGGAGCGGACACTCAGCACCCGCTCGAGCTAAACGTCAGTGCGCGCGCAGTGCTCTGGTCGAACTCGCCTGATGTCCACGGCGAGCCGATCGCACTCGCGCGCGGGTACACCGGAAGTCCCCTGGCGGCTATTTTCTTGCGGGGCCCTCTTCCGTCGCACTGCGGCACGCGCCCAATTCGTCAGAGGGAAGCGGGCCATTGTCGAGATTCGGGACAACCTCAGTCCGGAGCGATACCGTGGATCGAGCAGATCGCATATTTGTGGCGGGACATAACGGGCTGGTTGGTTCCGCCATCACTCGCCGACTGCAATCAGACGGTTACCGGAATCTCCTTCTCCGCTCGCGCGGCGAGCTCGATCTCGAGAACCAGCACGCGGTCAACGCATTTTTCGATCAGACCAGACCGCAGTACGTGGTTCTCGCGGCAGCGAAGGTCGGCGGCATCATGGCGAACAACACGTATCCGGCGGATTTCATCCGGAACAACATCGCCATTCAGATGAACGTGATCGAGGCCGCGCGGCGCACGGGTGTGCGCAAGCTGCTCTTCCTTGGTAGCTCGTGCATCTACCCCAAGCATGCAGAGCAGCCGATTCGCGAGGAGTCGCTGCTTCAGGGGCCGCTCGAGCCGACGAATGAGGCCTACGCCGTGGCCAAGATCGCCGGCATCAAGATGTGCCAGTCGTACAACCGGCAGTACGGCACGAACTTCGTCAGCGTGATGCCGACGAATCTCTACGGACCGAACGACAACTTCGATCTGATGGGCAGCCACGTGCTGCCCGCGCTGATGCGCAAGTTTCACGAGGCGAAGGAATCGGCGAGCCCGGAAGTGGTCGTGTGGGGTAGTGGACGCGTATACCGCGAATTCCTCCACGTCGACGACATGGCCGATGCGTGCGTGTACGTGCTGCACAAGTACGATGGCTCGGAGATCCTGAACATCGGCTGCGGGGAAGACGTCACGATCGCCGAAGTCGCGCAGCTGATGAAGGAGACGGTCGGGTACGAAGGCACCATCGTGTTCGACAGCAGCAAGCCCGACGGAACGCCGCGCAAGCTGTTGGACGTCTCTCGACTGTTCGCGCTGGGATGGCAGCCGAGCATCGATCTTCGCCGCGGACTCGCCGAGACGTACGCGTGGTTCCAGCAGAATCATGCCGTCGGGCGTGGCGCACCGGTGACCGTCTGAGCGTCTTGGGACTGCGCAAGAAGATCCTTCTCGTCTCTCAGGTCTTCCCACCGGATCCCGCTGCGGTCGCGCGGGTGATGGGGGACGTCGGCAGCGAGCTGGCGGCACGCGGTAACGACGTCGTCGCGCTCACGTCGGACCATGGGTACGACGACCCGACCGTGAAGTATCCCTCACGGAGCGACTACGACGGTGTGAAGGTTCGCCGTCTGCCGTTCTGCTCCTTCGGCAAGCAGAGCATCGCCTACCGCTTGCTCGGCGGGATGTCCTTCACGCTCCAGGCGACTTTCCGCGCGCTGCTCCTCCCGGGGCTCGACACGGTCGTGGTGAGCACGTCGCCGCCCATGGCCTCCTTCGTCGGCCTGGTCATCGGTACGCTGCGGCGCGTGCGCGTCGTGTACTGGCCAATGGACCTCAATCCTGACCAGGCGCTTGCGCTCGGGTGGGCTCGTGAGGGATCGCTCTCGGTACGAGTCATGGAATGGCTGAATCGCGCCATCCTTCGAAAGGCCGACGTCGTGATCGCCCTGGACCACACCATGGCCGATAGGTTGGAGCGCAAGGTGCCGGTTGCCGATAGACTGGTCATCGTGCCGCCGTGGCCGGAGGAAGACGACGTGCGCGAAGTGCCTCCGCACGAGAATCCCTTTCGGGCGTTGCATGGTTTGGACGGCAAACGTGTCGTCATGTACAGCGGCACACTCGGCCTGGCCAACCCCGTTAACACTCTGCTCGACGCGGCCGAGCAGTTCGAGGACCAACCGGATCTCGTGTTCCTGTTCGTCGGCGGCGGTGCGGGGATGAGCGAGATCAGGTCACGGAACCGTCCGAACGTGCGCTGGCTCCCCTATCAGCCGTTCGATCAGCTCCGCTATTCCTTGAGCGCGGGTGACGTGCACGTCGTGTCGCTCGGTGACGCCATGGCGGGAATCGTGCATCCCTGCAAGGTCTACGGCGCGATGGCCAGAGGGCGACCGATCCTCTATCTGGGTCCACCGGCGTCGCACGTCACGGAGATGATGGCGGAGGCCGATTTCGGCTGGCAGGTGCGGCACGGCGACGTCGCTGGTGCGGTCGCCGTGATCCGCACGATCCTCGAGGCCGAGCCGGCTTCGCTGAATCGTCTGGGAGCGCACGGCCAGGCGTTGATCGAGGGCAAGCGCACGCGGCGAATTTCCTGTGGCCGTGTCTGCGATGCGATCGAGGCGGCCCAGCGTGTCGCCGCCTCACGCGCAGAACAGCGCACGGGCGTTCAGGCCGCTTGAGGAGAACGCCAGGACTCGTTCCTGGCCGGCAAGACGTCGTTCAGCTGAGTGTCGCCGCGCCCAATCGCTCACCGCGGTAGGCGCCGCTCATCACGCGCTCGACCCACGTGGCGTTGCTCAGATACCATTGCACGGTCTTGCGAAGCCCCGTGTCGAAGTCCTCGCTCGGAGACCATCCAAGCTCGCGGCGGATCTTGCTCGCGTCGATGGCGTAGCGGAAATCGTGGCCGGGCCGGTCCGCGATGAACTCGATCAATCGTTCGCGTGGGCCCATCGCGTCCGGCCTGAGCTCGTCGAGCAGGGCGCAGATCGCGCGCACGACGTCGATGTTCCGGCGCTCGGACCCTCCACCGATGTTGTACGTCTCTCCCGGCTTCCCTTCCGCAACGACGGTGCGAAGCGCGCGAGCGTGATCGTCGACGAACAGCCAGTCGCGGACGTTCTCTCCACGGCCGTACACCGGAAGTGATTCGCCCGCCATCGCCTTGAGAATGGTCAGCGGGATCAGCTTCTCCGGGAACTGGTAGGGCCCGTAGTTGTTGGAGCAGTTCGTCACCACGACGGGCAGATCAAATGTCCGCTGCCATGCACGGGCGAGATGATCCGAGCCCGCCTTGCTCGCCGAGTAGGGAGAGCTCGGCGCATACGGCGTCGACTCGCTGAAGTATCCGCTCTCTCCCAGGGAGCCGAAGACCTCGTCCGTCGAGACGTGCACCAGGCGAAAGGCCACTCGCCGAGCGGCAGTCTGACCACGCCAGTAGCGCAGTGCCTCCTGAAGTAATGTGAACGTGCCGACGACGTTGGTCTGAATGAATGCAGCCGGCGCGTCGATCGATCGGTCCACGTGCGACTCGGCCGCGAGGTGAAGGACCGCGTCCGGTTGCTCGCGCTCGAACACGGCGCGAAGCGCATGTCCATCGCAGATGTCCACCTGGTGAAACGCGTGCCTCGGATGCTCCCGCGCGTCGCCGAGGGACTCCAGGTTCCCGGCGTAGGTGAGACAGTCGACGTTGACGACGCGATGGTCGCTCTGCGCGATGAGCTGTCGCACGAGCGCCGATCCGATGAAGCCGGCGCCACCGGTGATGAGGTACGTGGCCACTGCGTCGAGGACTGGAAGGGGACGATTCCGCTCGCGCAATATGTTACTACGGTCGCGCGGGAGATAGCTCGTCCAGGAAGCGTCCGAGCCCATCGTGCCAGTCCGGAAGCTGTCCAGACAGCAGGCCCTCGAGCCGCGTCGTGCACAGCACGCTGTACATCGGTCGCCGAGCTGGCGTCGGGTAGTCGGCCGTCGCGCACGGCGAGAGCAGCGCCTCGGCGCCAGCGCGCGCGAACACTTCGCGCGCCACATCGAACCACGTCGCGGCACTGCCGCCGTTCGTCGCGTGAACGATCCCCGAGGCACGCTGCTCGACGAGCCGCCACGTCGCTTCGGCGAGGTCGCGCGTATAGGTGGGACGCCCCACCTGATCGTTCACCACGCGCGTGGGTAGTCCGGCGGTCGCACGCTCCCACATCGTACGCGGAAACGATTTGCCGGCCCGGCCGAACAACCACTGCGTGCGCAGCACGAGGGCGTGGGCGCCACTCGCAAGCACGGCCTCCTCGCCACGCAACTTGCTCTCGCCGTACGCGTTCACGGGAGCGACCGGATCTCCTTCCTCGTACGGCGACGCGGCTGTCCCCGCGAAGACATAGTCCGTGCTGACATGCACGACGGCGATGCCGCGCCGCGCCGCCTCCTCGGCGATGTGTCCCGGGGCGACGCCGTTCACCGCCTCAGCCACCGTCCATTCCGTCTCGGCGCGATCGACCGCCGTGTACGCGGCGGCATTGATCACCCAGTCGGGGCGAGCGTCCGCAAGCGCTGATGCGACTTGCGCCCGGTCGGTGATGTCTGCGTCGGCGACGTCGAGCGCGATGAGCGACGTCCCTCGCGGCACAGCGGCGCGGAGGTCGGTCCCGAGCATTCCTGCCGCACCGAAGATCAGGGCGCGCATCGTAGCCTCGAGCCGGACGGTCTCTGCGCGATCACCGCGTGTAGCGTGGGAGATCCGCTCTCGCTGGATCGAGACCGCCGCACCGCTGATCCTTCGGCGAAAGGATCGGGTCGCGCACCGGCCAGGCGATGCCGACGGTCTCGTCCGACCAGAGCACGCCATGCTCGTCCGCGGCGTCGTACAGCTCCGTGCACTTGTAGATGACGTCCGCCACGGGCGAGAGCGTGCAGTATCCGTGCGCAAACCCCGCGGGAATCCACACGTAGCGCGGTTCATCGCCGCTGAGGGTCACGCCCGTCCACCGACCGAACGTCGGTGATCCGACACGAATATCCACGGCAACGTCGAAGATTGCGCCACGCATGCACGTCACCAGCTTGCCCTGGGGCCGGTGCAGTTGGTAGTGCAGACCGCGAAGCACTCCCTCCGTCGATCGCGCGTGGTTGTCCTGCACGAAACTGGCCGGCAGGCCCTCGTCGGCGTGGTGTGCGAACACGTCGGCATTGAACGACTCGTAGAAGAAGCCGCGGTCGTCGCGAAAGACGCGCGGTTCCAATACGAGGACGCCAGGCAGTTCGGTCCTCTCGATTCTCACTCGGGGGACCCGCCCCTCGCCAGATCGAGCAGGTAGCGCCCGTATTCCGTCTTTGCGAGCGGCGCCGCAAGCGCGCGGAGGCCGTCGGCATCCACATAGCCCATCCGGAACGCAACCTCCTCGATCGAGCCCACGAGCAGTCCCTGGCGCTGCTCCACGACCGCGATGAAGTTCGACGCCTCGAGCAGCGACTGGTGTGTGCCCGTATCGAGCCAGGCGGTGCCGCGCCCGAGCAGCCTGACGTTGAGGCGGCCCGCGTCGAGATATCGCTTGTTCACGTCGGTGATCTCCAACTCGCCCCGCGCCGACGGGCGGAGGCTTCGAGCGATTCGCACGACTTCGTTGTCGTAGTAATAGAGACCGACCACGGCGTAGTGCGATCGAGGGCGCGCCGGCTTCTCTTCGATGTTCAGGGCGCGTCCTTGGGCATCGAACTCGACGACGCCGTACCGCTCGGGATCCTTGACGTAGTACCCGAAGACGGTGGCCCCCTCGGGATCGGCCGCTATGCCCTGCAGCAGCTCGGACAGCCCGTGTCCGAAGAAGAGGTTGTCGCCGAGGACGAGCGCCACGCTGTCGTCCCCGATGAAGTCGGCGCCGATGATGAACGCCTGTGCGAGCCCCTCCGGCTGCGGCTGTTCGGCGTACTGGATGCGAATCCCCAGCTCTGCGCCAGTGCCCAGCAGATCGCGGAACCGCGGCAGGTCGGCCGGCGTCGAGATGACGAGGATGTCGCGGATCCCGCTGAGCATGAGGGTGCTCAGCGGATAGTAGATCATGGGCTTGTTGTAGATCGCCAGCAGCTGCTTGCTGACGCCGCGCGTCACCGGGTGAAGCCGAGTGCCCGTGCCACCGGCCAGGATGATGCCTTTCATGTAGCGAGAGCTCGCTTGTGCATGAAGACCGGGAGGATCGGGAGGGAGGATCTGATGCGCGTCAGCTCGGACTCGACTTTCCGATCGCTTCCGCTCCACCAGCAACAACAGGACTCGCCACTCCGATACGGAGCAACCTCGCTGCCAGCCCTCGCATTCTCGACGGCATCACCGACAAGGCCTCCTCGAGATGGCTCGGAATGGCCAGACGCGCCGTCACGCCGAAGATCGCCACGAAGAGCACGGCCGACGCGGCCGCGCGGATCAATGCAGGTGCGGCTCGCTCTCCCAGGAGCCTATCGAGCCCGTAGCTCGCGGCGAAGGCGCTGCAACTCACCAGCCATGCGGGAACGAGCGCCCCAAGAATGTCCTTGCCCGACACGCCTGTTCTTCGCATCGTGTCCCACGTGACCGCAAGCGACACGGCGCCCGTGGCAACGCTGGTGAAGATCGCGATGCCAATGGCGGTTCCGGAGATCATGGCGCCGACCATGGCCCCTCCGAGCGAGGCGACTCCCATCGCCAGCAGCGCCAGCCCCGACGCGCGGAAGCGCCCCGCGGCCTGAAGCAGAGCCAACGATACCGAGCTGGCAATGACGGCCGGATACAGGAGGCCGATCGCGCGCACGGCTTCGGCTGCCGCCCTCCACTTGCCGTGCCAGACGAGGAGCTCCACGGGGCCGAAGATCGCCGCGAGGCCAAGGCACATCGGCGTCGCGATCAGCATGAGTTGACGGAGTGCGCGCGACGCCGCGGCGCTCAGGCGCGCCGGATCATCATTGATCCTCGCGAAGGCGGGGAAGAGGACCTGCAGAATGTTCGCGCTGAGCAGCATCCCCACCTGCACGATCACCTGGAACGCGAAGTAGTAGACGCCGACGATAGCGGTTGAAACAAAGGGCTTGATCGTCAGCGCGGCTCCCAGGTTGAGCGCCGCGATGCCGAAAGTGCCGATGATGATCCATCGGGCTTCCGTCAACATGCGCAGCCACGTCCGCACGTTCGCCGGAAGTGACCAGGGTTTCTCGCGCGTGTACGCGTACGCCATGCCCCCTTCGATGATGCTCAGCACTGGAAGGGGAAGTACGAAGCTCAGGGGACCAAAGCCGGCTTTCGCCAGAGCGATCGTCCCGAGATACCGCACCAGGCTCGAGACAGCCGCGATGCGCCCGGCTTCTCGGAAGCGCAGATCGATCGCAAGTCGCGCCGTGAGGATCGCGCTCGGCGTGCCGAGCGGCTGCGCGATGGCGAGAATCACGATCAGGCTGACCAGCGCCGGTTCACCGAACGCCGACGCTATCGTTGGCGCCGCGATGGCCAGCAGCAGTCCGGTGAGCGCATTGAATGCCAGGGCCATCCAGAAGGTGGGCCCGAGCAGACGCTCGTAGTCCGCGTGTCGTTGAATGAGCAGCTGGCGAACGCCGCCGTCGCGTAGTGCGCCCGTCAGCGCAGAGATCGATATCGCGAGGGCGAAGATGCCAAAGTCGCGTTCCGTGAGGAGCCAGCCGAGGACGATCTGAGCAGCAAAGCTCGCCCCCCGCTGGATCGCGGCGCTGAGCATCATCCAGAACGAGCCGTGGGTTACCGCACGCGACAATCCAGGGCGGCTGCTCGCCTCGGCAGCAGGCAGATCGGCCGGTACTTCGACTCTACTCATGATGCGAGAGTGCCACCTGAATCCGACGCGATCTCGCGCGCCATGACGTGAAGGGTGTGCTCATTTATGGTCGGCCGCCTCGGCGTCCCAGCTCATTGGTGTTCATCGGGCGCGCTACTCCCAGCTGTCGCGGAACAACGGATGGTCGCGCCGCAAGAATAGTAAGTCCATCTGTCCCAGCGCGTCGTCGGATGGTCTGCGCAGGAGGCCGAGGATGTCGTACCAGAAGAAGCCGTTTGCGTTCATGTAGTTGAGGACATCCAGGACGAGCGGCATCTCGGGAGAGAGATGATACACGCTGACCTCCAGCAGGACAGCCTGAGCAGAGGCCAGAGCGAGCTGGCCACCCTTCAGGATCTCCAGCTCGTATCCCTGGACATCGAGCTTCATGAAGCTCGGGGGCGGAATCTCCTTGCCGCCGAGCAGCGAATCGAGTGTGAGCATCGGAGCCGTCACCTTCGGTCCAGCGGCGGCTCGATCGTACAGGCTGGTCTGATCCCGACTATCGACGTATTCGACGTCAGCGATCGTCGAACCGAGCAGGCATCGATGGTACGAGAAGTTGGGAAGCACGGCCCTGGTGGCTTCCAGGTCGGACACGCGGCTCGCATTGGGCTCGAACCCGATGATGCGTGCATTCGGCCAGATCTTGCTCGCCCGCTGAGCCCACGCACCCTGGGCGGCCCCGATGTCGTAGATCACATCGAACTTCACGCCAAGTTCAGCCAGATGCTGAAGCCGCACCCACATGTCGAGGTGCCGCATCGTGGGAATGAAGGCGGTCGCCATGTCCCGCAACCCTTGGCGCAGGGTTGCGGGAAGGACTCGGTTCATGGCGGCGTGCAGTCGTCGTGACATGGTTCCTCGTTGTGCATCGAGAGCGTCGGGCTCGCGTCTCCGAGTGGTGCGGGACTGCGTCCCTCGCTGGGCATGCGTGCGAATGGGTGACTACCGACCTTCAGTCACCCATTCCCACGGTCGTTTGTCAGGGTGCTCGGGCAATCCCAGTCGATTCCGAAGCGCAGAGGTCCAGTGCGCTCGAAAGTTTGCTACGCTGTGGAATTCCGCGAACCGTTGGCCCGCGTCGCCTCGTTGCCAGGATGCGGCGCGATCGAGCGTCGGACCGAGAGCATCGGCGAGCACGTCGTGTTGCAGGACGTCGCAGCTCCAACCCAGACCAAAGCGAGACGTCACGTGACCGACCCAACCGAAGGTCGAGCTCAACACGGGTCTTTCCGCTGCTGCGGCGCGAATCAGGATGCTCGCTGAGCCAATGTGGTTGGGGTAGGGCACACACACCAAGTCGGCTGCCATGATGGCGAGCGTCAACTGCTCGATCGAGAGGTGCCGATCGAGCAGGACGATGCGCTTCTGCGCGATCATCGGCTCGAACTCGCCTTTCAGTTGGGCCCTGATCTCGGACACGAGAGGCCCCGCGAGCAGCAGGCGATCGTTGGCGGAAAGCCTGGCGCGGAGGAAGGCGTCCAGCAGGAGATCGGCTCCCTTGCGTCGATCGATGCCGCCGGCCAACACGATGTACCGCCCATCTTCTTCCAGCCCGAGCCTCCGGCGCGCCTCGGTACGACTCACCTGTGGTGCAGGCTCCACCGGGTCGGGCATGAGGCGAGCACGAGACGACAGCCGCTCATCCCGTCTGCGGACCGCGTCGAAGGGAAGCGGATCGAGGAAGTGGACGACGGACCAGGGCGAGAGGGAGAGGAGCCCGCGGCTCACGCGGTGTTGCAAACGCCCGCGCGTCGACAGCCCGCTGTATGCGAAGCCCCCGCGAAACAGGAGACCCTCGGAGAACAGGCCGCGCGGAATCGTCGGAACGCCGGTCGCGCGTCGAAGCGTGGCGATCTGCGTGATCCCGTCGATGTAGGGCACCAGGAGATGGTCCGGCTCGAACTGCCGAATGGCGCTTCGGATCGCCGCGTCCTTGGAGTACGCTGCGCCGGCATGGCCGCGCTCACCCGTTTCGACGACGCACTGGAAGTCTGCCAGGCCGCGCACCGACTGCAGATGCACCTTGAACTCGACACGGTCGTACGTGTCGGCCGGCACGGCCACGGTCGTCTGCACGCCCAACTCGGAGAGCGCCTCGATCATGTGGCCGAGGTACGGCGCATGATGCCCCGCGAGATCGGGCTCCACGATCAGGACGCGCATGGGAGCACCTCCCGATACACGCTTCGCCGGTCGATCAGGATCGAGCAGGCTCGTCGAGCCGGTCGCTCGAGGTCAGGACGCCCCATGCATCCGCCGATCCCAGCTCTCCGCGATCTCCTCGACGATCGTTCTGAGGTTTTTCGTGATGTCCCAGCCCGGGTAGTCGGAGCGCATGAGTCGGAGATCGGAATAATAGCAGATGTGATCGCCCTCCCGATTTCGGTCCTCGTAGCTCCAGCGCATCTTCTTGCCCGTCACGTCTTCGGCCAACGCGAACGCCTCCAGCATGGAGATCGCATTGTCCTTCCCGCCGCCCAGGTTGTAGACGGCCCCGGGCTTCGGGCGCTCGATGAAGCGCTCGATGAAGCGCGTCACGTCGCGTGCGTGAATGTTGTCGCGCACCTGCTTCGCCTTGTAGCCGAAGACCGTGTAGGGGGTCTCCTCGATGTTGCACTTGACCAGGTAGCTCAGGAAGCCGTGCAACTGCACACCGGAGTGCGCTGGGCCGGTGAGGCAGCCGCCGCGAAGACACACGGTGGGCATGCCGAAGTAGCGGCCGTACTCCTGCACCATCACGTCCGCCGCGACCTTCGAAGCGCCGAACAGCGAGTGCTTCGACCGGTCGATGCGGAACGTCTCCGGAATGCCGTGCGCGTAGTCGGCGTCCGCGTAGTCCCAGCGGCTCTCCAGCTCTCTGAGGGGGATCTCATTGGGAGCATCTCCGTAGACCTTGTTCGTCGAGAGATGTGCGAAGGGCGCTTCCGGAGAAAACTGGCGATTGGCCTCGAGCAGGTTGATCGTGCCACCCGCGTTGACCTCGAAGTCGAGGAGCGGAATCGCCGCGGCGCGATCGTGACTCGGCTGTGCGGCTGTGTGGATGACCGCCTGGAAGCGCTCGCGCTCGAAGAGCCCGAGAACGCTCTCCCGGTCCCGGATATCGATTGAGACGTGCCGAAAGCGGGGCAACTTGCGCTTGAGACGCTCCGTGTTCCAGGCGGTATCGCCCGCAGGCCCGAAGAACACGGACCGCATGTTGTTGTCGACGCCCACGACCTCGTGGCCGCGCTCGTCGAAGTACTCGACAGCCTCAGAGCCAATGAGCCCGCTCGAACCGGTGACCAGAATTTTCATGAAGCGTGTAGCCCGGGACTAGTGGTTTGATGTCAAAGCGCGTAGCGTCTCGCCGGGCCGTCTCCAGCGTCCAGACCGCGCGGGCGTCGCGTCACACGGATGGCGCGGCGATTGCATCGGTCCGCAATCCGACCTATGCGGTGCGAGAGCTCGTATGGATTGGCGCAAGGCGGAACGTCCCGCGGAGCCACCGTCGCTCCGCAATAGCATCGCCAATATAGGACGTTTTTTGCAGGCCGACGGCCCGCTTGGCCCACGGAAGCTGGGTGTGCACGACAGACTGCTCAGGGGATCGCTCGATTCGCCATCTCTATCGAGCGATCAGGTGCTCGATGCACGCAGCTCTGCGCGAGGCGTCTAAGTCTATCGGATCGTCCGCGAGAGGGTCAAGCACCGATCCCTTTCGAAGCACGGCACAGGATCGAGTCATTGGGTTGCTCGTTCGGTCGCGTCGCATCCGCACTCCGACTCCGTCGTGAGGCTCGTCATGCACGAGGACTTCTACAGTAGCGTCCTGCAGGCCGCGGAATCGGCGAAGGTGATCGACCCGACGATGCGTGTGCTCGTCGTGGCGGGGGGAGGCTATGATCGCGACGTTCTCCTGGCGCGCGGGTATCGCGCGGTCACCATCTCGAACGTCGACACACGCATCGACATAGCCGGTGCGTACACGCCGTTTGACTGGAGCTATCAGGACGCGGAATCGCTGAGCTCCGAGAGCGACTCGTTCGACGTCGTCATCGTGCATGCCGGACTTCATCACTGCCATTCCCCGCATCGCGCACTGGCAGAGATGTACCGCGTTGCTCGGCGTGCGGTCGTGCTCGTCGAGGCGAGAGACAGTCTGCTCGTTCGCCTCGCGGCCAGACTTGGCTTCACCGACGACTACGAGGTAGAGGCGGTCGTCGCGAACGGGTACGTCGCCGGCGGGGTCGCCAACTCGCCGGTCCCCAACTACGTCTACCGGTGGACCGAGCGAGAGCTCGAGAAGTTCGTGCGAGCGCTCGATCCCACCGGGACGCCGCAGCTCCGATACGTGTACGGCCTTCGATTGCCCTTCCAACGATTGGCGATGCACAGGAACCCCGCCAAGCGCGTCGTCGCCCACCTCAGCTCCGGCCTGGTTGCCGTGCTGCAGAAGATGGCGCCACGGCAGGGGAACTACTTCGGCGCCATCATTCGCAAGGAGCGGGACTCGTCGACGCTGTTTCCCTGGCTCGTCGGCGGTTCACCTGGCCCGGCGATCAATCGCGACTGGTGCGAGGCGCGGTACTCGCGCTAAGTCCGTCCTACCGCTCGCGCGGGCGCCATTCAGGGATCAGCCCCGAGTGCTCGTCCCCTGCGCGTTGTCCGCCGTCGCCAGCTGGCGAAGCTCTTCCATCGCACTCTGCCGATCCGGCCACGTTCTGGAGCGCCGTGAGAGCTTCATCAACGGGAAGAGGCCGAACGCCAGCCGACTCGCGCTGATGTTGAACAGCGCCGGGTTGACGGCGTGCGACGTGATCAGATGGAAGTGGCCCGATGAGAAGAGCCGCATGCCGAGGGCATCGGCAATGTGACGGAGCGTGCGTCGCTGATAGAACGAGATGTGTTGACCCGTCTCGAACGAGTAGTAGGGCCAATCGAGCGGGGGCGGGCTTCCCTCGAAGAGCTGCGTCGAGAACGCGAACGCCACGCCCTGATACTTCGCCACGGCCTGGCGAATGAATGCGATCGGGTCGTGCAGGTGCTCCATGACCTCGAAGGCCGTGATCACGGAGAAGGTGCCGCCGGCACGGTCTGCTTCGAATCCCTTGGCGAAGAGGTTCGCGCAGAAGGGATCCGTCCAGTAGAAGTCGAATCCGATGTCGCGCATCAGGCGGGTGAGCACGCCGTATCCGCCTCCCGCATCCACGCAGCGCACGCCGCGAGGAAAGGCGAACGTCAGCAACGCGGTGAGACGCATCGCGACGGCAATGTTCCGGGTCAGAAGCCCGGTATCCGAGAGCGCGATGGCATCGGAATAGGCTTCGTCCAGCCAGAACGGCGCTTCGGTCTGCAGGAGGCCGCACTGCGAGCAGTACAGGTAGTCCACGTCGTACTTGGACAGAACGGTGGCCCTGTGCGACAGGCGCGTCTCGGAACCACAAATGGTGCAGCGCTGCGTCATCGTTGGTGCGAAATGATCCATGCGGCCCGCCGGTGCGTGCGCACCACGAGGCAACGACAGAACGTTCGTCGGTGCGAGAGAGTCACCCCTGCGCCGTCACTCGGAATCGACCGGCGCGGCGGGTACGCGAGCAAGGTCACCTGCTGGTCTCCCTGCGGTGCGGAGACCCACACCGCTGCCGGCATTTGCCGATGGCGCACGACGGGATGCGTGCAGGAGCCGAAACGCGAGGCTGCGCGCGCGTCGGTACAGCGAGGAGCGAAATACCGACGTCGTGCGCTCGTCCGCCGCCGAATCGGCCAGCACATAGGCCGGGTGCGTGAGCGGTAGGGCGAGCGGGAAGGTGCGCATGGTGGCCACCGGGTGTCCAGAGTCGCTCGTGTGGGTCGCGTCTCCCCGGAATCCGATGTTGGAAACCAGGTTCAGCGAGGGCACGATGGAGAGACCGTTCTGAGCCCGACAGGCGACCGTCCATTGGGTGTCCCACGTATCGATCTCGCGCCGGGCGACGCGATCGAAGAATGGTGTGAACGCCCGCCGCTCCAGGGGCGTGGATAGGATGTCGGAAACCCGGTCCGTCGCGCGCGCCCAGGTCCACGCAGGCATGTCGACGTCATAATGCTGCCAGGCCCGTCGCCAAGACGCCCAGCCCCAGACATGCACGTGCCGCGAGAAATAGTAGCTCTCGTCGCTGACGCGGGCGGTGCCCTGGAAGTTGGTCCCGCCGATGTGCATCACCCGCGGATCCGTCCTGTATCGGTCGAGCATCTGCTCGCAGAACGGAAAGAAGGTGGGATCCGGCAGACAATCGTCCTCGAGGAAGATCGCCTCCTCCACGAGGGAGAACACCCAGTCGATCCCGCTGGACACCCGGCGCCGACATCCCAGATTCTGGTCCGAGAAGTTGGTGAGTACCCGGCACGGCCAATCGACCTGGTCGATGATCGCGCGCGCTGCCGCACAGAGCTCTTCCTCACCCGGACGGGAGGCACGCGGCCCATCCGCGACGACGAGCAACGTCGCCGGACGAGCCTTGGCGATGGCGGCGAAGACTGTCGCTGTTGTGTCCGGCCGATTGAAGATGAGAAATGCAACTGGGGTTCGGAGCATCCGACGCGCTGCACCTCGGAACGGTGAGGATTCCGGTCTTCGCGACGTTAAGTATATACTGCGAGCACATGGGAACCAGCCGATTGCCGACGCTGGCACAGCCTGCATTCGCGGCAGTCACTCGCTCCTCTCGTAGCCCCCACAACCGCCTCGTCGGTGACGATTGAAACGGCGCTCGGCCTGCTCGCATTTCAGGTAGTCCTCGTGGCGCTCTTTGGGATCCGGCGCTACGGCACCCCGCTGAATCCCGTGACGTTTCTCGCGCTGTACGAGACGGCGCTGACGACGCTGCTCTCCGGGATCGTGGCGTACAAGCTCCTTCCGCTCGCGCCGTACTCGGCCGGCGACATGGTCCACACGACCGTGCTGTCCGGGCTGTACCTGCTGTCGTTCACCGCGCCCTTCTTCTGGCGTGGCCGACTGCCCAGCCGCGTCTTCGCGGCATGCATGCAGGCACTTCGGCTCCATTCCGTCCAGCAGGCCACGCGCTATCGCCTGTCGAAGTTCATGCTGCTGCTCGCGTGTGCCATGCTGTGCTTCGCCGGCCTCGCGATCCAGGGGGGGGCCGGTATCCTCTGGCTGACGGACACTCGCCTGGCGTACCTGAAGTACCGCACGGGAGCGGGCCACTTCTGGCTGCTGACCATCTGGTTCACGACGACCGCCTTCATCTATTACCTGTGGGCCCGGCGCCCGACGGGAATTCGGCTGGCGTGGACGATGTCCTGCTTCACCGTCCTGGCGTATCTGACGGGGTCGAAGATGGTGATCCTGTGCATGTTCGTCACCACACTGGCCTACTACGAGTTCCTCGTACGCCATGTATCCACGGTGAAAGTCGTTCTGGCCGGCGTGGCCGCCGTGGGCGGATTCTTTCTCCTGCTGGTGTTCCAGAGCTCGATGACGCTGGTGAACCTCTTCAGCTACTTCGAGCACTTCGACGTCACGACGCGCTTCCTCTCCCGGTTCAACGAGTACGGGTACCAGTGGGGTGCTGGATGGCTGTCGGAGCTCTGGTTCTATGTGCCCAGAGCGCTCTACCCCGGTAAGCCGCTCGAGTATGGGGCACTCCTCGTCCCCGCGCGCCTCTATCCCGGGGCATACGAGCAGGGATACGCGCCCGGCTTCCTGGGCTGGTCGCTGAGCTATCTCGATTTCGGCTGGGTCGGAGTGATGGCTGCCGGCTGGCTTCGCGGCATCTTCACCCGCGGCGTGTACGAGTACTACCTGGAGCACCGCTACAATCTCTTCGCGTTCGTGTTCATGATGCAGTTCTGTCTCTGGTGGGTGCTCGCCTACGCGACCTTTCCGATCACGGTACTGTGGAGCATCGCGATCGCGCTGCTCTTCCGGCTGGTGCTCACCTCACGCCCGCATACGGCGCTCGGGGTGACGCGTGACGTCACACCGGTCGCGGGGTAGGGATGAGCCTCCGGTCGATCCTCGTCACGACCGGGATGAGGAGCGTCGTGAAGCTCATGCGTCTCGCGGGGCGCATGGGCGCACACGGGCCGAGCACGGCGACGGCCGCGAGCGATCTCCCCGTCGCCGACGCACGCAGGATCCTGGTCGTCGCCCTGGCCGAGATCGGCGACGCGGTTCTGCTGTCGCCCTTCCTGCGTGAGCTTCGCCGTCTCGCCCCGCGTGCACACATCACGCTCGTTCATCGGCCGGTAGCGCGCTCGCTCTATGCACGCTGCCCGTACGTTGACCAGACGCTGACGTACGAGCCGCGTGTGGCGCGGCTCCTCCGGCCTGTCGTGCTCCCCCTTCGCGCGTGGCGCTTCGCTCGCCGCATGCTCGGCGGGCCCGCGTTCGACGTCGCCATCGTGCCGCGCTGGGACACCGACCATCACTTCGCCAGTGCGGTCGCGTTCTGGAGCGGTGCGGCTCGACGGATCGGCTACTCCGAGCTGGTCAACGCACGCAAGGCGACCCTGAACGCGGGATTCGACGGACTTCTCACCGACGCGGTGCCCACCGGCACCGCCCTGCACGAAGTCGAGCGGCACTTCGCGTTGCTCCGGTACATGGGCGCCACCCCATCGGGCGGGCCGCTCGAGCTCTGGCTGGATGAGGAGGACGAGCGCAAGGTCGATGAGCAGCTGTCACGCAGCGGAGTCGAGTCGGGAGCTCCGCGCGTCGCGATGGTGATCGGAGCCGCAGACCCGAAGCGCCGATGGCCCATCGAGCGCTTCACATCGCTCGCCGCCGCCCTGCTGCGCCGGTACCCGAATGCGCAGGTGCTCATCATCGGCGGGAGCGAGGACGTGGCTGCACAGTCCGTCGTGGTGGAAGCGCTTCAGGGGCATGCGTTGCCGCTTGCCGGCCGCCTGACCCTGCGCGAGAGTGCCGCCGCGCTCAGCCGATGTGTGGTGGCGGTCGGGAACGACTCGGGTGCGCTCCATCTGGCGGCGGGGGTTCGTGTCCCTTGCGTGGAGATCTCCTGTCATCCGGCGAATGGAGATGTCCTGCACAACAATGCGCCGGAGCGCTTCGGCCCGTGGGGCGTTCCGTCGACAATCGTGCGTCCAGGAGCGCCGTTGCCGCCCTGTTCCAGCGCCTGCGTGAACCGCGCTCCGCATTGCATCCTCGGTGTCGAGGTCGACGAGGCCCTGGCCGCGGTGCTGGCGTTCGTCGAGCGCGCGTCGCTACCGGGTGCAGAAACCACCGGCTCAGCACGACGCGCTTCGGGTGACACGCTCACTCGGCCTGCGATGTCACCAGACTAGACGCCTTTCCCCTGGGTTTTGGATGAGCCCGCGTCTGCCGCCCATGCGTTCGAGATGGTAGCTTCTTGCAGCCTATGAATCCCTCGCCTCGCACCCCCCTGCTGGATCGGGATGAATCGACCCTGGTGCACAGGCCGGGCGAGCTCACCCCGCCGGTCGCACTGGATCCGGCAGAAGACGTCTCGCTGTTCGATGCGCTGAACGCGTTGCTGCGCTTCCGGGCGACGATCATCACGCTGACGGTCTGTGTCACGGCAGCCCTGATCGCCTTCGCGTTCGTTCGCCCGCGGACGTACACCTCGATGTCGTCGTTCGTGCCGGAAGCAACCAAGGCTTCGACCTCGCTCTCCGGGCTGGCGGCGCAGTTTGGCGTGACGGTGCCGTCACAGCAGAGCACCGAGTCGTCTCAGTTCTACGTCGACCTCCTCCACTCCAACAGCGTCCTCGAGGCCGCGGTCGAAACGCCGTACACCTTCGAGACCGAACGAGGGCCGGTGACGAAGACGCTGGTCCAGGTGTACGACCCCAGCAATCCGACCGCGGTATTGCGGCGCGAGGCCGCGATGAAGCGGCTCAACCGGGCGCTGGCGACCTCCATCTCGCCCAAGACGGACGTCATCACCGTGCGGGTGTCGGCCCCCGATCCGCGCCTCGCCCAGCAGGTGAACCTCCGGTTGCTCGCGCTGCTCAGCAACTTCAACATGAGCAAGCGTCAGTCGCGCGCGCGCGAAGAGCGCCGCTTCTCGGAGCAGCGGCTGCTGGATGCCAAGACCGAGCTGCGCGTGGCCGAGGATCGCCTGCAGGTCTTTCTCGAGCGGAACCGATCGACGACCAACGCACCCGCGCTGGCATTTCAGGAGGATCGCCTGCGGTCCGACCTGCTCGTGCTTCGCCAGCTCGTGACCATGCTGCAGCAGACCGCCGAGCAGGCGCGGATGGACGCGGTGCGTGACACGCCGGTGATCACTGTGGTCGAGTCGGCGGACATCCCGACCCGTGCCGATTCCCGCGGACTCCTCAAGTTCGGGCTGCTGGGGATCTTTCTCGGCGGGGCCCTTGGCGTGGGGCTGGCGCTCGTGCGCCATGCCCTGGTGCGTACGGGTACCACGGCGTCGACGGAGTTCCAGGAGTTCAAGCTGCTCTGGCGGGAAGCGCGGTCGGATCTGACGCACCCATGGCGCTTGTTCGCCCGGAATCGGAAGAAGAGGGCGACGACCGCTTGAACGGTCGGGCAGGTGAACGGGTCGTCATCACCGGCGCCGCGGGCTTCATCGGCGGCCACGTCCTGGCGCGCTTTCGAGCTGCGGGCCGCGAGGTCGTAGGGATCGTACGGCCCGGTGCTGCCGTGCGCCGGGGAATGGAGGGTGTTCGACTCATCGAGCGCGACCTCGCTTCGGCTGCCTCGCTCGCCGATGTGCTGCAGCCGAATGACACCGTGGTTCACCTGGCTGCACGCGCCCATCGCATCGTCGATGACGCGGCCGACCCTCTCGAGGCCTTTCGTCGCGCGAACGTCGAGCCCGTGCGCATGCTCTGCCGCTCCGCGGCCGACGCCAGCATCCGGCGGCTGATCTTCATCAGTTCGGCGAAAGTGTTCGGCGAGGGTCGAGAGCGGCCGTACTCCGTCACGGACCCGATCGCACCGGCCGAGCCATATGCCCAGTCGAAGGCAGAGGCCGAGCGAGTGGTGACGCAGGCGGGAGAGCGCGGTGCGTTCGAGTGGACGATCCTGAGACCACCTTTCGTGTATGGTCCGGGCGGCAAGGGCAACTTTCCGCGCCTGGTCACGCTCGCGCGCCTCTCGACCAAAGTGCCCCTTCCGCTCGGCGCGATCGAGAACCGACGGAGCATCATCTTCGTCGGCAATCTCGCCGACGTGATCCTGCGCGCCGCCGAGCACCCGAAGGCTTCCGGACAGGTGCTGCTCCCCACCGATTCTGAGGACGTCTCCACACCGGAGCTGCTTCGTGCGATCGGTGCCGCAACCGGTGCACGCGCTCGGCTCTTCCCCTGTCCGCGAGTGTTGCTGCGCACCGCGGCACGCCTGATCGGCCGTTCCGCCGAGATGGATCGGCTCACGGAAAGCTTGCGACTCGACTCTCGCCATCTGCGCCAGCTTCTCGAGTGGCAGGCGCCGTTCACTCTGGAGCGTGCGATCGCGCTGTCGGTCGGTGCCTCGGACACACCACCGAGGTCGGGCGCGCATGACTGAGTCACTGAGATGGACCGGCGCGATCAGCGCCGTGTCGGCGCTCGCGCTCGTGGGACTCGTCCGACGGCTCGCCTTGCGGCATGGCGTGCTCGATCACCCGACCGATCGCAGCTCGCACGTGGTCGCGACACCGAGGGGCGGCGGATTGGGTCTGCTGCTGGCCGTGTTGGGCGTGAGCGCGTGGCATGCAAGGGAACCGGTCTGGTGGACGCTCGTGGTCCTGCTGCTCGCGGCCTCCGCGGTCGCACTCGTCGGCTGGATCGACGATCGCCGAGGACTGTCGGTGCGCACTCGACTCATCGTGCACATCATCGCCGGCGCTACGGTGGGCGCGGCGGCGGCGATCACGTCGGCGAGCGTTGGGCTCGCATTGCTCCTCTTCGCTGCCTGGACGTTCTGGACGGTGTCGTCGATCAACCTCGTGAACTTCATGGACGGCATCAACGGGCTGGTGGCGTCCCAGATCGCGGTGTTCGCGCTTTCCCTCGCGAGCTTTCCCGAGCGCACCAGTGCCGTGTCATTCGTCGAGATGGCTGTCGCGGGTGCCTGCCTTGGCTTCCTGCCGTGGAACTTCCCGCGTGCCCGCATCTTCCTCGGCGACGTCGGCTCCGGCGCGCTGGGATTCTTCGTGCCGATGCTCGCGTTGCTCGCGATGCAGGGGCAGGGCGTCGACATCATACGCGCCCACCTTCCGCTCTTGCCGCTGTTCGGGGACGCGACGTGGACGATCTTCCGCCGCTGGCGCAATGGCGAGCGACTCACCGCGCCGCATCGAAGCCATCTCTACCAACGCCTGGCGAACGACGGATTGGGACACACGCCAGTCACCGTGATGTACACCATCGCGGCGGCGTGCGGCGCGTTCGTCGCCCACATGAGTGGCGATGCCTTGCTGTCGGCCTGGACGCTGAGCTACGCGGCGATGATCGTGCTCGCCGGGTTCATCCTGCATCGTCGCGCGACCGGAGCTGCCCGCGCGGCGACGTAGCGTTTCAGTGAGTCAGCGCGATGCTGAAGCGATCGACGAAGTCCAGCACTTCGGCTGCTGGAACGCTCACCGCGCCCAATCTGCCCACCTCGATCCCGGCGGCGATGTTCGCGATGATCGCCGCCTCGAGCACCGTCCCGCCGGCCGCCATCGTGGTCGCCAGGTACGCCGTCACGGTGTCTCCAGCGCCGACGACGTCGTACACCTCGCGCGCCACGGTCGGGACGCGCGCAACCTCACCGTCGGAGGAGAACAACGCCATCCCGCGATCGCCGAGGGTGAGCAGGATGTTCTGCACGCCCAGCCGCTGGAGCGTCGCCGGCACCGCGTCCGGATGATCGACGTCGACCGCCGCGCCCAGCGCCGCTTCCAGCTCGCGACGATTCGGCTTGAACACCGTCGCGCCGCGGTAGGCGAAGAAGTTCCTGAACTTCGGATCGACGACGATCGGCAGCTTGCGCGCGTTGGCCACGTCGATCGCCTCGCGAATCACCGCGGGCACGAGCACGCCCTTGTTGTAGTCCTCGAGCACGACGGCGTCGGCCTCCGCCACCGCATCGCGGACCGCCTCCAGCACGCACGTCGTATCCACATCGTCGAGATCGACGTCCTCTTCCTCGTCGACGCGCAGGAGCTGCTGCGAGCGGGCGAGCACGCGCGTCTTCTGCGTCGTGCACCGCGATACCGTGACCAGCGACGCGTGGCCGACCGCGGCCTGGGTCAGCGTGTCGCGCAGACGCGTGCCCGCCAGATCGCTCCCCACCGTGGCCACGAGGGCGCAGTGGGCCCCGATGGCGACGACGTTCTGCGCGACGTTCGCGGCGCCGCCGAGTGCGTACTTCCGCTCGCGGACGCGCACCACGGGGACCGGCGCCTCGGGCGAGATGCGCTCGACGTCGCCGCTGAGGTACACGTCCAGCATCGCGTCGCCGACGACGACGATCCGCTTGCCGCGGGCCCCGTCGAGCAGCTCCTCCAATCGGTCGCGCCGTATCGCAGTCGTCATCGCGGGCAACCTAGACAGCCCCCCGGCGGTGGTCAACCGAATCGCGCTCCGCGGCATGTGCGTCGTGCGAGAGAGCGGTCGACGTTACTTTGGGCGCCATGCAGACCCTGACGCGGACCGTTCCACGCGCCGCACGACGCGCGGGCGCAGGACGGGCACCACGCGCGTGAGGACCGAGCGGGTGCGGCGTGCGCACGCGGCCAGGTCGGCGCTCTCGCTGCGCGACGCCGTGCTCCGCTATCTCGGAGCATCTGGCCTCGGCTCCGCGCGCGAGCCATTGCTCGCCGCCGCGCCCGCGAGCTGGTCGTTCCTCCTGCGCGTGGAATGCTGCGCCCTTCCACTCCTTGCGCACCTCCGCCGCGACGCGCTGCTCGACCGCTTCGACGACGTTGCGCGCGCGCAGCTCCTCGCCGCGGAGGCGAGAGAGCTGCAACGTGTGCTCGCCGCACGGCTCATCGTGCGCGAGCTGGACGCGATCGGCCAGCGCGCCGGCCTGCGATTCATCGCGCTGAAGGGCGGGGCGGTGGCCGCCGACGCAACGCGACAGCCACTCGACCTCGGCGACGTCGACGTGCTGGTGACGGGCGCGCCACCGGAGCACGCATGGCACGCGCTGCTCTCACATGGCTGGTCGCCCGTCCTGCCAGGCTTCTCGCCGACCGACGACATCGGCACGCGAGCCCACTACTCGCCGCTCCGGAGCGATCGGCATCAGCTCGCGCTCGAGCTCCACCCTCGATACGACTATCAGGGCGCTGGCGGCGCCGAGCAGGCGCCGACGGTGGCGCCGATTCCCGGCCATCGCGCCATCGACCGCCTCACCGGCGCCGGCGCGGTCGCGGCCACGCTCCGACACTCTGTCGTGGTGCATCCGCATCGGCGCGGCCATCTCCGCGACCTCTTTCTCCTCGCCGACCTGCTGAAGGAGCTTGACGACAGCGAGTCGTCGCGGCTCGAGCGCGACCTGTCGGGCGCGGAGGAGCGCATCGAGCTGCTCGCGATGCTGGCGCAGGCGCGAGCGCTCTCGAGGGGTGAGCCTCTGGCTGACGCCGAGGCACTGCGCCCCTTCGTCTGCTTCAAGTACGCGGCTGCGGCGGGGACGAGCGCCCTGCTCGGGACCGGTTCGGCCGGCTGGGACGCGGTGAGCCATCTGCCGCTGGAGCGTCGACCCATTCGCCGTGCCGCCTATCGCCGGCTCCTGCGCGCGGCCTCCGAGCCCGTTCCCGCGGATGCGGAGCTGGAACGAGTGCCGCTCATCGGGTCGCGGCTCTCGCGCGCCGGCGGACTTTCGCGGCTAGCACGATACGTGTACCGAACGGCGCTGACTCTTGGTTTGATCGCTGTCGGCGGCCTGATTCGCCGGCGGGTGGCGGCACTCAATTTCGTGCCGAAAGGGGTTGACTGACACGGCTGCGTCCGGCATACCCTTTGCCAAGATTCGCCCTGGATCCCGCCCGAAGCACTCCCCACACTCGCCGCTTGCCCGCACTCACCGAGCGCCTCGCCGACGCGTCGAAACAGAAGCTGCGCTCCGTCCAGGAATATTTCTCCCTGGCGGGCAAGGCGCTGCGCTTCGCCTTCGTGCGCCCCTTCTACGCGCAGGATCTCGTGCAGCAGATGGACGAGATCGGGGTGAAGTCGCTGGGGATCGTGCTCCTCACCGGCTTCTTCACTGGCATGGTGCTGGCCCTGCAATCCAGCGTGCAGATGCGCGCGTTCGGGGCCACGATGTACATCGGCCGGCTCGTCTCGGCGTCCATGATTCGTGAGCTCGGGCCCGTGCTCGCCGGCCTGATGGTCGCCGGCCGCGTCGGCTCCGGGATCGCCGCGCAGCTCGGCTCCATGCGCGTCACGGAACAGATCGACGCGCTCAACACGCTTGGCACCGACCCGATCAAGAAGCTCGTCACGCCACGGGTGCTGGCCGCGCTCATCATGGTGCCCATCCTGACGATCATCAACGACTTCGTCGGGATCTTCGGTGGAAGCCTCATCTCGTCGCTGATGGTCGGCGTCCCCACCGGCTACTACTGGCGAACGGTGTGGGAGCAGATCGCCGGGGACGGCTTCGTGCTCCGCTTCATCCCGACGGACTTCGTGCAGGGGCTCGTGAAGCCGTTCGTGTTCGGCGGCATCATCGCCATCACGGCGTGCTACTTCGGCATCAACACCACCGGTGGCACCGAGGGGGTCGGGCAGAGCACGACGCGCACCGTCGTGTTGTCCAGCATCCTGATCCTCGTGGTCGATTACTTCCTCACGCAGCTCCTGCTCTCGGTGCTCGGCTCATGATCGACGATCCGCGCGATCCGCGCGAACGCACGAGCCCTCCGACGACGCCGGTGGACAGTTCGACGCCGGCTCCGACGGACGACCGCGCCTCCGATCGGCGGCAGGAGGGTCGACGTGCGAGCGAGCGCCGGCCGACGACGATCCGCCGCGCCATCCGCGACGAGCTGGCCGACGAACCCACCGACGAGTACTACTCCGAGACGCACCCGCAGGAGCATCGCGCGGTGCCGGTCATCGAGCTCGATCACGTCTACCTCGCCTTCGATCGGCCCATTCTCGAGAACGTCTCGGTGGAGGCGCGCAAGGGCGAGACGATCTGCCTCGTCGGCGAGTCGGGCACCGGCAAGAGCACGATCCTCAAGCTCATCCTCCGTCTCCTCGTGCCGGACCGTGGCAAGGTGTGCATCCACGGCGAGGACATCACCGACCTCACCTTCGAGGAAGCGCTCGAGACGCGCCAGCACATGGGGATGGTGTTCCAGAGCGCTGCCCTGTTCGACTCGATGTCGGTATTCGAGAACGTCGCGTATCCACTGCGTGAGCACACAGAGCTCGACGACGACGAGATCGAGCAGCGTGTGCGCGAGAAGCTGGCCTTCGTCGACCTCGATCCCGATCAGGTGATGGGACAGCTGCCGTCGCAGCTTTCAGGCGGAATGCGCAAGCGCGTCGGCATCGCGCGTGGGATGGCGAACAACCCGGAGATCATGCTCTACGACGAACCGACCTCCGGTCTCGATCCGCTCAGCACGGGCACGATCACCCGGCTGATCATGAAGCTGCAGCGCGAGCTCGACGTCACCAGCGTCGTGGTCTCGCACGACATCCGGTCCGTGTTCCGGATGGCAACGCGCGTCGCCGTCCTCAACGAGCGGCGCATCGTCTTCTTCGGCACGCCGGAGGAGATGGCGTCGTCGGACGACAGGTACCTTCGCGACTTCCTGGGCGGGTCATGACATGAGACGTTCTCCGAGCATCACGTGGGATCAGCTACGCGTCGGACTCGTCATCGCTCTCGCGGTCGTCGTCGTGGGCGTTGCGATCTACAAGCTGGGGCAGGCGGCCAACCTGTTCACCAAGCGCTACCACCTCATCGCCTTCCTCCCGGATGCCAACGGTCTCCGCGAGGGCGGCTCGGTGATGGTGGCCGGTCAGCTGGCCGGCACCGTGACGAAGATCGAGTTCCTGCCGGTGGACAACGACACCACCCGCAACCTCAAGTTGACGCTCGCCGTCGACGCCGACGTGAAAGAGCAGATCCGCAAGGATTCCCGGGGGAAGCTCCGCACCCTCGGCCTCCTCGGCGACAAGGTGTTCGACATCACCACCGGCACGCCGCGCTATCAGCCGCTCCGCGATGGCGACACGGTGACCGTTGTGCCGTCGCTCGACTACGAAGCTGTCATCGCGCAGGCGAGCGGCGCGGTGAACGACATGGTGGCGCTCACGAAGGACTTGCGCGCCATCACGGGAGGACTCGTGAAGGGGCAGGGCACCTTCGGGCAGATGCTCACGAACCGCTCGCTCTACGACCAGTTGAACGGCACGCTCAGCCGCGCGAACTCGATGCTGGCGCGCTTCCAGAATCCGAACGGCACCGTGGGACGCATGCTCGACGACCCGATGCTCTACAACAGGCTGGTCGGCGTCATCACCTCCACCGACTCGCTCATCGTCTCGATCAATGCCAGCAAGGGCACGGCGGGGCTGCTCCTGCGCGACACCACCCTCTATACCAACCTCGTCGGCATCACCCGCGGTGCCGACTCGCTGATGCGCTCGCTGACCAACGGCCAGGGCACGGCGAGCCGCCTCCTCACCGATCAGACGTTGTACGATCAGCTGAACAAGCTCGTGACCGATCTGAGCGCCGTCATCGCCGATGTCCGGCGAGATCCGTCGCGTTATACGAAGGGGATGGTGAAGGTTTTCTGACCGAACAGATCCCTTGCGAGCCCTCAGACCGAGGGCTAAGATCCGACTCCGACCCCGAGTGGACATCGGGGCCAAGGTCGCGTAGCTCAGCTGGTTAGAGCGCTGCTTTCACACAGCAGAGGTCCACGGTTCGAGTCCGTGCGTGACCACTCCTCGTCCCTTCCGTAGGCGCCACCCGGGCCTCTTCTTCCCGCCGATCGCCCCGCAGGCGACAACCATGCGCTCACTGCTCCTGCGGTCACTGGTCGTGGCCGCTTCTTTTTTGCTCCCGGGTCTCGTCGGTGCCCAGATCCCGACCACCCGCCCAACGCCGGAGCAGGCCCAAGCCCTCCTGCAGACGCGGCCCGACCTCGTGGCCCAGCTGCGGCAGCGGTTCGCCACCAGCGGTCTGACGCGCGAGCAGATCCATGCCCGGCTCCGCGCCGAGGGCTACCCGGAAGACCTGCTCGACCCGTACCTGCCCGGGATGGCGGATTCGGGCTCGCCGCTCACGCCGTCCGAGGACGTGTTCTCCGCCGTCCGCGCCCTCGGCATTGCGGATAGCGCCGATGTCGCCGCGATGCAGGACTACGCGCTCGGCACGGGCCGCGAGCCGCTGCTCTCCAGCGTTCCGTGCGTGTACGATCCGTCCTACTACCAGAACCAGAACCCGTATCTCTATCCGCGTCCCGGCGTCACGACCGACACCGGAAATCGCGCGGCGGGACGCGACGCCACTCGAACTGGTGGCTCGCAAACGACGGGTGGCCAGTCGAGCGGTGCTTCGAACCAGCTCCCGGGCCAGTACACGATGCCCGGCCAGATCACCCTTCCGGGGCAGGTCATCACCGGCGTCTCGCCGGCGACACGGCAGCCGCAGGCAGGGGGGCCGAGCGGCCAGCTGTCCGACGCGGGTTCGCTGACTCCGACCCCCTGTCCGCCTGGGCAGGTGCCGGCTGCGGTCCGGCCCCCCGACAACCGGTTCGATGTCCGGATCGGCGTCCGCGGGATCAGCGCTGACAGCGCGCAGACGCTAGCCGATAGCGGGTACACGATCTTCGGGCTCGACGTCTTCCGCAGCGCGACGTCGGTGTTCGAGCCCACCCTCTCCGGCCCGGTCGACGCGAACTATCGCCTCGGCCCCGGCGATCGCCTGGTGCTCATTCTCACCGGCGACGTCGAGGCGAGCTACGAGCTCCCCGTCACGCGCGAAGGCTTCGTCGTCATCCCGCAGGTCGGTCAGATCTCCGTCGCCAACCTGACGCTCGGCGAGCTGGATCGCGTGCTGTACAACCGCCTCTCCCGCGTCTACTCGGGAGTCCGCGCGAACAATCAGGGCACGACGCGCTTCTCCGTGAGTGTCGCGCGCCTGCGCTCCAATCAGATCTACGTCGTCGGAGAGGTTCGTCGCCCGGGCAGCTACATGGTGTCGAGCGCCGGAACGGCCCTCACGGCGCTCTACGCGTCGGGCGGCCCGACCACGAACGGCTCGCTGCGCGCCGTCGAGGTGCGACGCGGGGGGAAGACGGTAGATACGCTCGACGTGTACGACTATCTCGTCCGCGGCGACGCATCGCACGACGTTCGCCTCCAGACCGGCGACGTGCTCTTCATCCCCGTGCACGTCCCGCGCGTGCGCATCCTCGGCGAGATCGCGCGTCCGGCGACCTACGAGGTCAGCGGGAACGAGACGCTCGCGGACCTGCTGAAGAATGCCGGTGGCTTCGAAGCGTCGGCGTCGCTGCAGCGCGTGCTGATCGACCGCATCCTGCCGCCCAACGAGCGTACGGCGACCGGTCGCGAGCGCGTGACGATCGACGTGTCCTCGGCATCGCTCGCCGACGCGGCGGGAAGAGGAATTCCACTGCAGAACGGTGACGTGGTGCGCGTCTTCGCCGTGGCGCAGCGCGTCCGCAACCGGATCTTCGTCGAAGGGAATGTCTATCTGCCGGGCGCCCAGGGTCTCGCGCCCGGCACGACGTTGAGCCAGGCGCTCCGCCGCGCCGGTGTCAAAGGCGATTCGTATCTCGGCGAGGTTCTGGTCACGCGACTGACTCCCGATTCGGCGCGCATCCAGCTCCGGGCGTCGCTCGTGGACACCACGGGATTGGTCGTCAACGACTTCCCGCTGCAGGAAGACGATCGGGTGAACGTCTTCGCGCTCACGAACTTCCGTCCGACGCGCTTCGTCTCCATCGGGGGCGCGGTGCGGCGCAGCGGTCGCGTGCTCTACCGCGAAGGGATGACGCTGCGCGATCTGGTGCTGCTGGCGGACGGCGTGCAGGAAGGCGCGTACCTGAAGGAAGCGGAGATCGCGCGCCTCCCCGACAGCCGCGCCGGCGGCCGCACGGCGACGACAATCCGCGTGCCGTTGGACTCGACGTATCTCTTCGATCGCGGACCCGATGGGAAGTACATCGGCCCACCCGGCCTGCAGGCGCCCTCCGGCGGTGCGCCGGCTGTGCCGCTCAAGCCGTACGACAACGTGCTCATCATGCGCCAGCCCGGCTGGAGCCTGCAGCGCACCGTGACGCTCCTCGGGGAGGTGAAGTTCCCCGGCGTGTACGCGCTCACGAACCAGTCGGAGCGCCTCTCCGACCTCATCAAGCGGGCCGGCGGCCTCACCGACGAGGCGTATGCGGACGGCATCATATTCTCGCGGCGCGACAACAACATCGGCCGCGTCGGCGTCGAGCTCAGCACGGCGCTGCGTCGCTACGAGAGCTCGGACAACCTCATCCTCCGCGACGGCGACAACATCACGATCCCGCCGTACAACGCGACAGTGACGATCCGTGGCGCGGTGAACGCGCCCTCGACCGTCGCGTACATCCGCGGCAAGGGCATCGACTACTACATCGACGCGGCCGGCGGGCCGGCACAGAAGGCAGATGAGGATCACGCGTACGTCACGCAGCCCAGCGGCAAGCTCGAGTCGGTACGTCGCCACCTGTTCCTGCCCGATGGAATGCCCAAGCCTCGTCCGGGCAGCGTCGTGACGGTGCCGGAGAGCGACGGGACGCCCAAGCGCGACTGGATTCCCCTCATAACCGGATTGGCGCAGATCCTCGGCAGCACGGTGGCCATCGTCGTAGCGGTCACGCGCTGACGCGTCGGCCATGAGCCACCCGACGACGGACCGGCGGGCGTTCGTCGTCCTCGGATTCGCGCTGCTCGGCGTCTCGCTCTCTGGCCCGCTCGTCCGGCTCTCGCACGCACATCCGATCGCCATCGCGAGCTGGCGTCTCGCCTTCTCGCTGGTCTTCATCGTCATCGCCCTCGCTCTCACCGGCGAGTGGCGACAGTGGGCGCGCCTCTCGCGCCGCGAAGTGGCGGTCGGGGTGGCGGCGGGGGCGATGCTCGCGCTGCACTTCTGGAGTTGGAACACCTCCGTGACGATGACGACCGTCGCTGCATCGGTCGTCCTCGTCAACACGCAGCCCGTCGTCGTCGCGCTCCTCTCGGGCGTGTGGCTGAAGGAGACTCCGACCCGAGCTCAGTGGATCGGCATCGGGATCGCGATGCTCGGCGCACTGATCGTCGTGTTGCCGGAGTTCGTCGGTGGCGCGCCGACGGGCGATCACCCGCGCGCCTTGCTGGGCGATCTGCTCGCGCTGGTGGGTGCGCTCACGGCGGCCATCTACTTCGTCTCGGGACGACGGTTGCGCGGCACGCTCGACCTCTGGTCGTACGTCGGGCTCGTGTACGGGAGCTGCTTCGTCGTGCTGCTGCTCCTCGCGGCAATCGGGCACGTCCCGCTCGCGCCGCAGCCACCGCGCGAGATCGCGTTGTTCGCCGGCCTGGCGATCGGGCCCATGCTGCTCGGTCACACGGGACTCAACTGGGCCCTCAAGCGCTCGCCGGCGTACGTGGTGAATCTCACCCTGCTGGGAGAGCCGGTCGGCGCGACGATCATCGCCGCCTTTCTGCCCGGCATTCGCGAGCTCCCGGGCATCTTCACCGTCGTGGGCGGCGTGATCGTTTTCACGGGGATCCTCCTCGCGGCGCGTCGCTAGCCCAATTCCCTACCGCGCCCCGTTATCTTTCGTGCTTCCTCACCGGCACCACGGGGCATGGATCAGCTCTCTCTCGACGTCATCGTCACTCGCGGCGCGCTGGTGGAGTCGCGCCACCGGGTGCACGCAGCCGTCGTCAACGCCTCCGGCACGCTGGTGGCCGCGGCGCGCGACGCGTCGATCGTCACGCACTGGCGGTCGTGCGCGAAACCCTTCCAGATCATGCCGCTCGTCGAGAGCGGCGGGTTCGACAGTCTCCACTGGGGCGACGACGAGCTCGCGCTCGCCTGCGCGTCGCACGGCGGAGAGCCCGAGCACGTCAAGATTGCGGGCGCGATGCTCTCATCCATCGGCATGGAAGAGGGCGATCTCGTGTGCGGGCCGCACGAGCCGCTCTCGCAGCGAGGCCAGAAGGCGCTTCGCGACGCCGGCGCGCGCCCGACGCGCCTTCACAACAACTGTTCGGGCAAGCATGCGGCGATGCTCGCCCGTGCGCGCACGGCCGGATGGTCGTCCTACGGCTACGAGCGGAACGAGCATCCGGTGCAGCAGTCCTGCCTGGACGAGGTCTCGCGCTGGTCCGGCGTCCCCGCCGGCCAGATCGGGCTGGCCGTGGACGGCTGCGGCGTCCCCGTCTTCGTGTTCGGGCTCCAGGCAATGGCGCACGCCTACGCGCGGCTGGCCGATGCCTCGCGTCGCTCGGCGGAGATCCCATCGCGCATCGTGCACGCCATGCAGACGCGCCCCTTTCTCGTCGGCGGGAGCGATCGATTCGACTCCGCGCTCATCGAGGCGACCGAGGGCCGTTGCATCTCCAAGATCGGCGCCGAAGGGGTGCACTGCGTCGCGATCGTGGACGAAGGGATCGGCATCGCGATCAAGATCGAAGACGGCGCCCAGCGCGCGCAGTTCCCCGCCGTCATCTCGCTTCTGCAGCGGTTCGACGCGCTTCCGCGGGATCTGCCGCCACGGCTCGCCGAATATCTCCATCGTCCGCTGCGCAACACGCGCGGCGAGATCGTCGGGGAGGTCCGCCCGCTCGGTGACGCATAGCTTGCCCGAGCTGGACGACGCGACGCGCGTTCTCGTCCAGCTCAGCGCCGCCATCGCCGCCGGCAGTGAGGCGACGGTGCGACGCTGGATCGCGGAAGCGGCGCGAAGCGCGCCCGCCAGCGAAGTGGAGGAGGTCGTGCTGCAGAGCTACCTGTTCTGCGGCTTTCCGCGTGCGCTCAATGCGGCGCGCGAATGGCGCCGCGTCGCGGGCGTTCGCGCGCCCGCGAGCGACGAGGCGGACGACATCGCGCTCATTCAGGAGTGGCGGACGCGCGGCGAGCAGACCTGTGCCGCCGTGTACGGCGACATGTACGACAAGCTCCGGCTGAACGTCCGCGATCTTCACCCCGCCCTCGATGCCTGGATGGTGACCGACGGCTATGGGAAGGTGCTGTCGCGGCCCGGCCTCGACCTCGAGCGCCGAGAGCTCTGTGTCGTCGCTGCCTGCGCCGCGATGGGGCAGGACCGCCAGCTCCACTCGCATCTCCACGGCGCACGGAACGTCGGCGCCACCCCCGACGCGATCATCGCTACCATCGAGGCGATCGCCGAGCTGATCGGGACGGAGCGTGCCCGGTCGGCACGTCTGCTGCTCGCGCGGGTGCTGGGCAAGTAGTTTTCTCCGCGCGCGGCTTCGATTGAGGCCGCGTGCGATCGCTGATGGCGCGCCGCCGCTTTCGCCTACCTTCGCCGGATCATCGGGATGTTCATCGACCGCGTCATCGTACGCGTCACCGCGGGAAATGGCGGCTCGGGGATCGTCTCCTTCCGCCGCGAGAAGTTCACGCCCCTGGGCGGCCCCGACGGCGGTGACGGCGGCAAGGGAGGAGACGTGATCATTCGCGCCGACAGCAACCTGTCCACGCTGCTCGACTACACCTACCGCGACGCCTGGCAGGCCGAGAGCGGCGCCCATGGCAGCGGCTCGAACAAGACTGGCCGCTCGGGCAGCGACATCGTGCTCCCCGTGCCACCCGGAACCGTGGTGCGCAATCAGGCCACTGGAGAGGTGCTCACCGAGGTGCTCGCGGACGGAGACTCCGTCGTCGTCGCGCACGGCGGCCGCGGCGGCAAGGGCAATACCTGGTTCGCCACATCGGTGCATCGGAGCCCGCGCGAGTGGCAGCCCGGCGAGGACGGCGAGGCCGTCACGCTCGAGCTCGAGCTGAAGCTCATCGCGGACGTCGGGCTCGTGGGACAGCCGAACGCCGGCAAGTCCACGCTGCTCTCCGTCATCAGCGCCGCCACGCCCAAGATCGGCGACTACCCGTTCACGACACTCGCGCCGAATCTCGGCGTCGTGCAGATGAGCGATAGCCGCACCTTCGTCGTGGCAGACATCCCCGGCATCATCGAAGGAGCGCACGAGGGCAGGGGACTCGGCTTGCAGTTCCTGCGGCACATCGAGCGAACGCGTCTGCTCGCCTTCCTCATTCCCATCGACGCGCTCGACTGGCAGCTCGAGTACGATCAGCTCCGCAACGAGGTCGCGCAGTATTCGGCCGAGCTGAGCGAGAAGCCGCACTGCGTCGTCTTCACCAAGATGGACCTCCTGGGCGAGGACGAGCCTCCTCCCATCGAGGCGCCCGACGCATTCGGCATCTTCGCCATCAGCGCCGCGGCGCGCAGCGGTCTCGACGCGCTCGAGCTCGCGTGGTGGCGGCGCCTCCTCGACATGCGCAAAGCCACCGTGCAGCCGGTGAAGGACGTCGAGCTTCCCTGACGTGGAGCTGCGTCCGGACGATCCTCGCTATCCCGCCGCGCTGCGCGATCTCCCCGACCCTCCTCGCACCCTGTGGGCGCGTGGAGATCTCGCGCTCCTCGACCGTCCCTGCGTGGCCATCGTCGGCACGCGCCGAGCGACGTCGTACGCGGAACGCGTCACGCGGGAGCTGGCCGGCGCCCTGGCTCGCGCCGGGGCGTGCGTCATCAGCGGGCTGGCGCGCGGCGTGGACGGCGCGGCGCATCGCGCGGCGCTCGACGCCGACGGAGCGACATGCGCGGTGCTCGGCACGGGCCTCGACGTCGTCTATCCGCGAGCGCACGCCTCGCTCCAAGCCGACATCGGCACGCGCGGACTGCTGCTGAGTGAGCTCGCGCCGTCGTTCGCCGCACACGGCGGCTCGTTCCCACGTCGCAACCGGATCATCGCCGCGCTCGCACGAGTCACGATCGTCGTCGAGGCCGGCGTCAAGAGCGGCGCACTGATCACCGCCGCGCACGCGCTCGAGCTGAATCGCACGATCGCTGCCGTGCCCGGGCCGATCGACATTCCGCAGTCGCAGGGCAGCAACGAGCTGCTCCGCGACGGCGCCTGTCTCATCGCCTCCATCGCCGACGCGCTCGCCCTCGTCGGCCTCACCGCGCCCGTCCGTCTGCGCGACCTCCCCGACGAAGGCAGTGAGCGCGTCCTCTGGGATGCGCTCGCCGCCGGCCACGCCGACCTCGATACGCTCTCCTCGCGCGCTGGGCTCCCCGCGCACGAAGCGATGGCTGCGGTGACCGCGCTCGAGCTGCGCGGACTCATCGAGTGCGCGCTGAGCGGAGAGATCCGCCGCCTCTGATTCGTGCGATATTCCGGGGTGCCCCGACACGTCTACGTCCACGTGCCCTTCTGCGCGCGCCGCTGTTCGTACTGCGACTTCTCCATCGCGGTGCGGCGAAACGTGCCGGTCGACGAATACTGCACCGCGCTCGAGTCCGAGCTCGCGATCCGCTTCGGCGATCGCGCCCGGGGTCAGAGCCCGGGGTCAGAGCCCGGGGTCAGAGCCCGGGGTCAGAGCCGGGGCTCTGACCCCAACGGACGGGACCCTCAGCCCAGAGAGGTCGACACGATCTACTTGGGTGGCGGCACTCCCTCGCGCCTCGGCGGCGCCGGCGTCGCACGCGCGTTGGCACTCGTGCGCGAGCGCTTCCCTCTGGCGCCGGGCGCCGAGGTGACGATCGAGGCGAACCCCGACGACATCACGGAACAGGCCGTCGAAGCGTGGCTCGAGGCGGGAGTGAATCGACTCTCCCTCGGCTCGCAGTCGTTCGACGACGCCGTGCTCGCCTGGATGCACCGCTCGCACGAGGGCACGGGCATCGAGCGCGCCGTCGCGGCCGCTCGAGCCGCCGGCATCGACAACCTCTCGCTCGATCTCATCTTCGCCCTCCCCGAGGAGCTCCGCCGCGACTTCACCGCCGATGTGGAGCGGCTTCTCGCCCTCGAGCCGGACCATGTCTCGCTGTACGGGCTCACGGTGGAGCAGGGCACTCCGCTCGGCCGATGGGTCTCGCGCGGCCAGGCTGTCGAACGCGCCGAGGAAGGCTACGAGGCGGAATATCTGGCGGCGCATGACGCCCTCACCGCGGCCGGCCTCGAGCATTACGAAGTCTCCAACTATGCGCGGCCGGGGAAGCGGTCCAGGCACAACGCGTCGTACTGGCGCGGCGTGCCGTACGTCGGCCTGGGGCCGGCCGCGCACGGCTTCGATGGCAGCATCAGGCGATGGAATGTCCGCCACTACGCGGACTGGCGCGACACCCTGGCGCAGGGTCACGACCCCATCGGTGGCCGCGAAGAGCTGACTGAGCAGAACCGATTGGCCGAGTCCGTGTATCTCGGTTTGCGCACTGACGTGGGCCTCCAGTTGGAAGAAGGCGAACGTGACCTCGTGGCGTCATGGGAAGTCGCCCAGTGGGTGACCCGCGGCGCCGACGATCGCCTGCGCTGCACCGCCCTCGGCTGGCTGCGACTGGACGCCCTCGCCGCCGCCTTGACGCATAGCCGAAGTCGTTAGCATATTTGCACTTATCTATGGCCACTTCAGACGAGCTCACGCCGCGGGAGCGCCGCGTACTCGAGGCGGTCATCCAGACCTACGTGCAGACCGCCGAGCCCGCAGGCTCGCGGGTGCTCGCGCGCCGGCATGGGCTCGGTGTCTCGCCGGCCACGATCCGGAACACGATGAGCGACCTCGAGGAGAAGGGGTTTCTCTCGCATCCGCACACATCGGCTGGGCGCGTGCCGACCGACAAGGCGTACCGCGTCTACGTCGACTCGCTGCTGAACTCACCGGCGGGTGCCATCGTCGCCTCCGAGCGTGAGCGGCTGCGCGAGCAGATCGCGACCAGCCACTCCACGATCGAGAACATCCTCCGCCGCGCCGCCCAGAGCCTTGGCGTCCTTACCCAGGAGCTCGGCGTCGCCCTCGGCCCTCGGCTGGACGCGAGTGTCCTGCGTCGCGTGGAGCTGGTGCGCGTCAGCTCTGACCGCCTCCTCCTCGTTCTGACCCTCGATGCCGGCGTCGTCCGCACGGTGTTCGTCGAAGTGGCGGGAACGCTCGCCGATGTGACGGTGATCGAGGTCTCGCAGGTGCTCCACGAGCGCCTCGCGGGCCATACGCTGCGCGAGCTGCGCGCGTCGGTGGCCGAGCGGCTGCGCGACACGCAGACCCAACCGAGCGCGGCCGAGCTGCTCAACATCTTCGTGCAGGAAGGCGATCAGCTCTTCGACGCCGCCCTGCCGGAAGCTGAAGGAAATGTCATCGTCGGGCAGGCCAGCCTGCTCGCCGAGCAGCCGGAGTTCAGCGGCGCGGAGAACCTTCGGCGTCTCCTCTCACTTACTGAGGAGCCGGCCCGTCTCGCGGATGCGCTGCGCCGGAAGCACAGCGGCGACGAACGGCCTGGCGTGAGCATCACGATCGGCGGCGAGCATGGCGATCCGCGGCTCGACCAGTTCACCGTCGTGACGGCCGAGTACCACGCCGGCGCCCTCGCGGGGGTGATCGGCGTCATCGGCCCGACCCGCATGCCCTACGACAAGGTGATCGCGCTCGTACAGCACACCTCCCGCTTGCTGAGCGATTTACTTTGAGTGACGAGCGGTGCGCGCTGCCACTCCCGACGACCGGAGTGGCGGCGTGACCGCGTCTGGACCCCCGACATTACGGCAACATGGCTGATTTTTATGGCGTCCTCGGCGTCGAACGTGGCGCGTCGGACGACGACATCAAGAAGGCATATCGCAAGCTCGCGATGACCTATCACCCCGACCGCAACAACGGGGCGAAGGAAGCCGAGGAGAAGTTCAAGGAGATCACCGAGGCGTACGACGTGCTGCGCGATCCGCAGAAGCGCGCCGCGTACGACCGCTACGGTGAAGCCGGACTGCGCGGCGGCGGCGGTGGCGGCTATCACCACGTCGACCTCTCCGAAGCGCTCGGCATCTTCATGCGCGACTTCGGCAACTTCTCCGGCTTCGAGGATCTCTTCGGGCGCGGACAGGGTGCCGGCGGCACGCGCGCGGGCACCGACGTCAAGCTGACCGTGCCGCTCACGCTCGCGGAGGTAGCGACCGGCGTCGAGAAGCAGATCACGCTGAAGGTCCTCGACCCGTGCGATCGCTGCCAGGGCAGCGGCGCCGAGCCGGGCAGCAAGGCACAGCAGTGCCCAACTTGCAATGGTCAGGGCGAGGTGCGGCGCGCACAGCGTTCGTTCTTCGGCCAGTTCGTCACCGTCGCGCCATGTCCCACCTGCCATGGTGACGGCCAGATCATCGAGTCGCAGTGCAAGAAGTGCAAGGGCGACGGACGCGTCCGCGGCGAGAAGACGATCAAGGTCGCCATCCCGCCGGGCGTTGCGACCGGTCAGTACATGACGATGCGCGGCGTCGGCAACGCGGCGCAGCGTGGCGGCGAGCGCGGCGACGTGCACGTCGTGTTCGATGTCGCCGACGATCCGCGGTTCGAGCGCGATGGCGAGGATCTCTATACCGAGGTGCTCGTCACCTATCCGCAGCTCGTGCTCGGCGCGACGATCGAAGTGCCGACCGTCACGTCGAGCATGGCGCTCGAGATCCCTTCGGGCACGCAGAGCGGGCAGCTCTTTCACCTCCGGGGCCGTGGGCTCGCGCGCGTGAACGCCGGCGGCACGGGTGATCTGCACGTGCGCGTCCAGCTCTGGACACCCGAGAAGCTCTCGCAGGAGGAGGAGCAGTTGATCGAGCGGCTGGCGAGCCTGCAGCAGACCGTTCCCGCCGATCGTGGCAAGGGCTTCTGGGCGAAGATGAAGGAAGCGCTGGGCGCGTGAGCTGGCTCGCCGTGCGGGTCAATGCCGGCGCCGCGCGTGAGACCGCGCTCGCCGCGCTGTTCGAGCTCGGCTCACAGGGGGTGCAGGAGTCGGGAGAGGAGCTCGTCACGCATTTTCCCGGTGACGTCGACCCGGCGCAGGTCATAGCGCACCTGCGTCGCGCGGTTCCCGACGCGACGATCACCACCTCCGACATTCCGGAGGTGGATTGGGCGGAGGACTGGAAGAAGGGAGTAGGAGCCCATGAGCTGGGACAACTCTCCATTGTCCCGCCCTGGCTCACCGAAGGGCGCGACCCGGCGCGCACGATCGTCATCGAGCCGGAGATGGCGTTCGG
>DASVNI010000173.1:0-3153 GCA_036383935.1 Gemmatimonadaceae bacterium | reverse complement strand
ACCACCTGTCCCTTCCACCGCCCCTTCCGGAACACGAATGCACTCACGACTGCGAGCGTCGAGAACGCGACCGTCATCGCGATGAACACCCCCGACGCGCCGAGCCCCGTCTGGTGCGACAACAGCCACGCGAGCGGGATCTCCAACGCCCAGAACACGAACAGGTTGATCCACGTCGGCGTGCGCGTGTCCCCTGCGCCGTTGAACGAGTTCCCGATCACCATCCCGTACGCGTAGAACACGAAGCCGTACGCCACCGTCCGCAGCGCCATCACGCCGTAGCGCGCCACGTCCGGGTCGGAGGTGAACCCGGCGACGATCTGCTTCGCGAAGAGCACGAACGCGAGCCCGATCAGCGCCAGGAACACCGCGTTGTAGCGCGCCGTCTTCCAGACCGCCGCCTCCGCTCGCTCGGGCTTCTTCGCGCCGAGTGCCTGGCCGACCATCGTCGCCGCGGCGTTGCTCATCCCGAAGCTCGGCAGCAGCGCGAACATCACGACGCGGATGCCGATCGTGTATCCCGCCAGCGCGGCACTGCCGAAGCTGGCGATGATGCGCACCAGCCCGATCCAGCTCGCCATCCCGACGAACACCTGAAACGTCGCCGCCGACGACAGCTTGATCACGCGTCCGATCAGCGCGAGGTCGAGATGGAAGTGATGCGCGTGGATCCGCACGCGACTCTCCGGCTTCCGCAGCCGGCTGATCGCGAACAATACACCTGTTCCACGTCCGATCGTCGTGCCGATCGCCGCGCCGACGACGCCGAGCTTGGGGAACGGACCCCAGCCGAACACGAGCGCCGGACCGAGCACGATGTTGATCGCGTTCGCCAGCCACAGCGTCCGCATCGCGGTCGCTGCGTCCCCCGAGCTCCGGAACACGGAGTTGATCAGGAAGAGCAGCACCACGCTCGCGTTCCCGCCGAGCATGACGCGCGTGAACGACACGTTCCGCAGCACGCCGGGCGACGCGCCCATGATCGTGAGCAGTTGCGGCGCGAACAGCGCGCCGAGCAACCCGATCAACAGCGACAGCACGAGGCCGAACAACACGACCTGCGCCGCCGTGTGCGCCGCTCCCTCCGGATCCTTCTCGCCGATGCGCCGCGCGATCATCGCTCCCGCGCCGATGCTCAGTCCCATCGCGAGCGTGTACAGGATCGTCATGAACGATTCCGTCAGCCCGACGGTCGCGACCGCGTCCGCGCCGAGGTGCGCGACGACGAACACGTCGACGACGACGAAGATGCTCTCCATCATCATCTCGAGCACCATCGGCACCGCGAGGATGAAGATGGCGCGACCGATCGGCCCTTCCGTGAAATCACGTCCGTGCGCGCCGGCGAGCGCTTCGCGCACTGCTCCCCACAGCGTCTGCGCGCGCGCCGACTCCTGAGATTCGATTGTCTGTGCGGTACTGGTCATACCGTTCCTATCGCTGAATGCCCAGGCACCGGATGCTCCTGACTCCCGGCGCCGAAATGTGAATCGCCCCGCCTGCAGGGCTGCGCAGGCGGGGCGATGATCGCTCCGGGAGTCGAGCGGGAGATTCCCGCTACACGCCTCCGATGCCTGCGCTGACGCTCGTGTCGGCCATGACGACGGCCGCGACCGCGAGTACGGTCGTGAGCGTGTCGGTCGAGAGCGGGAAAGTGTGCAGGATCATCGAAGTGGCTCTGGGTGGAGGGACGAGTCTAGGCGTGCCGGGAGAAAAGGTCAAGCGGCACGCGCGAAACCGACGAACACTCGTTACGCGCGCAGCAGTTCGTCGATCTTCGCCGCGATCCTCTCCGCATCCGGCAACACCGCATCGAGCAGCGCCGGATGATACGGCATTGGCACGTCGTCCACTGCGATCCGCTCGATCGGCGCGTCGAGGAACCAGAAGCATTCACGTGCGAGCACGGCCGCGATCTCCGCACCGAACCCGGCGGTCGACGTGTCCTCGTGCACGATGAGGCAGCGCCCGGTACGACGCACCGACTCCAGGACGGCCTCCTTGTCCCACGGAGCGATCGTGCGCAGGTCGATCAGATGCACGTCGCCGTCGAACCGGTTGGCCGCCTCGCGGCAGCGATGCACCATCGCGCCCCAGCTCACCACGGTGATCTTGTCCCCTTCCACTACCGTGCGCGCCTTGCCGAACGGCAGCACGTACTCGTCGCCCGGATAGCGCGCACTCCCCTCGCTCGTCATGAGCAGCGAGCGGTGCTCGAAGAAGATCGTCGGGTTCGCGCTGCGCATCGCGGCGCGCAGCAGTCCCACGGCATCCGCGGCGTTCGACGGAATCGCCACCTGCCAGCCGACGGCGTGGGCCCACAGCACCTCGCCCGTCACCGAGTGCCACGGGTCCCCGACGTCCTTGCCGAATCCGCCCGGCATGCGCACCACGATCGGCGCCGCGAACTGATTCGCCGTGCGCCAACGCAGCGTGCCGCAGTTGTTGAGCTGCTCCTGCGCTGGATCGGCGTATTTCCGGAACTGGATCTCCGCCACGGGCATCAGGCCGGACAGCGCCATTCCGACTGCGCGCCCGATGATCCCCTCCTCGGAGAGACTCGTGTCGAACACGCGCTCGGCGCCGTACCGCTTTTGCAAACCTTCCGTGACCAGATGGACGCCGCCCTTCCGGCCGACGTCCTCGCCGAACACGACGACCTTCGGGTTCACCTCGAGCTCGCGCGCGAGCGTCCGACGCACCGCTTCGGCCAGGCGGATGAAGTCGCCCTCCGTCGCCGCTTCGTCGGTGCCGCCGAGCGACGCGCGCTCTTCGGCGCTGAGCCCGCCCTGCGCGACGGGATCCGTCTCGCGCGGCGTCTCGGCGTAGATGAACCGCTTCACGTCCGCCGGTTCGGGAGCCGGTCGCGCACGCGCTGCATCGGCGGCGCGTGCGACGTCACGCGTCGCGGCCGCCTCGAGCTCGGCCCAGTCGTCCTCCGACATGAACGCGGGCACGAGATACTGCCGCAGCCGCGGCAGCGGATCGCGCGCGACGTCCGCCGCGATCTCCGCCTCCGTGCGATAGCCCTTCTGGTTGTCGGGGCCGGAATGGCTGCTCAGCCGCGGGACGGTGAGCCGGATGAGCGCGGGCCCTTCGCCGCTCCGCACGTGTTCGACGCACTCCGCCAGCAGTTGCGACGCCTCGGCGGGA
>DASVNI010000172.1:0-6496 GCA_036383935.1 Gemmatimonadaceae bacterium | reverse complement strand
GTCGTCGGGCGTGGGCATGCCGCAGGTGCAGGTCTACCCGGGCGCGTGGCTGGCGACGAACACGCACAGCCAGCTCGTGAACTTCAGCTGCGGTATCGGCGTCAACACGACGAACCCGCTCGTGACGACGGCCGGCGACGGTGAGCCGACCTGTAAGTAACGCGATGTAAATCTTCCACTTGGAAGGGACGAACGGCGCATCGGAATCCGGTGCGCCGTTCGTCGTTTCGGAAGGGGCGCGCTGGTCGTCTGAGATGCAGCGCCGCCGTTGGCGCTCGTGCCGCCTCCGCCCCGCGCATGACGCGACCAGACTCACGGCCTTCGCTCCGCACGGAGCTCCTCGTCAACTTCGCCCTTCTCGCCGTTGCCGCGCTCGTTTTCGCGGTCGGGGCGGTCCTCCTGCTCTACGATTCGGCGGACCCCGCGAGAGGTGCCCTCACCATCAGCGCGCTGGTCGCCGCGGACGTCATCGTCCTCACGGCGTTCGGGGCGTATCAGATCCACCGCCTGCTCGTACGCCCCCTGCACGAGACGGCTGCCGCCGCCGAGGCGATCGCCGCGGGCGATCTGCGCCGCCGCATCGCACCGCACGAGTCGCGCGAGCTGAACCAGCTCGCCGAGAGCGTGAATCGCATGACGGAGCGCCTGCTCGAGGAGCAGGCGCACCTGGTGCGCGCCGAGAAGCTCGCGAGCGTCGGACGGCTCGCGGCCGGGATCGCGCACGAGATCGGGAATCCATTGGGCGCGCTCAACGGCTACAGCCACATCCTGCGCGGACGCGTCGGTGGTGACGCGCTCGCCCTCGAGGTGGTGGCCGGCTTCGAGCGCGAGACGACACGCATCGACCGCATCGTGCGCGGACTGCTCGAGTACGCGCGCCCCAAGCGTCCCACGCCGACGCCGATCGACATCAACGAGTCGATCCGCCACGTGGCCGACCTGCTGAATGCGCAGGGCGTGCTGCGGCGCGTCTCGCTCCGGCTCGAGCTCGCGAACGAGTCGCCGCGCGTGTACGGCGAGCGCCACGACTTCGAGCAGGCGATGGTGAACCTGCTGCTGAACGCGGCGCACGCGGTGGAAGGCACGGGGATGATCGCGGTTCGTACGACGTGCATGTCGCGCGCGACGCTCGAGGAAGGCATGACGCGCGCCGGGGACACACCCGGCACCACCGTACGCCACGAGCCCTCGCCGCGCGTGCGCCGCTGGCTCGAGTCGGAGAATCGGCCCGAGGAGGTCGTGAAGATCGTCGTCGCCGACTCGGGGCCAGGCGTGCCGGAGGAGGACCGCGAGCGCATCTTCGATCCGTTCTTCACGACGCGGGAGCCGGGCAAGGGCACAGGGCTCGGTCTGGCGATCGTGCTGCGCATCGTCGAGAACTTCCAGGGGATCGTCTGGGCGCAGGCATCGCGCGAAGGTGGCGCGGCGTTCCACGCGCTCTTCCCGCTCGCCCCCGAGACGCCTGGCGCTCCCCCCATCCCCGCACTCGAGCTGGTAGAGCCCGTCCCCACGCTCGCTCGCTCATGAACATCCTCGTCGTCGACGACGAGCTCGGGCTCCGCCACACCCTCACGCTCATCCTGCAAGCCGAGGGACACACCGTGCGCGCCGCGAACGACGGCGCCTCTGCGCTGCAGCGACTCGCCGACACCCCAACAGATCTGATCATCTGCGACGTGCGCATGCCCGGGCTCGACGGGCTCGCGTTCCTCGAGAAGTACAAGGAGACCGGCGGCACGGCGCTCGTGATCATGATGAGCGCGTACGGCGACGACGAGGCGGCGCTCGAAGCGATCCGTCGCGGCGCCTACGACTTCATCCCCAAGCCGTTCCGCGCCGATCAGGTACTGCTCGTGGTGCGGAAGGCGATCGAACGGGAAGGGCTGCGCCGCGAAGTGGCGCAGCTCCACGATGAGATCGTCGCGCTGCGTACTCCCGCAGGGATCGTCGGCCGCAGTCCGCGAATCGCCCAGGCGCTCGCGCTGGCTGACAAGGTCGCGCGGCATCCGTCCACGGTGCTCATCACCGGGGAGAGCGGCACGGGGAAGGAGCTCATCGCGCGGCACATCCACGATGCGAGCCCGCGCGCGAGCCGGCCCTTCGTCGCCGTGAACTGCGCCGCCATTCCCGAGGCGTTGCTCGAGAGCGAGCTGTTCGGACACGCGAAGGGCGCGTTCACCGGTGCAACCGCGGAGCGCCAGGGACTGTTCGAGGAGGCGCATGAAGGCACGCTCTTCCTCGACGAGCTGGGCGACCTCCCCGTGCCGCTGCAGGTGAAGCTCCTGCGCGCGTTGCAGGAGGGAGAAGTACGCCGCGTGGGCGACAACGCGTCGCGCAGCGTGGACGTCCGTCTCGTCGCCGCGACGGCGCGCGACCTGGAGTCCGACGTCGCCGAGGGGAAGTTCCGCGCCGACCTGTACTACCGCATCAACGTCGTGCGTATCCACCTGCCCGCGCTGCGCGAGCGCTCGGAAGATGTCCCCGAGCTGGTGCGGCATTTCATCGAGCGGTTCAACCGTCGACTGGGTATGCACGTCACTGGCGCGGCGCCGGCCGCGATGCGCGCGCTCGTCGAGTATCCGTGGCCGGGCAACGTGCGCGAGCTGGAGAACGTCGTGGAGCGCGCGATGGTGCTCACCGATGGCACGCAGCTCGGCGTGGAGCAGCTCCCGACGCTCGCCGCGCCGACGACGCGGAGCGAAGGGGCAGCGTCTCCTCTCGATCTCTCCGTCAAGCGGCGCACCGAAGAGCTGGAGCGCGCGCTGATCAAGGAGGCCCTCGAGCGGACGCGCGGCAACCGGACGCGCGCCGCGAAGCTGCTCGACCTGTCGCACCGCGCGCTGCTCTACAAGATCCGCGACTACGGGCTGGGCGAGTAGCTCGGCGCGCCGGGCATAGCCGGCGCGCAAGCGGTTGGTGACGCGCGGGGACGGTACGGCGTTTGGTCGAGCGCAGCATACCATGCGCGCATGCCAGCAGAGCGATCGGCCGCGAGGCGGGGAAGGGCCGCCGGCTTCACCATCGCCGAAGTGCTCGTCGCGCTCGTCCTGTTCGCCGTCGCGCTGCTCGGCGTGGCGGAGAGCTCCGCGCTCGCCGTGCGCGTGACGGGAGCGGCGTTGCGCGAGCGCCGCGCGGTGCAACGGGCCGCCAACCGCATCGCCTCACTCCGTGCGCAGGGCTGCGCGTCGGCACGGAGCGGCACGGCGACCGAGGCGGTGCTCGCCCTCGACGAGCGCTGGACCATCTCCTCGACGGCGGGCGGCGTCGCGCTGATCGACGAGCAGGTGCGATGGAGTGCCGTCGGAGGAACGCGTACGCTCCTGCTGCGGAGCGCCATCCTGTGTTGAGGCGCGCCGGAAGCTCACTCGTCGAGCTGCTCGTCGCGCTCGGGCTCGCGGCGGTGCTTCTGGCTGCCGCGACGGGGAGCATGCTCCGGCAGCAGCGCGCCGCGCACTGGGTCGGCATACTCGGCGCGGCGGAGGCGCAGGCCGGCCACGCCGTGCGTCTCCTCCCCGAGGAGCTCGCGCTGCTCGACGCCGCCGCCGGCGACATCGTACCCGGACAGGCGAGCGATTCGGCGATCGAGCTGCGCGCCGTCGTCGCCAGCGCCATCGCCTGCGATTCGGCGACGTCCGTCGTCACGCTCGCTCCCGATGCGGGAGCCGCACCACCGCTCGGTGGAATCTCGCGCGCAATCGCCGTCGGCGATTCCCTCTGGTTCCTCACCGATTCGCTGGGCTGGCTCGCACGCACCGTCGTGGCGGCGTCGCGCACGACGACCGGATGTCTCCGCCCATTCGCGCCGAGTGCGAGCACGACGCGCCTCACGCTCGATACGGCGTTGAACGTCGGCGGCGGCACGCCGCTCCGGGTCACACGCCACGAGCGATGGCTCTTCTATCGTGCGAGCGACGGACGCTGGTACCTCGGCATGCGCGATTGGAACGCAGCAAGCGCGCGTTTCAACGCATCGCAGCCCGTCGCGGGGCCGTTCGTGCGAGCACTGCGCTCCGGCGAGCGGACCGGTTTCCGCTTCTACGACTCACTCGGTAACGCGCTGATACCCGATGGCACGAACGAGGGCAACATCGCCCGCGTGCGCGTAGCGACGCTCTCCGGTGTCGCGGCGTACGGCGTGGCCGACACGGTGCGGCGCGATTCGGCTGACGCCGTGCTGCCGCGTCGGGGCGCGCAGTAGCGCCATGCCGCCCAGGGGGCAGCGACGCGCGAGGTGCGGCATCGCGCTCGTCACGGTGCTCGGGTTGCTCGCGCTCGCGGCAGCACTCGTCGCCGGCGCATTCGCCACGGCCATGGCCGCGGCACGCGCGTCTCGCACCACGCGCGCCTCGGTCATGGCGCGCGAAGCCGCACGTCGAGCGCTGGGGCGCGCTGTCGCGGGGTGGCAACGCATGGACGATTCGTTGCCGATCGGCGGCTTCATGCTACGGACGTCACCTGAATCCACCGCCGCAGCGCTCGATGCGGCAAACACTCGGCTCCGCGTTCAACGTTTGTCACTCACGCGCTTCGTGATCTCGGTCGATGTCGCGGTGCCTGCAGCGGGTCCGGCGCTCGCGCGGCGCCGCATGCGCGTGCTGCTCGAGCGTCCGCCGTCACCGGACAGCACCACGCTGCTCGCGCCGCGACCGCTCACGCGCTGGCCCGTCGCGGATCTGTATTGAATGCGCGAGGCGTGTTTTGCGCAGTCGCGGCGTTGCGGGTGACGGCTGTCACATCACCCGGCGATTGCTCTTGTTACCTGCGGCCCAGTCCGGTCGTGTCATCGGTACCAGTGACCGGACGCACGGTCACGATGCCCGAGGGCAGGGCAGGAAGTGGAATCTCTTCTTTGCTGCAACTGAGGGCTGGGCTGCGATGTCGCACGCCTCGCTTCAGAGACTGGTAGGGGTAGTAGCATGGCGGTCGAAATGGCCTCCCGTCCCCTTCGTCACCCAATCGTCCATCGCTGGCTCTCCCTCTCCCGAGCCAGACGTTCGCTCCCCGCTTTCGCGCACCTCCCATGGGACTGTTCGGTCGAAAGAAAACCACGGTCGGCCTGGACATCGGGTCGGGTCTCGTCAAGGTCGCGGTCGTCGATCACTCCAAGAAGCAGCCGGAGCTGGTCAAGGTCGCGGTCGTGCCGTTGCTCGCCGACGCCATCGTGGAAGGTGAAGTCATGGATCCCGGCATCGTCGCCGAAGCGATCCAGAGCGCGCTCGCTGCGGCGGACGTGAAGGGCAAGCAGGTCGTGACCGCCGTCGGCGGCCGCGACGTGATCATCAAGCGAATCCAGATCGAGCGCGTCAAGGAGCAGCAGGCGCGCGAGTTGATGCGCTGGGAAGCGGAGCAGCACGTGCCCTTCGACATGGAGTCGGTGGAGCTGGACTTCCAGATCCTCGATCCCGATGACGATGGCGTGGAGATGAGCGTGTTGCTCGTCGCCGCGAAGCGCGAGCTGATCGAGTCCAAGGTGCGCATGCTGACCGACGCGGGGCTCGAGCCTGGCATGGTCGACGTCGACGCGTTCGCCCTGCACAACGCCTTCAAGGCCAATTATCCCGACGCCATGCGCGGCATCGTCGCGCTGGTCAACATCGGACACGACGTCACGAACATCAACATCCTCGACGACGGCATTCCGATTCTCACGCGCGACATCACCGTTGGCACGCGCCGCTTCCGCGAGGATCTGCAGCGCGAGTGCGGCATCTCGGCCGATGAAGCGCAGGAGCTCCTCCAAGGATACGATCGCTCGGCGCATCTCGATTCAGTGCTCGAGAGTCGCGGCGAGGAGATCGCTGTAGGCATCGAACGCGCCGCCGCGTTCCTCGCCTCGTCATCGCGCGCCGCTGCGTCGGTCCGCGCGATCTATACGTGTGGCGGTGGCGCTCGCATTCCCGGGCTCTCCGACGCGCTCGCCGATCGGCTGCGCGTGTCGGTGCAGCAGGCGAACCCGCTCACCAACCTGAACATCCGCGACGGTGCGCTCGACAGCCTCGTCACGGACGAAGTCGCGTCGCTCCTGATGCTCCCCATCGGGCTCGCCATGCGACAGGTCGCCTGAGGAACGCCGAGCGATGATCGAAATCAATCTCCTTCCCGGATCGGGCAAGAAGGCCAAGAAGGGCAGCGGTGGCGCCAAGCTCAATCTCGGCGCGTCGCTGCAGTCGCTGCGCGGCAAGGTGCGCGATCCGTGGCTGCTGGGCGCGATGGGCTCCAGCCTCGTCGCCGTGCTGGCCACCGCGGGTCTGTTCATGCTGCAGACGGCGCGGCAGTCGCGCCTCGATGAGGCGCTGGAGAAGGCGGTGCAGGACTCCACGCGCTACGCCACCGTGCTGCGCGAGCGCGAGACCGTCGAGGCGAAGCGCGATACCGTGCTCCGCGCGCTGAACATGATCCGCGCCATCGACGACGACCGCTACATCTGGCCGCACGTGATGGACGAGGTGAGCAACGCGTTGCCGCCGTACACGTGGGTCGTGACGCTCGGCTTCAC
>DASVNI010000171.1:0-4751 GCA_036383935.1 Gemmatimonadaceae bacterium | reverse complement strand
GACCCCACTGACTCTGACCCCAACGACTCTGACCCCAACGAGGGGCGGTTAGACGAGTGCGGGCGTGACCGCTGCTTCGTCCTTCTCTCTCGTCCGAATCCGGTAAACGCCTTCCACCGGCACGACGAAGATCTTGCCGTCGCCGACTTCGCCGGTGTTCGCCGCGTCGAGGATCGCCTTGACGGTGACGTCGACGAACGGTTCGGACACGCCGATCTCGAGGCGCACCTTCTCCTGCAGCCCGAGCTTCACCGTCGTGCCGCGGTAGGTCTCCACCGCGTCGGTCTCGCCGCCGTGGCCGAGGACGCGTGATACCGTGAGTCCACGCACCTCGGCGCGGTAGAGGCTCTCGAGGACGTCGTTCAACTTGTCCGGGCGGACGATTGCCACGATGAGCTTCATGCGACACCTCCCGCCGTTGCGACGGCGGCGTGACGGGCGACGGCAGGCGCTTCGGCGTCGGCGAGGACGAGCACCGCGCCCTCACCGTGCGTGTAGGCTTCCTCGCCGTGCTGCGTGATATCCATACCGAGTCCCTGATCGCGTGCGTCAGCGGTGAGCTTGCCGACAAGGGCGATGGCCTTGAGGAGCACGAAGCTCACGACCGCGCTGTAGACGATGGTTGCGCCGACGCCGGTGGCCTGCAGCACGAGCTGCTTCGGGTTGCCATAGAGGAGGCCGTTCGTGCCGCCCCACGCCGCTTCGGCGAAGATGCCGGTGAGGAGCGCACCGGTCATGCCACCCACGCCGTGGCCGGCGAGCACGTCGAGGGAGTCGTCGAGCCGGGTACGCGAGCGCCACAGGATGGCGTAGTAGCTCGGCAGCGCGCCGAGCGCCCCCATGATGATCGCGGACTTGGGCGAGACGAAGCCGGCCGCCGGCGTGATGACGACGAGACCGACGACGATGGCCGTCGCGGCACCGACCGCCGTCGCGCGCTGCGTGCGAATCGCGTCGAGCGCCATCCAGACACAGAGCGTCGCCATCGGAGCGAGCATCGTCGTGGCGAAGGCACCCGCCGCGCTGCCGTTGGCGGCGAGAGCGCTGCCCGCGTTGAAACCGAACCAGCCGAAGTAGAGGAGCGCCGCGCCGAGCATCGCAGTCGGCACGTTGTGCGGCAGCATGGCCGTGCGGCCGAAATCCTTCCGCTTTCCGACGACGACCGCCGCGATCACGGCGGCGACGCCGGCGTTGATGTGTACCACGGTGCCGCCGGCGAAGTCGAGCACGCCGAGCTTGGAGAGCCAGCCGCCGCCCCAGACCCAGTGCGCGATCGGCGCGTAGACGAAGATCGTCCACAGGCCAATGAAGGCGAGGTAGGGGCCGAAGCGCATGCGATCGACGATCGCGCCGGCGATCAGCGTCGCCGTGACGACGGCGAACGAAGCCTGATACGCCATGAACAACGCGTGCGGGATCGTGCCCTTGGCATCGACGCCGACGTTGTTGAGGAAGGCGAACTGGAGGTCGCCGAGGAACGCGCCGCCGGTGCCGAAGGCGAGGGAGTAGCCGATGAGCGCCCAGACGATGCCGCAGACGCCGAACGCCGCCATGCACATCATCATCGTGTTGAGCGCGTTCTTCGCCCGAACCAGGCCGCCGTAGAAGAACGCCACGCCGGGCGTCATGAGGAGCACGAGCGCGGTGGAGACCAGCATCCAGGCGGTATCGGCGGGCACGATGGCCGGCGGCGGTGCGGCCGCGGCCGCGGGCGCGGCGTCCTGGAGGGCCGCCAGCAGTGCGGCGGCAGGGAGAAGCGACGAGACCACGAGAAGCTCCGGGCTGAAGTTGGGGGCGACCGGCACTGAATTCAGGCGGGCGTAGGCGAGGATATTGAACAAAATGTTCGCCGTCAAGCGTCAATTTTGCATTTTTTCTGGTCTTATAGCAGAGTTTTCTGTTGTTTTTTGGTCGATTTTGCAATTCTACACATACGCTTAGTGGCTTAATTCAGTATTTACTTAATTAAGATCGCGCCATAAGTTGGACGTGTGCTCACCTTCGCTGCCCTCGCCGACCCCACGAGGCGCGCCGTCGTCGAAATGCTCGCCCGCGGCCCGCTGACCGCAGGGGAGATCGCGCGCCGCTTCACCAGCTCTCCGTCCGCCGTCTCGCAGCACTTGCGGGTGCTCCGCAACGCGCGGCTCGTCAGCGCACGCGCGGTCGGCCAGCAGCGCATCTACGAGCTCGACGCCGACGGGCTGGCCGAGATCGAGGAGTGGCTCGACGCGATGGGACCGGCATGGCACAAGCGACTCGAAGCGATCGAACGGCAACGCCGACTCGAGGCCGCTTCGCCTCGCTGAGCCGCTGAGCCCTCGCGTCGGGAGAATTCTCCACGCGCGCTGGGGAATGCACCGCGCCACAATGGTGAAAAGGCCCGATCGGTTCGCGTGACCCTTGCAGGCAGATTGCGGGTGCTTCGAGTACCAGCATTCCAGCCGGAGGCCACCATGAGCGCGACGACCATGGCACCCACATTCACGGATCTCCGCGAGACGGACGCGCGCGCTCTGCTCGCGCGGAACCACGTCGGGCGGCTGGCCTTCTCGTTCCACGACCACGTGGACATCCAGCCGATCCACTACGTCTACGACAACAACTGGCTGATCGGCAGAACCGGGGTCGGCTCGAAGCTGGTGAAGCTCGCGCACCAACCGTGGTGCGCCTTCGAAGTGGACGAGGTCCACGGACCCTTCCACTGGGACAGCGTCGTGGTCCACGGGAGCTTCACCCTGCTCGATCCGAAGGTCGGTTCCAGTGACCTGTACACGCGCGCGGTCGAGCGCTTGCAACAGTTCATCCCCGGGACGTTCACAGACGATGATCCCGCGCCTGAGCGCGTGATCCCATTTGCAGTGCACATCGACGACCTCAGCGGTCGCTCTGCGCGACCGGGTGGTGAGTGATGTACGCGCGAGGAGGAGCCATGACGGCGAGCACATTCGGAGCGGCGCTGCCGTCTCCCGAGGCATCGGGATCTCACCGCGAGCCCGTGCTCGTGGCGATGAAACCGTACGAGGGATTCGACGCCTCACTGGCGATGGCGAAGTGGATCGCGACTGGCCAGAACCGGCCACTGCACGCGGTCACGGTGATCGAACCGCACGACACGCTCGCGATCGCGGCCGGCGTTCCGGTGATCGCCGACCACTATCACGCCGAAGAGCGGACGGCCATCGCCGACCTGCTCGAGGAACGGCTCGGCCACGACACGGCCGGCACCGACGTCGAGCAGCGGGTCGACGTCCTGGAGGGACCGGCAGCGCAGTCGATCGTGGACCTCGCGCACGATCGCGCGGCACATGCGATCGTCGTCGGCACGGGGCAGCACAACCCGATCGGCCGATTCGTCTATGGCGAGCGCGCCGTGCAGATCAGCCGGCTCTCCGATCGGCCGGTGATCGTCGTGCCCTCCGCCGCGAAGATCGGCCCGGTGCGCGAGGCGATCGTCGCCGTGGACTTCAGTCCGGCGAGCCAGCAGGCCGCGCGCTTCGCACTCGACCTCATCGCCGACGACGGAGAGCTCGTGCTCGTGCACGTGAAGAGCGCCGTCAACCTCAGCGACGAGGGCGCCGGCTGGTGGGAGGAAGCGTACACGAAGCGGACGACGGATCTATTCCGCCGCTTCACCGCGCTTCTGCGCCCCGGACGCGGCATCCGCGTCGTCACGCGACTGCTGCACGGCGACGTCGCGGACTCGATCCTCGCGTACGCTCGCCACGACGCGGGGCTGATCGCGTGCGGCGGACGCCAGCACTCGTTCATCGAGCGCATGCTGCTCGGCAGCGTCTCGACGCAATTGATCCGGCGCGCGGAGTGCCCGGTCGTGATCGTACCCGACCGCGGCGTAACGGAGGCGACCGAAGAGTCGGCCGCCGCGGTGGGCGGTGTGGTCGAGAGCTGGGATGCGAATGCGTGGGCGGGACTGATCGAGCGATTCGGCCGCCGGAACGCGGGGCGTCCGACGCAGCTCCGCTTCAAGACGGCGAGTCCGCAGGGTGCGGGGAGTGTCGAGCAGGGTTACCGCCTGGTTGACGCGACGTTCGACCGCGCCGCCGCGCGCGCGGAGATCGTGCTCACGGATCCGGACAGCTCGAACCTGCAGGTGAGCCACCGGATCTCGAACGTGCGCGCGGTCATGGTGAGCACGGACTCGACGGGTCGCGACACGTCGCTGCGCCTGGACACGGCGAGCGGGCGCTGCACGGTCACTCTGGGGGACTGAGCTCGGGCTCTCGCTCGGGCTCTCGCTCGGGCTCGGGCTCGGCTGCTCGGCGTCTGGCTCCGTGGACGGGTCGGGTCCGGCCATCCGCTTCGGCGGGCAGACCCGGCTGGGCCGGCTGCGCCGGCCAGCAGCCGAGGATCCCGCCTACGCGGACGTCCGTCCCCTCCCGCAACGTGCCTCTACACGGGCAGGCATCGTTGCAGTTCGAGTCGCGCGCCCAAGAGGGTAGGCGCCTGCCCCCCTTTTTTCGATCGACCAACGTGGACCGTTCTCGTCCCGTGATCGGGACGACGCCGTAGGCGCGTTGGATGTAGACGGCGCCAGCCGTCCAACGCGGCTACGGAAGCATCCCGGTCGAGAACCGAGAACGGTCAACGCGGTTTGACCGAAAGAGAGGGGATGAGGGCAAACCATCCCAGGCGCGCGAAACCGCGGCGCGAGCTTGCGTGATCGCGCTCCTCACGGACCGGTGCGGCGGGAGCGCGCGTCCACGAAGGCGGGATCCTCGGCTGCTGGGCGGCGC
>DASVNI010000170.1:0-4127 GCA_036383935.1 Gemmatimonadaceae bacterium | reverse complement strand
TCGCGAGCGCGAGGAGAAGGAAGATCAACGTCCGTGGGACGATTGATCAGGCAGGATCCCGGGCCATCGGTGCTTTTTGCGGGGATGCGGAGATGCGGGGATGCGAGTCGACGCGCTGTCATCCCGAGCGAGCGCAGCGAGCCGAGGGATCTGCACGTCCGCAGTCAGGCACCGCTGCGCCGGAGGTTCGCGCGGAGGACGCGGAGGATCGCGGAGGGCGCGGAGAACTACTCTCGGGGGTCGAGCTCCACGCGCAGACTCATCCGTCATACCCATCCACGACTCCAAAATCATTGATGGTCCGGCAGAGAGATCTCTCCGCCATGCTCCGCGTCCTCCGCGGGCCCGGCGGTGAGTGGCCTACGTTGGCGCACCGCTCCGCGCCCTCCGCGTGAAACTGCGGTGCGAAGGAGCGTCCCGACGCCGGCAACAGACTCACCAGCTCACCCACCCACTGCTAGCTTGACTGCGTGTCAGCCCCAGCCAGTCCCTTCCACGCGCCGGATCCTGTGTTGTTCCTCGGCGAGACGGGTGCAGATCCCTCGACCGCGCTCGGGATGACAGCCTCGCTCGGGATGGCCACTTCGCTCGGGAAGACGCCGTCGCCTTCGCAGCGGCAGGCGATCGAGGCGGCCGCCGAGCCGTTGCTCGTGCTCGCCGGCCCGGGGGCGGGGAAGACGTTCTGTCTCATCGAGCGGATCCGCTTCCTCCTCGAGCAGCTCGCCATCGATCCGACACGCATCTGCGCCTTCACCTTCACCAACAAGGCGGCGGGGGAGATCGCCGAGCGACTCGTGCGGACGCTCGGCACACGCGCGACGGGGGTGAAGACGGGGACGATCCACGCCTTCTGCGCCGAGCTCCTGCGCGAGTTCGGCGCGCGCGTCGGGCTGGAGCGCGGCTTCGGCATCCTCGACGACAAGGCGCAGGGCGCCGTGCTCCGGCGCATCGGCGTGTTCAACTATCACGGCCCGATCCTGCGGAAGTTCTCGGCGCACCGCCTCAGCAACCAGCCGCTCGACTTCGCCAACGACCGCGCCAACTTCGAGAAGTACGAGCGATTTCTCCGTGATCGGAACTTCGCCGACTTCGACACGCTCATCCTGAAGACGGCGGAGCTCCTGACGCACCGTGACGTGGTGCAGCGCGTGCGTGCACGCTGGGACTGCGTGCTCGTCGACGAGTTCCAGGACCTCAACCCGCTGCAATACGAGGTCATCCGCGAGCTGGGACGCGAGCATCGTCACATCTTCGCCGTCGGCGACGACGAGCAGTCGATCTATTCGTGGGCGGGCGCCGACCGGCGAGTGTTCCTCACGTACTCGAACGACTTCGAGGTCAGGAGGCGCATCACGCTACGAGAGAATCGGCGCTGCTCGCGCGAGATCCTCGCTCTGGCGCGACGGCTCATCGAGCACAACCCGACGCTGTTCGACGCGCCGAAGGAGGTCGAGGCGGAGCGCGAGTCGGAGCACTGCGTCGTGGCGCACGCGTTCCCGGACGACGCCGCGGAGCGGGCGTGGCTCGTCGCCGACGTGCGACGGGAGCACGAGATCCAGCGCGTCAGCTGGGGCGACATCGCCGTGCTCTATCGGACGCACGCCATCGGCGTCGAGCTCGAGGCGGCGTTTCTCGGGAACGGCATCCCGTGCCGGCTCGCGAGCGGTCGCGCGATCGTGGAGGATCCGATCATCGCCTATGTGCTCGCCGCGCTCCAGGTGGTCGCGCGCCCGAACGACGTGCACGACGACGCATTCCTCGAGGCATCGCTGCCCAAGCAGCTGGTGGCCGATGCGCGGGCGCGGTGCTCGCGTTCGGCCCGAACGCTGCGGGGAGAGCTCGAGGCGACGGCGCGCGAGCTCGGCAGAGAGAACGCCGATGCGCGCCGCATCCGGCGCGCCTGCTACTCGCTCGACAACCTCCCGGCGCTCGCGCGCCAGTGCACGACCCTGATCGGATTGATCGAGGAGCTGCTGTCGCACCGCGTCGGCGAGCACAAGACGGTGCTGGAGGAGAACCACGACGAGCTGAGCGACCCGACGGATCATCCCGAGGTCGTGAGCCTGGCGCGCCGGCTCGCCGATGCGCGTCGCGCGGGACGCACGATCTGGATCGAGCATCGTCGCGGCGTGGAGATCCCGCTCGCCGGGCTGCTGCGCCGAGCGGGGTTCCCTCACGTCTCCGTCGAGCCGGTTCCACCCTCCGACGCCGAGCCGATCCTCGCCGACGATGCGCCGGTGCTCGGCCTGCCGCTCGCGCTGTTCAAGGCGCTGCAGTGTCTCGTCAACGACGGCCCGAGCAGCGCGTTCGCCAACTTCACCGTGATCGACATCGAGACGACGACGAACGCCGTCGAGCGGGCCGACGTGGTGGAGATCGCCGCGGTGCGCGTGCGCGACCGGCTCATCGTCGACGAATATTCGGCGCTCGTGCGGCCGGACAGTCCGATCGATCCCGACGCCCAGAAGGTGCACGGCATCTCCGAGGCCGACGTCGCGAATGCACCGTCGTTCGCCGAGGTGTGGCCGCAGGTGAAGGCGTTCTGCGGCGACGACGTGCTCGTCGCGCACAATGGGCACCACTTCGACTTTCCCGTCATCGAACGGCTCACGGGCGAGAAGCTCGCGTGCACGTACGACACGCTCCCGCTGGCGCGGAAGCTGTTCACGAGCAGCGCGGGGCTCGTGCACCTCGCCGAGCGGCTGGGCGTCGACCGCGGCCGCTCGCACCGCGCGCTCGACGACGTGCGCACGCTGGCGAAGGTGTTCGTCGCGATGCGCGTGCTCAACGACACGTATGCACGGAAGACCGCGCTCGCGCACCTGCTCGATTTCGTCGCCGTCGCGCTGGTGCTCTGGCCGGACGAGCTGCACACCGAGGCGGCGATGCTGCGCGACCGGTGCAGCCACTTCGCCTTCGGCCGGTTCAGCACCGCGCTCGACGACTACGACGCCGAACGCTCGGCGCGCGGCGACGATTCGCTTCCCACGGTGCACGACCTGATCGAGTGGCTCGGCGGGGCCGAACGGATGGAGCGCGTGCGGACGGAGAAGTCGCCGATGGAGCGCTATCCGGCCGCGATGGCCCGGCTGCGCGCGCTGCTGGACCAGCTTCCCGACGGGACGATGGAGCAGCAGCTCGAGCGACTGCTGGAGCTGGCGGCGCTCTCACGTCACGAAGAGGATCCCGTGGACGCGAGTCGGGTGAACCTGCTCACGCTGCACTCGACGAAGGGGCTCGAGTTCTCGCGCGTGTACATCGTGGGCGTCGAGGACGGCTCGCTGATCGGCGGGCGCCGCGCGCCGAGCGAGGCCGAGATCGAGGAGGCGCGGCGGCTGCTGTACGTCGGGATGACGCGGGCGAAGGATCGGCTGGTGTTCACGCATGCTGCGCTACGGAATGGGGAACCGATGGGGGCGCACAGGTTCCTTGATGAGATGGGACTCTCAACTACCACTCCCAGTAGGTAGTACTAGGTACGTGGTACCGAGACTGGCATGTTGCCTCCCGGAATGCCCGGCGAGATCTCGATCGGAAATGCACGCAGGCGTCTTCGTCCTCCCCCTCTCATGATCGACCGCAAGTGGTACTCGCGACGCGTTGCTGCCGGTGTGGCGCTGCGTGTCGCGGCCTCCGCACTGCTCGCCGGTGGGTTGCTCGCATGCCACGTCTATCGCGCGGTTCCCGTGGCGACGGTCGATCGTGGCAGTGCGCGCCAGTACGCCAAGCTGCGGGTGATGACGCGCGACGGAAAGCGGGTGGAGATTGTCCGCGCCTTCATTCGTCGGGACAGCGTCGTCGGCTTCGCGCCGGCGAAGGATCAGGTACGACGACTCGCGTTCGCGCGCGACCAGATCGTCCTCGTCGAGAGCGACGAGCGTGGCGTAGGGGCGATGTTCAAGCGGGCAGCAATGCCGCGTCCGGGTGCAGATGACGGCCCGATAGCCGGAAGCACGATGTGCCCCATGGCGGTGAACACCGTCTGCGTCTCACAGCCGGAACCGGAGCCGACGCCCAAATGAGTCGAAAGGGGTCAGAGTCACTCGACTCTGACCCCACTGACTCTGACCCCACTGACTCTGACCCCACTGACTCTGACCCCACTGACTCTGACCCCACTGACTCTG
>DASVNI010000169.1:0-6090 GCA_036383935.1 Gemmatimonadaceae bacterium | reverse complement strand
TCGCGAGCGCGAGGAGAAGGAAGATCAACGTCCGTGGGACGATTGATCAGGCAGGATCCCGGGCCATCGGTGCTTTTTGCGGGGATGCGGAGATGCGGGGATGCGAGTCGACGCGCTGTCATCCCGAGCGAGCGCAGCGAGTCGAGAGATCTGCACTTAAAGATCGCTGCGCCGGAGTTTCACGCGGAGCACGCGGAGGATCGCGGAGGCGCGGAGAACTGCTCTCGGGGTCGAGCTCCACGCACAGGCTCACCCGTCCTATCCATCCGCACCGGCAAAATCTTCAATGGTCCGGCGGAAAGATATCTCCGCCACGCTCCGCGCCTCCGCGGGCCCAGGCGCTCAGTGGCTCGATGGGCGCACCGCTCCGCGCCTCGGCGTGAAACCGCGGCGCGCCAGAGCGTGCCCGAGGCCGTTCGGCCAGCTCACCGCCAGTCTACGCTCGTCCCCCGAGCCCGACGGCCAGCAGCGCGATCACACTGAGTCCTGCTGCTACGACGCCGAACATTGCCTGGATCGGGATGAGCGGCACCACGACGAGCAGGATCACGCTGGAGAGTCGCAGGAACTCCATACGTGCGCCGGCGTCGCCGCGACCCAGGCGCAGAGCAAGGCGCAGGCACTGCACGCCGGACAGGACCATCACCACGCCGAAGAGGAGCAGCGAGTAGGTGTGCCAGTCCCAGGCGAACGGTTTTCCCGTGATGAACGAAGTGTTGCGGTGGCTGTACCCGTACAGGACGTCGAGGCAGTGCATGCCGAGGGCGATGATCGCAGCGAAGCCGTAGAACATCGCGACGGTGACGACGGCCAGCCGTCCACCGCGCAGGCCGCGCCGCCACTGGTACACGAGGCTTCCGATCAGCGAGACGAGGAGCAGCCCGAGAACGATTGGATCGGTGTATGGCATGGGACTATGGGACGGGGGAGAGCGCCAGATGGGTGGAGAGTTCGTGCGTTAGATGCCGAGCGGTTCGAGCTCGAGGCCTGTTCCGAGGAATCTGCGCCCCCTTGCTTACTCCTTGCTTACGTGGAACGGCCTCGGGAAGCAGTCGCCTCCCGAGGCCGTCTCTCACTCAACCACTCACCCACTCCCGCAGCTCAGAACTTGATCCGCTCCAGGTAGTTGATGCTCGGCGGGATGTTGTTGACCGGGTCGGGCGTCTCGTCCTCGAGATAGTAGTACTCGACCCCACCGGCCTTCGCGGCCTTCATGACTTCCGGCCAGTTGACCTGCCCCTTGCCGATCACCGCCTGCAGGGAATCGGGGAGTCCGCCCGAGAGGGAGCCGCGCGCGACGCCGGGCTTCATGTCCTTGATGTGCATCAGCTTGAAGCGACCGGGATATTTCCGGAGCAGCGCGGCGGGATCGACGTTCGGGAGGAAGGTCCAGAGCACGTCCATCTCGAAGTTCACGAGATTCGGATCGGTCTCCTTGATGATGAGGTCGAGCAGTGTGCCGTCGCCGTACTTGACGGGCTCGTAGCCGTGGTTGTGATAGAAGAAATTCAGGCCAGCCGCCTTCATGGTCCGTCCAATCTCATTAAAGTCGGCGATCGCGCGGCGCGCGTCGGCCTCGGTGAACGCGCCCTGGTGCGGATACCACGCGGTGCCGACGTACTTCACGCCGAGCGCCTTTGCGGCGGCGATGACGCCCTGGGGATTGTTCTTGAACTCGTCGAGGCCGACGTGCATCGACGTGGCGCGCAGGTCGGCCGCACGCAGCGCGGCGGCGAACTGCTCGGGGGTCGCCCCGTACAGGCCGGCGGTCTCGACATGCGTGATGCCCATCGCGCGCGTGAGCTTGAACATCGCGGCGGGGTCCTTCGACATCGACCGCAGGCTCCAGAGCTGCAACCCGATCGGCGCACCGACGGTGCCGATGGTGCGGGTGTTGGTCGCGGCGTTCATGGCGGGCGTCGGCGCAGGAGAGCCGACGCTGGCGGACCGGGAACAGGCAATCGCGGGCAGCAGCGCGGCCACCGCGAGAGAGGTGAAGCGGTTCATCAGGACTCCAATGGCGATTGGGGGCGTGGAGCTGGACGCGCGAAGGTTACGGATGTCGCGCTGCCGCGGCAATCGTCAGGTGTGCGTGGGTCTCAGCTCCCGCTCCAGCAGCTGGACGGCATGTAGCCCTCCGGATTCACCGGACCGGTGAACTCCGCGCCGAGCGACTCCCAGGAGTCGTCGAGATCGCGCATGCGACGAAGCGGCCCTCCAGGGTCGGCGAGACCGCTCTTCGTTGCCTGGATCATCGCGAAGTGCAGGTGCGGAGGGAGTCCCTTCGTCTTCAATGCCGCGGCGTTGCCGGTATAGCCGACGCTGCCGATCTGCTGACCAGCGGAGACGGAGTCGCTCTCCTGAACCGAGCGACCACTCAGGTGCGCGTACACGGAGTACGTGCCATCGCCATGGTCGAGGATGATCGTCGAGCCGAACGGGCCCCACCCGTCGGCTGATACCGCGGCGACCCCGCCGTGCGCGGCGAACACGGACGCGCCTTCGGTGCTGTTGAGGTCGAGCGCGCCATGTCTGCGTCCGCCATTGCGAGAGGCGTCGAAGCCGCCACCCGAGCTCGCGACGGCGTCTCCAGGCCGGATCTGCGGCGAGCCTTTCAGCGGACAGACGTAGCCCGATGACTGCGCGGCCGCACGCTGTTCCGGGCTCAGGACGAGGCCGATGGCCGTCGAGACGGCGAGGGCGAGTTGAAGAGTCGAGCGCATGCCTGTCCGCAGCGCACGAAGGACGCCACCCGCGCGGGTGATGGACGACGACGCTAGCGCAGGCCGCGCGAAACCGCCGGATCGCCACATCCGTACATAGCTATTATTAGCTAGCTCGCCGACCCGCTCATGCCTGCCGCCCCCAACCGACTGTGGGACATCGCCGTGCTCGCGACGCTGCGCGAGCGCGCGATGCATCCGTACGAGATGCAGCGGCTCCTGCGCGAGCGTCGCAAGGACGACGTGCTCGTGCTGAAGCGTGGCTCGCTCTACCAGACGATCGCGCGGCTGGAGGCGGAGGGGGCGATCGCGGCCGGCCGAACGTCGCGCGCCGGCAATCGGCCGGAGCGGACGACGTACCACATCACGCCGGCTGGAAAAGCCCGCCTCGTCGAATGGATCGACGGCGTGATCGAAGGGCCGGTGCGCGAGCGCTCCGCCTTCCTCGGCGGATTGAGCTTCCTCGTCCACCTCGACCGGCGCGAGGCGCTGGCTGCACTGCGCCGTCGCATCGAGCGGCTCGAGCAGGAGGTCGCCGAGCTCGATGCCCGGCTCGCCGATGCGACGCCGCGGGTCGGGCGCATCCACGTGCTGGAGTCGGAGTACGCGCGCGCGATGCGCACCGCCGAGCTGGCGTGGGTGAAGCAGCTCGCGGCGGACATCGCCGCGCGGCGCCTCGATTGGAATCTCACGGAGATGCTGCAGGAGCTGCGCAAGTCACACCGACCCACGGGGAGCGTGCGATGACTGCGAGTGCGCCGTCGCCGTTCGGCATCGGATGGTTCATCCTCTACGGACACTTCGGTGTCCCGGCGGTGAAGTTCATGCCGGATCTTCGCGCGCTCGGTGCACGACGCACGAAGATCTATCTCTTCTGGCAGCAGCTGGAGCCGGAGCCCGGCCGCTACGACTGGTCGGCGCCCGATGCGTTCGTCGACCAGCTCAAGTCGCCGGATGAGGGACTCATCGCGCTCTGCTCGAGCTCGATGTGGGCCACGCGAACGCGATCGGCGATGCTGCCTCCGTCGCCGGCGCTCGACCTCGAACAGTACCGCCGGCTCGTCGCCACGATGGTAGATCGATACCGGGGGCGTGTGCGCTTCTGGCAGAACGACTGCGAGCCGACGAACCCGGTGTTCTGGGCGGGGACGGCGGAGGAGTACGTCGCGCAGCTTCGCGTCTTCTCGAGTGCGGTGCGCGAGGCAGATCCCGACGCGGTCGTCGTGCTGGGCGGGCACGATGGGTTGTTCCGTCCTGGGGAGCTGGGACCGGGGCGCGGATTCCCACGACAGGAAGAAGGGCTCGCGTTCTTCGATCACGTCGTCGCCACTGCGCCCGATGCGTTCGACCTGTTCGACCTGCGCCTCTATGCCGATCCGTACACGATCGTGCCGCGCGTGGAGCACATGCGCCGTCGGCTCGCCGCACTCGGCGCCGAGCAGCCGATCGTGTGCACCGAGTACGGCGGCCCGGGATTGTTCGAGTTCGCCGAGAATCGCGCTCATGTGTCGCTGATGTCGACGTGGAGTGCGACGACGACGACGACCGATGCGTCGGGTGCGCCGATGAGCGACACGACGAGCGCGCAGCGCATCGCGGCGCTGTACGACGAAATGGCGTCGCTGCCGGCGCAGACGCAGATGTTCATGCAGGGATGCGCCCCGGAGCTCGAGGCGAAGCTGCGGCGGCTCCAGTCGCGCGACCTCGTGCAGCGCAACGTGCTCGCGCTGTCGGCGGGCGTACCATGGACGATGTACTGGGAGCTCGTCGCGGCGCCGGGGCCACGCGACGATCTGATGAACCTGATGTTCGGCAAGGTGGGGCTGCTCGGACCATGCGGCGATGGACTTCGCGTGGTGTCGCCGGTGGCGGAGGTGTTCGCGCGAATGGCGCGGACGCTCGGCGACGTTCGAGCAGTCGCGCGGATCGAGGTCGCCGACAGGCCTGAAGTGTTTCTCTTTCGCGTCGAGCGAGGCGACGCCGCGGCGATGTACGTCGCGTGGGAGCGGCGTGATGCGTTCACCGGTGAGGATGTTCCGGCGACGGAGGTGCAGATCCCTCGACTCGCTGCGCTCGCTCGGGATGACAATGGGCTCGCTGCGCTCGCTCGGGATGACATCCCGCCACGCAGTGTGCGGGCGACGGATGTCTTCGGATCGAGCGTCGACGCACGCGTCGAAGAGGGAATGCTGCGACTCCCGCTGTCCGTCACGCCGGTCTATGTCGAAGCACGTGACTGACGCGCAGCCCGCGAGCCGCCCGTGGCTACCCTACGCGGTGGACGTCGTCGGGCCGTTCGTCGCGTACGCCGTGGTGCGAGCGTTCGGCGCGGGAGCGATGTGGGCACTCTCGATCGCGGGGGTGCTGGCCGGTGCCACGACGCTGGTGAACAGCGTGCGCCGCCGGTCACTCGATTCGCTTGGTGCGCTGGTGCTGCTCGAGCTTCTGGTCTCGGTCGTGCTGCTCGCGGTCACGAGTGACGCGAGGCTGCTGTTGATCCGGCCGTCGTTCTACACGGGGATCGCATCCGTCTATTTGATCGGGTCGTCCCTGTCGAACACACCGGTCAGCTACGTCGGGGCGCGTCCGATGGCGGCACGCGGCGGTCGCGAGCGCCTGGCAGCGTACGAGCGCGCGTGGGAACACTCGCCGGAATTCCGTCGCACACACCGCATGGTGACGGCCGGCTTCGGCATCGCACTGGCGGTGGACTCCGTGCTGCGCGTGCTGATCGTGTATCGCACGCCGTTCGAGCGAGCGGCGTGGCTCTCCAACGTGCCGCACACCGCGGCGATCGCGCTGATGGTGGCGTGCAGCGCGCTGGCGGGGCGCAGGTTCAGTCGAGTCGTCGATGCGGAGATGCGAGCCGCGGCGTGCTGAAAACGACGGAACGCGGATCTCGAGGGCGATCACGCGGAAAGGGCAGGATCTGCTCTCGGCCTTCTGAACGGCAGGGCCCCGGATTTACCCGGATCAACCGGAAGATTCCGGATCGCTCCGTGCGGGCGGCGAGATCTCTCCACCGGACCCTTAGAGACTTTGGGGTCGTGGATGGATAGGACGGGTGAGCCTGTGCGCGGAGCTCAACCCCGAGAGCGGTCCTCCGCGCCCTCCGCGATCCTCCGCGTGCTCCGCGTGAACCTCCGGCGCAGCGATGCCTGACTGCGGGCGTGCAGATCCCTCGACTCGCTGCGCTCGCTCGGGATGACAGCACTCGCTGCGCCCGCTCGGGATGACAGCACTCGCTGCGCTCGCTCGGGATGACAGCAGGGTCGTTGCGCTCTCGCGTGACGGACTCCTACAGGAGCCGGCGGACCGCGACGAGATTCTGGACGTACCACGCGCCGCGCGAGCCATCGAGATCGAG
>DASVNI010000168.1:0-9702 GCA_036383935.1 Gemmatimonadaceae bacterium | reverse complement strand
GGCCGCGAGGTGATCCGCGGCGTCACATTCTGCGTGAACCCGGGGGAGCACGTGGCGCTGATCGGGCCGTCGGGAGCGGGGAAGACGACGCTCGCCGATCTGCTCATGGGGTTGCAGCAACCGAAGTCGGGGAGCATTCGGCTCGACGGGGAGTCACTCGATCGCGTGGACCGCGGTTCGATCCATCTCGCCGTGCGCGCGGTGGCGGCGGACGAGACGCTGTTCCGTGCAACGATGCGGGACAACATCCGCTATGGGCGCTTCGACGCGACCGATGATGAGATCGCGGATGCGGCCGAGCGTGCGGGGCTCGGCCCGTTGCTGACGCGCCTTCGCGAAGGATTGGAGACCGAGATCGGCGAAGGGGGGATCACGCTCTCGGCGGGTGAGCGGCAGCGTGTCCTGCTCGCGCGCGCGTTCATCGCGCGTCCGCGCGTGCTCATTCTGGACGAAGCCACCGCCAACCTCGACTACGTCACGGAAGCATCCGTCAAGAAGGCGCTCGCCGTCCTGGGGCAGGGACGGACCATGATCACGATCGCGCATCGGAGGGCGATGCTGACGGACGTCGACCGCGTCATCGTGGTGCGCGACGGGGCGATCGAGCAGGACGGGTCGCCCGAGGAGCTCCTGCGCTCCGGCGGCTTCTACGCGGACATGATTCGCTGGGACGAATCGCCGCCCCAGTAATTGCCCGCGGCGGCACTATCTTCGTCGGAACAGGGATAGCCACTTCGCAGGTTGCCAATGAACCACCCGATCCGCTGTCTGCTCGTCGCCCTGGGAGCAATGTCGTGCGCCCGCAGTGGCGGCCAGCCTGCGCACACGTACCAGGCTCGCGCGCGCCACGTGACCGTCACGACGGTGCCGCTGCTCGTCAAGGAGGAGCAAAGCGTTCTGCCCTTCCTGAAGGGCGATTTCGCCAAGGGCGGTGTGCTCGAGGGGAAGGAGGTCTACGCCTTCTCACCGTCCAGCATCACGGTGGTGGAAGGGGACACGGTGCACTTCACCCTGATCAATCCGGAGGACGACGACCACTCGTTCGTGCTGCCGGATTTCGCGGTCGCGCTGCCGCCGCAGAAGACCACGGAGGCCACGTACGTGGCGAAGCATGCCGGGATCTTCACGATCCTCTGCGCGGTGCAGTCGCATCTCCCGATGATGTCCGGGCAGCTGGTCGTTCTCCCAGCGGCGGCGATGGCTGGCGCCGATACGCTGTCGAGTCGCAGCGGATCCACCAGGTGAGGACTTCGCTCCGCGAGATCGCGCTCCTGTTTCTCAAGCTCGGCACGATCGCCTTCGGCGGGCCGGCGGCGCACATCGCGATGATGGAGGACGAGGTCGTCCGGCGCCGCGGGTGGCTCACGCACGAGGAGTTTCTCGACTACCTCGGCGCGACGAATCTGATCCCGGGCCCGAACTCGACCGAGCTGGCGATTCACATCGGCCGCGACCGGGCAGGATGGCCCGGACTGCTCGTTGCCGGGGCGTGCTTCATTTTCCCCGCGACGCTCATCGTCGCCGCGATTGCCTGGGCCTACGTGCGATTCGGCGCCCTTCCGGAGGCAGTCGGCATTCTCTATGGGGTGAAGCCGGTCGTCATCGCCGTCGTCGTGCAGGCGCTGATCGGGCTCGGACGCGCCGCGCTCAAGACGCGCGGGCTCATCGTTCTCGGCATCGCGGCCACGGTGGCCGCAGTCGTTGGCGTGAACGAGCTGGTGATCCTCTTCGGCGCGGGCGCGCTGGTCGTCGCGGCACGAAGCATCGCACGGGAAGGCCGGAGCCAGGCGACAGGGGTCGGAGCCGTCGTCGCCGGATCGCTGACGACTCAGGCGGGCGCTGCGACGCTCCAGGCGGGAGCGGCGACGCTCGCGGCGCCGTTCGGGCTGTGGCCGATGTTCGGCGTGTTCCTCAAGATCGGCTCCGTGCTGTTCGGCAGCGGCTACGTGCTACTCGCCTTTCTGCGATCGGACTTCGTCGAACGGCTGCACTGGCTCACCGAGCGCCAGTTGCTGGATGCGGTGGCCGTGGGGCAGGTGACGCCCGGCCCGGTGTTTACGACGGCGACGTTCATCGGCTACATACTCGGCGGCGCTCCAGGCGCCGCCGTTGCAACAGTCGGCATCTTCCTTCCCGCGTTCGTCTTCGTCGCGCTGAGCGGCGTGGTGCTGCCTCGCATCCGGCATTCGCCGGCGGCGCGAGCGGTGCTGGACGGCGTCAACGTCGCGTCGCTCGCGCTCATGGCGGTCGTGACGGCGCAGCTCGCGCGCGCGGCGATCGTCGACTGGACGACGTTTGCGTGCGCACTGATCGCCGCAGTGCTGCTCTTCCGTTGGAAGGTCAATTCCGCGTGGCTCGTTCTCGGCGGGGCCATCGTCGGGACGGCGACGCTGCTGCGCTGATCCGAGGCGCGATATCAGTTCGTCGCGCGGACGCCAGCGACGGGCATGGTGCTCAGCAAGAGATCGGAGGGCACCGGCTTCTGAAGCAGCGTCGCGCTCATGGTCGCCACGCGCGTCGAGACCGAGTCCTGGCCGGACATCACGATGACCGGAATCGATTGGAGATCGGGGCGCTGGCGTCGCGCCTCGAGCACTGACCAACCATCCATGACCGGCATCGCGAGATCGAGGAGGATCACGGACGGCCGTTCGCCACGACCGAGGTAGTCGAGCGCTTCCTGACCGTTCTTCGCTGTCACCGTCGCGTAGCCGTGCAGCCGAAGCAGGCGGTCGAGCGTTCGGCGGAGGTCGTCGTCGTCGTCGACGATGAGCACCTGGGGCGCGGGGGCTTCGGCGGCCGTCGTGGCCGTCGTGGCCATGTTCGCGCCTGGCGCCACGGGCAGCGTGAAGTGGAAGGTGCTGCCGACACCGACGTCGCTCGTCGCCCAGACGCGACCGCCGTGGGTCTCGACGATGCTCTTCACGATCGACAGGCCCAGTCCCGCCCCATCGCGGTCCTGACGCCGCGCCTGCCAGAACGCGTCGAAGACCATAGGGAGATGCTCCGGGGCAATGCCTTCCCCGGTGTCGGCAACGAAGAACTCCACAACGCGGCCGTCAGCGCGCACGCCGATGGTGATGGTGCCCGACGTCGTGAACTTCATCGCGTTGCTGAGGAGGTTCTCCAACACCTGCGCGACGCGCTCCCTGTCGGCGAGGACGGGCGCGAGGCCGGGGGCCAGCGAGACGCGGAACTCGAGTCCTCGCGCGACGACGAGCTTCCGATACGTTCGCGCCGCGTCCGCGACGAGCTCACCCGGGGGAACCGGTGCCCGCTCCACGTCCAGCCGGCCGGCCTCGAACCGCGCGACGTTGAGCAGGTCCTCGAGGATCCTGCTCATGCGCGCCGACGCCCGCTGGATCGAGTCCAGGCTCTCGAGATCGCCGGGCAGCTGTTGAAGAAGCCGGGCATTCACGACGATGGAATGCAACGGGTTCCGTAGATCGTGGGCGACCATCCCAAGGACGTCGCTGCGCGTACGGATCGCGCGTCGCTCGCGCTCGTGCAAGCGGGAGTTCTCGACGAAGAGCGCGCAGCGGCGACCGATCTCCTCGAGGAGCGCCGTATCGCGTTTCTCGAACGGGCGAGACGTGGAGGTGAGCGCGACGCAGCCGACGCACGACTCGCCGCTGATCATCGGCGCGAGCAGCGCGTAGCGGGGATCGACGCTCTGGAGAACGGCGAGATGGACGGGACTCTCCGCCAGGCTGTCGTGTTGGCCCGGGTCGAACGACTGTACCAGCGAACGGCGGCTGGCGATGACCTTCAGGACGGGATGCGTCGGTCGTGGCTGCGACCAACTGGCCACCATCGCGTCGAGCAGCGATTGCTGCTCCGCCACGCGACTGGCGGCGGCGACGCGTCGAATCGCGCCATCCTCCTGGATGACATACAGCACCGCGAGGTCGGAGAGCGCAGTCGCGACGACCCGAGTCACCGTGGCGAAGGCGCGGTCGTAATCGGCAGTGGAGAGCGCGCCGCTGACGTCGGCCAGAAGTCGCTGCTCCATCTCGCGACGGCGCTCCTCTGTTTCGCGGGCGGCGCGGTCCAGGATATCGGCCGCCTGCCGCGCGAGCATGTCGAGCAGTCGCAGCGCGCGGTCGGATGGGCGCTGTGGACGCGTGTAATGCGTCGAGATCACGCCGAGTACCACGCCGGACCGGTCGACGAGGGGCGTGGATTGACAGGCGCGCACTCCGGCGCGCAGCTGCATCTCACGGTCGTCCGCGGAGTCGAAGATCGCGCTCCGCGCGACGTCCTCGACGATGACGCGTTTCCTCGACTCGAGCGCAGAGCCGCAGCACCCGCGGTCCGCGGAAACGAGTCTCCAGTACGTGAGCCACCAATCCGGGAAGCCGCGCGAGGCAACGATCTCGAGATCCCCTGACGACTGGTCGAGCACCTTGATGTTGCCGAAGTCCGCTTCCGTCACGGCGATCGCCGCCTCGACGATCTCGTCGAGCACGCCCTGCAGTCCGTCCTCACCGAGGAAGCGTGTGCTCACGCGGTGCAGGCGTTCCATCGCGTCCAGATGGAGCAGGCGTTCGCGGGACTGCTCGTACAGCCGCGCCGTCTCCTCCGACTGCTCGAAGAGCACGGTATAGCGCTCTTCGCTCTCGCGGCGCGCGGCTTCGGCCTGCGCGCGCTCGAGCGCCGCCCACGTTCGGTCCGCGGTCTCTCGCAGAAGGGAGACGTCATCGTGGGTCCAGGTGCGCGGCGTGGCGCTGTGCACGGAGAGCGTGCCGACCCAGCGGTTGCTCTTGATCAATCCCGTGGCGATTCCGGCGACGATGGCATCGTTGGACATGCCGGCCCGCGCCGCATCGGGAATGCGCGGATCGATGCGCGCATCCTCGACGATGAGGTCCGCGCCGCGGCGGAAGATGTCCTTTATCTTCTCGCCGTAGACGTCGAGCGGGAGGCGGCCGGCCATGGAGGCGACGCCATCCACGTAGTCGTGCCCGATGATCGCCACCGACTCGTCGACGATCGTGGCGTAGAAGGCACGGCTCGCGCGAAAGTGCTCGCCGAGGATCCGGCACACGCTGAACATGATGTCGTCGGGATCACTGCGCGTCCGAAGCGCGTCGGTGATCCTGAGCAAGGTCACCGAATGCCCGCCTTCGCTGTACGGCGGAGCCATCATCTGTGTCTTACAAGTCAAACCGGGATCGACTCCGGCTACCAGCGGCGTCGTCGGTATGCCGTTTGGGACGCGAATATTGCTGTCGCCCTGTCCGGGTCGCAATGCGCGGAACGCTAACGCACGAAGCTGGGCTCGGTTCAGGGCGCCCGGAGTTCCGGCCGCGGCGGCGAGGCGATGTACGCCGCCGGAAGCTCGCCGGTCAGCGCGCCGAACCATGTCCGGATCGACGCGATCTGCGCGGTCGTGAGCTCGCGGCCGAGCTGGTGTCGCCCCATGAGGAGGATCGCTGAGTCGAGAGAGGCGACGGAGCCGTCGTGGAAGTATGGGCCCGTCTTCTCGACATTCCTGAGCGACGGGACCTTGAAGACGTACAGATCGCTCGGCTGATGGGTCACCGTGATGCGGCCGCTGTCCTTCAGCGCGGGCCACGGGGTGATCCGGCCGAGCTTCTGGAAGCTCTGCCCGCCGACGTAGGGACCCGCATGGCAGCTCGCGCAGCCGAGTCGTGTGAAGGTCGTGAAGCCGCGCACCTCCGCCGGTGTCAGTGCCGCCGAGTCACCTTCCAGGTAGCGATCCCACCGCGACGGCGTGACGAGTCCTCGCTCGAACGCGCCGATCACGTGGCCCACATTGTCGTACGTGATGGGCTGCTTCTCGCCGGGAAATGCCTCGGCGAAGGCTCGGACATACTCAGGTGAGGCGCGAAGGTGCGCGAGCACGGCGGCGGGGTCCGGCATCGCCATCTCGCCTGGATTGAGGATCGGTCCCTTCGCCTGTTCCTCGACGGTTGCGGCGCGGCCATCCCAGAACTGCGCGATCTGGCCGGCCGCATTGTAGACCGACGGCGCGTTGCGGTCGCCTGCGTGGCCGAGATCGCCGAAGCTGACTCGGCGACCATCGGCGCCGTAGGCGTTGAGCCCATGACAGCTATTGCACGACACGTCGTGGCCGCTGGAGAGCAGGGGCTCGTGGAACAGCTTGCGTCCGAGCGCGACTTGCACCGACGTCGTCGTGACGCCGGGAGCGGACATGACGCGCGGCAGCGGTGCGAACATCGCGAGCTCGACACGAGTTGGTGGCGCGGTGGAGATCGCGACCTCCCCGGCCGCCGTGTGCTCGGTCTTTTCGCGACATGCCAGGCTCAGGATGAGCGCGAGGCAGATCGCGGTGGATTGTGTGAGTCTCATGCTCGCGCATCGTATGTCGCCGCGGCGTTCCGGCAATTGGACCAAGGGCTTGGGCGCATCGACTCCGAACGCGGCAGCAACGGCGCCGCTCGCGGTGGCTATAGGGAAACTCCCGACAGGGGATCAGGGACTCGGATGACGGAGGGCACAATCCAGGATGCGTAACTTCCCGCGCCCTCTCGTTTCCCCTTCCGGGCGATCTCTCCCCCTCATCGCGAAGCCATCCTGGTGAGCCTTCCCAGCACGTTCGTCCCCAAGCTCGCCACCACGCTCAAGGGCTACACCCGCGAACAGCTCGGTCGCGACCTCATCGCCGGCGTCATCGTCGGCATCGTCGCCCTCCCACTCTCCATCGCGTTCGCCATCGCGAGCGGTGTCACGCCGGATCGCGGGCTGTATACGGCGATCGTCGCCGGATTCGTGATCTCGGTGCTCGGCGGCTCGCGGGTCCAGATCGGCGGGCCGACGGGCGCCTTCGTCGTGATCGTGTACGGCATCGTGCAGCAATACGGTGTGGAGGGGCTGACGATCGCGACGCTGATGGCCGGTGTGATCCTCATTGGCTTCGGCCTCGCCCGCCTCGGTTCGGCCATCCGCTTCATTCCGCATCCCGTGATCATCGGCTTCACCTCCGGGATCGCGGTGATCATCGCCAGCGGCGAGATCAAGGATGCGTTCGGGTTGCGGATGGGGGCGGTGCCGGCGGAGTTCATCGAACGATTCCAGCTGTACGCGCAGCACTTCGGAACGCTCAACTGGGCGGCAACGGGAATCACAATCGCGACGGTCGTCATCATCATGGCGTGGCCACGGGTGAGCCGGCGGATTCCCGGCCCACTGGTCGCCCTGCTCGCCACGACTGCGGTCGCGCAGCTGCTGCATCTGAACATGGAGACGATCGGCAGCCGGTTCGGCGTGCTCGCCGCGCAACTGCCGCATCCGGTGGTGCCGCATCTGTCGTATGCCGACGCGATGCGCCTCGTGCGGCCCGCGTTCACGATCGCGCTCCTCGGCGCGATCGAGTCGCTGCTCTCGGCGGTCGTCTCTGATGGAATGATCGGCGGGCAGCATCGGTCGAACATGGAGCTCGTGGCGCAGGGGGTGGCCAACATCACGTCGCCACTCTTCGGAGGCATTCCGGCGACGGGCGCGATCGCGCGGACGGCGACGAACGTCAAGAACGGTGGACGCACGCCGATCGCCGGGATGACGCATGCGGTCACCGTACTGCTCATCACGCTCTTCTTCGTGCGCTGAGCGGGGCTCATTCCGATGGCGACGCTCGCCGGCATCCTGCTCGTCGTGGCCTACCAAATGAGTGAGTGGCGCGTGTTCCGGGCCGAGCTGTCATCGCCGCGGAGCGACGTCGTGGTGTTACTCGCCACGTTCGGGCTTACCGTCTTCGTCGACCTCACGGTGGCGATCGAAGTTGGCATGGTGCTCGCCGCATTCCTGTTCATGCGACGGATGGCGAGTCTCGCCTCCGTCAGCCAACTCGGGGACGAGGTGCTTGGCGAAGAGGGGACTGACGAGCTCCGGTCGCTGGCGTTGCCGCGCGGCGTGGACGTCTACGAGATCAACGGACCGTTCTTCTTCGGCGCGGCCGAGACGTTCAAGGATACGCTTGCCCTGGTCGCCGGAAAGCCGAAGGTACTGATTCTCCGGATGAGGCGCGTTCCAGCGATCGACGCCACCGGACTTCACGCGCTCAAGGATGTCGTGCATCGCACCCGGCGCGACGGCACCCTGGTGCTCCTGTGTGAAGTGCAGCCGCAGCCACTACAAGCGCTGCAGCGCTCGGTGCTGATGGACGAGATCGGCGAGGAGCATCTGCTGCCGACGCTCGAGGCAGCGATCGCGCGCGCGAGTGAAGAGCTGGAGGTCCGCAAGCTCCTCGCGTGAGACCTTGGTCCACGCGTAAGGCACGCTCGCACTTATATAGCGTCTTCCCCTCGCGCGCTCCGGACAGTGAGCGCCGGGCGACTATTGCGCTTCGCGAGGGAAAGGATGCAGCACAACATGAGGAGCGACCAGCGGCGACTGCTGGTCGTCGCGGCGATCGGTTGGATGCTGACCGCTATGGCACCGAGCGTGTCGTATGCTCAAAAGGTAGAAACGGACTCTGCGCGCGCGGATCGTCATGAGAAGGAAGGGGCGAGCCTGGCGAAGGCGTCACAGAACCCGGTCGCCAACATGGTCTCGCTGCCTCTGCAGTACAACTACTACGCCAACGGTGGACTGGGCACGGCAAGCGAGATGGTGCTCAACGTCCAGCCGGTTCTCCCGCTGCCGATCGGCAAGAACTGGTTGATCGTGGCGAGAACGATCGTGCCGTTCGTCAGCATCCCCCTTCCGGATGCCGGTATTGGGGGCGGTGTCAACCAGCTTGCCAGGCCGCAGTTCGGTGGCATCGCCGACATTCAGGAGCAGGCGTACTTCACGAGCGCGAAGCCGGGGAAGTGGACCTGGGCGCTCGGTCCCGTACTCTCGTTTCCCACCGCGACGAACAGGCTGGCGCGCACGGGACAATGGGGGCTCGGGCCGACAGCGGTCGCCCTGACGATGCCGGGGCCGTGGGTGATCGGCACGCTGGTCAACAACATCTGGCGCATCGGCGGCACGTCGAACGGGCGCGATCTCAACACCTTCACCGTGCAGCCGTTCATCAACTACAACCTGGCGCATGCCTGGGCGATCTCGACGGCGCCACTCATCACGTCGAACTGGAACGCGCCGGAAGGTAACCGGTGGACGGTGCCGATCGGCGCAGGCGTCTCGAAGATCGCGCACGTCGGCGACCAGCCGCTGAATTTCATCCTGCAGTACTACCACAACGTCGAGCACCCGCGCCTGGCGGGTAGCAATCAGCTCCGGATGGAGGTGGCAGCGCTGTGGCCGACCGCCGCGGCGAAGGCAGCCGCGAGGAAGGCAGAGATGGCAAAAAAGAAGGAAGCCAAGAAGAAGACCCGGCAGGCCAGCAGTCCATGAGGATGGGCGAGTAGTCATCGCGATCGTGAGGTAGTGAGATGCGCAACATCGGTGGAATCGTCGCGCTGGCATGCGTCGCCAGTGGTCTCGCCACGAGCTCGGCGGGCGCGCAGATCGTCGGGCGGGTTCTCGGCGCGGGGGTGCCGATCGCTGGATCGAGCGTGACGCTGTGGGTGCCCAGCGACACGGCACCGCGACAGCTCGCGGAAACGAAGAGCGATGCCGACGGTCACTTCGCGCTTCCCGCCGACGCACTGCGTCAGGTGCGCAGCGTGTCGTACATCATCGCCAAGGGTGGTGAACCGAAGGCTCACGCCGGCATGGGCGATAACCCGGCGATCGCCCTGCTCGCCGTGCTCCCCGTCGATCGACCGACGA
>DASVNI010000167.1:0-4205 GCA_036383935.1 Gemmatimonadaceae bacterium | reverse complement strand
ACTCTGACCCCATTGACTCTGACCCCATTGACTCTGACCCCACTGACTCTGACCCCACTGACTCTGACCCCACTGACTCTGACCCCACTGACTCTGACCCCACTGACTCTGACCCCAACGTGGTTGGGTCAGTAGTCGACTGGTCGCAGGTAGCTCTCTCCGATCGCCGATCCGCTGAGCATCGCCACGGTCGGCAGGCGGCGCTTCCAGTGCGTGGCCGCGAGGCGCTTCCGCACCAGCGCCACCTCCTCCGGCGCGAAGCCGCGCGCGACGAGGTCCGCTTCGTCGTAGCCACTCAGCATCCAGTTGAGCAGCTCGTCCGCCTTCGCGTAGCTGATGCCGAAGTCGCCCTCGTCCGTCTGCCCGACGACGAGATCCGCCGACGGCGCCTTGCCGACGATCACCTCCGGCACGCCGAGATGTCGCGCCAGCGCCCAGACCTGCGTCTTGAACAGGTCGCCGAGCGGATTGATCGGTGGTGAGTCGTCGGCGTGCCAGGTGAAGTAGCCGAACAGGCGCTCCGTTTTGTTCCCCGTGCCGAGCGGGATCGCGTGGTGCTTTGCCGAGAGGTCGAACAGCGTGATCATGCGCATGCGCGCCATCACGTTGCCCCTTCGCGCCGGATCGGCCTCGGCTTCGTGCTGCAGATAGCCGTCGACGGCGGCAGAGATATCAACGGTTCGTCCCTGGATGCCGAGCGTGTCGATCACGAGCTGGCCGTGCTCGAGGCTCTCGCTACTCGACGTCTTGTACGGCATCCGCACGCCGATCACGTTCGCCGGGCCCAAGGCGCGAGCGGCGAGGAACGCCGTCACCGCCGAGTCCACGCCTCCCGACACGCCAACGACGGCGCGCTCGAATCCTCGGCGCGCCATCTCGTCGCGCAGGAAGCGGATGAGCCAATCCTCGACCAGCCGTCCGTCGATGTCGAGCCGCGGCGGACCGCTGGTCGTCTCGCCGCACACTACGCGCAGGCGCTGGCCCGACCTGGCACCCTGCTGGCTCGCGTTCGGTCGCGGCTGCTCGGCGGCGGTGTCGCCGTCGGCGGGAATGCCCGCCAGCGCCTCCATGCCGTCGTACGTCAGGATGTGCGGCGCGCCGGCTTCTACTCTGGCGAGCGTGTCGCGCAGGTGGGGCATCATCGTCTCGAGGTCGGCGATGAGCGGTTGGTCGGCACGCGCACGGGTGACGTCGGCGAGATCAACCGTGGCCACCACGAGCGCCTCTTCCCAGAGTGGGCCGCGCACGCGCACGTCACCCTTCGGGCCGGCGAGGAGGGCGCAGCCGGGAAACTGCTTGCCCGCCTCGCTCCCCACGAGGTTCGCGAGGGCGAGATACACGCCATGCTCGTCGGCCATGTCGCGCGTGAGCCGCTCCCAGCGGGAGACGCTGGCCGGTCCTGGCACCTGGTCCGTCTTGGGCCAGGCGCCTCGCGCCGGCGGCGCCGAGGGGACGATGATGAGCTGAGCGCCGTCGAGCGCGGCGATCGTGCCGGTGAGTGAGTGCCAGGCATCCTCGCACACGAGGATCGCGGCGCGTCCCCAGCGCGTGTCGAACGCGCGGATGTCGCGGCCGCGCTCGACGAACCGCTCCTCGTCGAACAGCCCGTAGGTCGGGAGGAACACCTTGCGATGGACGTGGCGCACCAGCGGCGTCGCCTCGCCGAGCGAGAGGTAGAGCGCGCTGTTGTACAGCTTGTTGCGCCAGACCTCGTAGAAGCCGATGCAGACGTCGATCGGCGGGCCGTCACCGTACACGCGGTGAAGGTCCGCCGCGAGCCGGCCCGCGGTGACGGCGTGCTCCCGCACCCCGCCCTCGAGGAAGTACCCCGTCATCGCCGACTCGGGGAAGCAGACGAGCTGCGGTCGCGGATCGAGGCTCGCTGCCTGAGCGAGCACCGCCCCGACGCGAGCGAGGTTGCCCGCGAAGTCGCCCTTGCGCGGCTGGAACTGGGCGAGGGCGAGAGTGACGTAGGGGGCCATTACCTGAAGAATCGTCTAGGAGGCCGGTGGAGGGCAACTATGAGTTGTCCGGGCTGGGTGTAGGCAGCGAGGAGTGACGGCACGACGCGTGGGACGTCACTGCTCACCAGCCACCGCCAACCGCTTGCTGCCCACCGGTCGTCGTGTGATCCACGTCTCTCGACTCGAAATCCGAGCGCGCTAGACTTCGACGAATGCCGTTGCGTCACCCATTTCTGCTGTCGTTCGCGCTCCTCACGTCCGCCGCGCCACTCGCCGCGCAGGCCGTCGCCGCGCAGGCACCCGCTACCCAGCCTCCCGCCGCCGCCACCGCGCGCGGCACGGGCGAGCCCTGGCAGATCGTCCCCCAGCCGCAGTCGTCGCTCGTCTACGGGCGCGACGGCTCGCTCATCGGCGAAATGGGACGGGAGTCGCGCACCAGCGTCCCGATCCGCACGCTGCCGAAGTACGTCGGCCAGGCGTTCGTCGCGGTGGAGGATCAGCGCTTCTACCAGCACGACGGCGTGGATCTCATCGGCGTCGCCGGCGCGATCAAGGGCAAGCTGCTCGAGGGGATCACGGGCGGCCACCGCGGCGGCGCGAGCACGATCACGCAGCAGCTCATCGGGAACATGCACCCCGACCAGATCGACCGTCGGGATCTGAGCATCGGGCGCAAGCTCCGCGAGCAGCAGGCGGCACGCGAGATGGAGCGCCATTACAGCAAGGAGCAGATCCTCGAGGCCTACATCAATCAGATCAACTTCGGCCACGGCTGGTACGGCGTGGAGTCCGCGTCGCGGCACTACTTCGGCAAGAACGCGTCGCACCTCACGCTCGCCGAGGCGGCGACGCTCGCCGCGCTGCCGAGATCGCCGGTCGGCTACGATCCGATCCGCTACCCCGACAAGGCGAAAGCGCGCCGCAACCTGATCCTCGGCCTGATGGCGGAGCAGGGCTTCATCTCACGACAGGTCGCCGATCGCGCGAAGCTGGAGCCGATGGTGACGGCGCGTGACGCCGGGGCGCCGATGGTTGCGCAGTACTTCGTGGACGCGGCGCGGCAGGTGGCCGAGCGCGCGGGCGTGAACGTCGCCACGGGCGGGTACAAGGTCTACACGACCCTCGATCCCGCGCTCCAGCGCGCCGCGGTCGAAGCACTGGTCGATGGCACGGCGAAGGTGGAGCAGCGTAAGGGCTACAAGCACCCCACCTTCGCGGTCGCGAAGGACAAGCGCGACGCGCTCGAAGGTGCCATCGTCGCGATCGAGCCGCAGAGCGGTGACGTGCGCGCGCTGGTGGGAGGACGCAACTACGCGCTCGCTCCGTTCAATCGGGCGACGCTCTCGATGCGTCAGCCCGGCTCGTCGTTCAAGCCGTTCGTGTACGCCAAGGCGCTCGAGGACAGCCTGAGCGCGGCGACGATCGTCCCGGACACGGCGCTCGCGATCCGGCTCGACAACGGCCGCGTCTACAGCCCGGATAACTCGGACGGGACGTTCCTGGGCCCGATCACGATGCGTGAGGCGCTCATTCACTCGCGCAATCCGGTCGCCGTGCAGCTCGCGCTCCGCGTGGGGCTCGACTCGATGGTGGCGATCGCCCATCGTGGCGGAATCGAATCGCCGATCGCTGCCGTCCCGGCGAGCGCGCTGGGCGCGTCCGCTGTTCGTCCGCTCGACTACGTCGCTGCGTACACGGTCTGGGCGAACCTCGGCAGTACGGTCGAGCCGCGTCTCGTGACGCGCGTCGAGGACGCGAGCGGCAAGATCGTGTTCCAACGTGCCGCCTCGGTACCGCAATCGGTGATCGACCCGCGCATCGCGTTCATCGTGCGCGACATGATGCGCGACGCAGCCGAGCGAGGCACCGGCGCACCGGCGCGCCGCGCGGTGCCCGCGAACGTTCCGATCGCCGGCAAGACCGGTACGACGAACGACAACGTCGACGTGTGGTTCATGGGGATGACCCCCGATCTCGTCGCCGGCGTGTGGCTGGGCTTCGACAAACCGAAGACGATCGCGCCGGGCGTGGCCGGCGGCTCGCTCGCCGCGCCGATATGGGGAGAGATGATGGCGAAGTACTATGCCGGCCGCCCCGCGCCGACGCCGTGGGTTCCTCCGCTCGGAATGATCACCGCGGAGCTCGATCGTGCGACGGGCCAGCTCGCCGACACCGCGACGCCGGCCGAGCGACGGTACACGGAGTACTTCCTGCCGGGCACCGAACCCGAGCCGCTGCGCA
>DASVNI010000166.1:0-1938 GCA_036383935.1 Gemmatimonadaceae bacterium | reverse complement strand
TCGTCGGTCGTGCGGGGGATGCCGTACCACTCGTCAAAGCCTCTGTCGTTCGGGAGGCGTCCGTCCTGGCTTCCGAGATGCCACTTCCCGTACATCGCCGTGGCGTATCCTGCCGCCGAGAACGACTCGGCCATCGTGACTTCCCACTGCGTGAGTCCCTCGGCGACGCCGCCGAAGGGCACGGCATATGTCCCTGAACGGATCGCGTAGCGTCCCGTGAGCATGCTCGACCGGCTGGGGGTGCACTGTGGCTCCATGTTCATGTTCGTGAGTCGGAGCCCTTCGGCGGCCAACGCGTCGATGCGTGGCGTCGGAGCGCCGCGCGTTGCACCGCCGCCGTACACACCGAGCTCGCCATAGCCGAGATTGTCGACGAGAATGAACAGGACGTTGGGCGGGACGGAATCGTTCGTGGTAGTCACGGTCGCGGTCCTCGGCGGGCGTGAGAGCGGCGCCGCGGCGAGAAGTCCGCGAGCGGCGCTTGCGCGAGGAATGCACGATCAGGAAGGTTGTGCGCGGTGAGTATTGGACCAAGGCTCAGGAGGGCTCCCTCATGAAGGTCGGCATTCTCGGGACTGGCGTCGTGGGGCAGACGCTCGCGGCGGCGCTGACGGAGAAGGGGCATGCGGTCACGATCGGCACGCGCGATCCGGCGGAGACGATGGCGCGCGAGACGGCGAAGCCGCCGGCGCGGGTCGCGTTTCGGGATTGGCAGGCGGCGAATCCGAGCGTGAAGCTCGCGACGTTCGCCGACGCGGTGCGGTCGGCCGATGTCGTGATCAACGCGACGTCGGGGGTCGGAGCGGCGCCGGCACTCGAGAGTGCAGGAGCCGATGCACTCGGTGACAAGATCCTCATCGATGCGAGCAACCCGCTCGACTTCTCGAAGGGGATGCCGCCGACGCTCACGGTGAGCAACACCGACTCGCTCGGCGAGCAGCTTCAGCGGACATTCCCACGCGTGCGGCTCGTGAAGACGCTGAACACGGTGACGGCGAACCTGATGGTGAATCCCGGGGCGGTGAACGAGGGCGATCACACCATGTTCATCTGCGGCAACGACGCCGAGGCCAAGGCACAGGTGAAGAAGTGGCTCGGTGAGTGGTTCGGCTGGCGCGACATCGTGGATCTCGGCGACGTGAAATCGGCGCGCGGGATGGAGATGTACCTGCCGATCTGGCTGCGCCTGTGGGGTGCGGTCGGGTCGCCGATGTTCAACGTGAAGCTGGTGCGCTGACGCGTGATACGTCGCGCTCTGCACGGCTGAATGCCGGAATTCCCGCCGATCGTCCTCGCCGTCGCATTCGCCGCGGTCGTCGTCGCCATCACGGCGATCGCGCGGCGGCTGCCCGTGCCGGCGCCGATCCTCCAGATGGCGGCGGGGTTTCTCGTCGGGCTCATTCCGGGCATCGCGATCCCCGAGCTGGACCCGGACCTCGTCTTCTTCGTCTTCCTGCCACCGGTGATCTGGGCGGCGGCGTTCTTCACGTCGCTCCGGGACTTCAGCGCGAACCGTCGCAACATCGGCTTTCTGGCGATCGGGCTCGTGCTGGCGACGACAGCAGCCGTCGCGATCACGGCACGGGCGCTCTTTCCCGCCATGCCGTGGGCGGTGGCGGTGGCGCTCGGCGCGATCGTGTCGCCGCCGGACGCCGTGGCGGCCGCGGCGATCGTGTCGCGACTCCCGGTGCCGCGCCGAGTGATCGTGATCCTCGAGGGGGAGAGCCTCGTGAACGACGCGTCCGCGCTGATCCTCTATCGCTCGGCCGTCGCCGCGGCGGTGACGAGCGTGTTCAGCTGGGGCGAGTCGATCGTTCGCTTCTTCGTCGACGCGGGAATCGGCGTGCTGGTGGGCGTGCTCGTGGGGTGGGTGGTGCTGCGCATCATGCACTGGTCGAAGGACGCGCTGGCCGAGACGCTGCTCACCCTGGCGGCACC
>DASVNI010000165.1:0-17709 GCA_036383935.1 Gemmatimonadaceae bacterium | reverse complement strand
CGATGCGCTCACGCCCGTGAGGACCACGAAATCGGGCCGCGTCGCGCTCGGCTCGGCGATCTCGACGTAGCCACGCGCGAGCAGGTCGGCCCGCACCTGGGCGAGGATCGTCTGATCGAACGCGCCCGTGACGGGGACCGGGTTCACACCCACATTCACGAGATGCGCGACGGTGTCGGCCATCGCGAAGGTATGTAGCGTCGTGAAATCGAACGACGAATCCGCGAACGTGACGACTGACGCTGCGGGAATGAGAATGTCGTTGTCGTCGCTGCATGCTGCCATCGCTCCAAACACACCAACTACAGCAAAAGCAGCCAGCAGTGTGCTCCCTCGGCGCCGTGCTTCCGTTTTGCCAATCATGCCTTCCTCCTGAGCTCCCGTTGTCTGTGTGCGGCTTTCCCGCCGCGGCCTCACAGTATTCCGCGTGCGCATTTCCGACGTATTGGCCCTTGGGGACAGCGATGGGAGAGGTGTTCCATGTGCGCGAGCGAGACGCGACGAACGTGACGTGCACCGTCGCGTCCGCGTAGCGGTCGCGCCGCGTCGGCGAGCGATACGGCCATGAGATCGATGCGCTCGAAGGCCTTCGGCACGCGCACCATGACGCCGTCGTCCGCGGCGAGATCCTGCATCCACCCGATGACCGTGTCGTAGTCAGTCTGTGAAGGCGGACGTACGCCTTCCTCGAGCGGATATGAGCGATCGTCCCACTGCGTGAGCACGACGAGACTCGCGTGCGTCGTCCCGACGACCTCGCGCCAGTATTCGGCGGCGAAGCGCTCGCCCTTCTCGGCGAGTCCGTCGACGCTGAGGAAGACGACGTCCGCGTCGACGCCAAGCATGCTGCCGGGCGCGTAGTTCGGCCGACCGACGATGAGCACGCGCCGGCCGTCGTGCTCGATCAGCAGCGAGAAGTTGCGCCCCGGCCGGTACGCGCGCGCCGATACGGGTGGTCGCAGTGGCACGTCGATGTCGCCGGCGAGCGTATCGTCGTCCGCGAACAACGATGGCGAAGCGACGGCCATGATCTTGAAGTCGTCGTAGGCGAGGACGTCGCCGTTCTCGAAGCTGCGCAAGCGCCGCTCCGGGATTGCCGATCCTCGCGCGACGTTCATCAGGGACATCGATCCCACGATGTCGGCGTCGGTCCGGGCGGCGACGATCGGGACCTCCATCGCGTGATCGAAGGTCGTGCTCGTGGCCACGACGGCCAGCAGCTTCCTCGCGCCCGCGCGTTGCAGCGCGGCATCGACCCGATCGGTGTCCGGGGCGACGACACCCCGTAGGACCTGCTCCCGCGGCAGGCGCGAGAAGTACGGGTCGACGAGGATGGCCGCTCCACCGTCGCCGAGGAGGATGGTGCCATCCCCCATCCACCGCGCGCTGAACTGGTGCGCCGGAGCCGGCGTCGCACTTCCCGCATCGCGCCACCACATCGCGGCCATCGCCACCGTGAGCAGCACGGCGACGGCGGCCGCGGACAGCCCGCTCGTGAGCAACCGGCGATTTCGACGCATGAGGCGGTCGGCTCTAGTCGCGCACCGGCGCGACAGCACGATCGCGCTCGCTGCCGGCGACGGCGTCTTCGCAGACGTCGAACACGATCTCGATCACCCGCGCACCCGCGAGGGGGAAGCTCGACTCGTATTCGCCCCGATCGCCGTCGCGCCCGTCGTAGCCGATCCAGAGACCGTCACCACAGGGAGCAAGCCGAGTCGGCAACATCGCGACGGGAGAGACCGCCATCGGCCGCCCGTCGACGGACAGCGTGACCGCGCCGATCTCGTCGCGCCCCCTGCCCTTTCGCGTGAACTCCACGCCCACGACGTGCTTGCCGAAGGGAGGAGTGTCACAATCGAGCCGCTCGGCCGGCGTTGCATCGGGAGCATCGTGAACGAACACGACCTTCCCGTCGCGCAGAAACAGCGAGTAGCCACCGCAGCTCGACTGCTGCGCGCAGATCACTCCGTTCGCTTCGCCGCTGATCTCGATCTCGGCGAGCAGCTGGAAGAAGCGACCCCCTCTGGGGCCCGCGGAGTCTCGCCTGGTCTCGGCCGCGCTCGGGTAATACGTGTAGCGGCCGCGCACGGGTACCGGGATGTGAGCGTCGAGCCTGATGAACTCCATGATCGCGACCATGCCGGGCCCCTCGATGTGCAGGAGGTCGGGATTGATGCGCTCACACGGGCTCGAGGCTCCATGTGCTCTTGGTCCAATCGGATGCGTGCGTGCCGCATCGGTCCGTGCGCGCAGCACACGCGCGATGCGGCATCTCGATGGCGCAGCGCGTTTGCGTGTCGAAGGTCCAATCGCCGGACGCGGGCGAGAGCACGACCTTCCGGTGTTTCATGTGTTGCCAACCGCGAGCTCCCACCCGCGCGTTGCCAACCGCCCTCGTGCACCGGCGTGTCGCTCCGCGCCGCTGCGCGTGCGGCGCTCATCGCCGACAATCGACGGGAAGATGCACATGCCCGACTCACGCGACGCGCGCACCGTACTGCCCATCCCGGATGCGCCTCCCACCGGCCCGATCACGTACGACGCGAAGGATCCCGAGACCAAGTATCCGCCGATCGAACGACTGCGCGCGCCGAAGGGGGCGCCCAACATCCTGATCGTGCTGCTCGACGACGTGGGGTTCGGCGCATCGAGCGCGTTCGGCGGTCCCTGCAACACACCTAGCGCCGAAGCGCTCGCGGCCCAGGGGCTCAAGTACAATCGCTTCCACACCACGGCGCTGTGCTCGCCGACGCGTCAGGCGCTGCTGACTGGCCGCAACCACCACACATGCGGCATGGGCGGCATCACCGAGATCGCGACCGCGGCGCCTGGCTACAGCTCCGTGCTGCCCAACACCATCTCGCCGATCGCCAGGACGCTCCGACTCAACGGCTACTCCACGGCGCAGTTCGGAAAGTGTCACGAAGTGCCGGTGTGGCAGACGAGTCCCGTGGGGCCGTTCGACGCCTGGCCCACCGGAGGCGGCGGCTTCGACTACTTCTATGGTTTCATCGGCGGCGAGGCGAACCAGTGGTATCCGTCGCTCTACGAGGGCACCACGCCGATCGACGTGAAGAAGACGCCGGAAGAGGGATACCACCTGGTAGAGGACATGACGGACAAGGCGCGCGCCTGGATCGGCCAGCAAAAGGCACTGACGCCAGACGTGCCCTTCTTCATCTACTTCGCGCCGGGTGCGACGCACGCCCCGCACCATGTTCCAACGGAATGGGCCGACAAGTACAAGGGTCGCTTCGACGCCGGTTGGGACGCGCTACGTGAGGAGACGTTCGATCGCCAAAAGAAGCTCGGTGTCATCCCTCCCGATGCGGAGCTCACTGCCCGTCACAAGGAGATCCCGGCGTGGAAGGACATGCCCGAGGAGCTGAAGCCGGTGCTCCGCCGCGAGATGGAGGTGTACGCGGGATACCTGGAGTACGTCGACCACCACGTCGGCCGCGTCATCGACGCGCTGGAGAAGCTCCACCTCCTCGATGACACGCTGATCTACTACATCATCGGGGACAACGGGGCGTCGGCGGAGGGGACGCTCAACGGCACGTACAACGAGATGATCAACTTCAACGGCGCCGACGCCCTCGAGACGCCCGAGTTCCTGACGGCCCGGATCGACAAGCTCGGAAGCCCCGACTCCTACAATCATTTCGCCGTCGGCTGGGCGCACGCGATGGACACGCCGTACCAGTGGACGAAGCAGGTCGCTTCACACTGGGGCGGCACGCGCAACGGCACGATCGTGCACTGGCCGTCGCACATCCAGGGAAAGGGCGAGATCCGCTCTCAGTTCCATCACGTCATCGACGTCGCCCCCACGCTCCTCGAGGCCGCCGGATTGCCCGAGCCGCTCTCCGTGAACGGCGTGCAGCAGCACCCCATCGAAGGGGTGAGCATGCTGTACTCGTTCAACGACGCGAAGGCCGCCGAGCGGCGCACGACGCAGTACTTCGAGATGTTCGGCAACCGGGGCATCTACCACGACGGCTGGACCGCGGTGACGCGGCACAAGACGCCATGGCTGCTCGTTGGAGAGAAGACTCCCGCGTTCGACGACGACGTCTGGGAGCTCTACGACACGAACAAGGACTGGAGCCAGGCGCACGACCTCTCGAAGCAGATGCCCGACAAGCTGCACGAGCTACAGCGGCTGTGGCTCATCGAGGCGACGCGCTACAACGTGCTGCCCCTCGACGATCGTGGCACGGAGCGCGCGAACGCGAAGCTCGCCGGTCGGCCGGTGCTGATCACGGGGAAGACGCAGCTGCTCTTCGGCAACATGGGGCGGCTGTCGGAGAACTCCGTCGTCGACATCAAGAACAAGTCGCACTCCGTCACCGCGGAGATCGTCGTCCCCGAGCAGGGCGCCCAAGGAGTAATCATCGCGCAGGGGGGCAACATCGGCGGCTGGAGCCTCTACATGAAGGACGGGAAGCTCCGCTACTGCTACAACCTGCTCGGCATCAACTACAGCTACGTCGAGTCGCACAGTGCGCTGCCCTCGGGTGAGCATCAGGTGCGCATGGAGTTCGCCTACGAGGGGGGCGGCCCCGGCAAGGGCGGCGCCGTGTCGCTGTTCGTCGACGGCAAGGAGGTCGGCAGCGGGCGGGTCCCCGCTACGGCTCCGGTGGTCTTCTCCGCCGACGATGGATGCGACGTCGGCCGCGATACGGGCGCACCCGTCTCGCCGGAGTACGGCCCGCGCGACAACGAGTTCACCGGCCGCGTGAAGGGAGTGGAGCTCGCGATCGCGGAAGCGGCGGACATCGCGGACCACATCGTCGATCCCCAGGAGGTCGTGCGCGTCGCCATGGCGCGGCAGTAGGCACACTCGATGGGGCCAGAGCCAGAGGGGTCGGAGCCAGAGGGGCCAGACTTCGACAGCCAAGGGATCGGACACCTTCGGTATCTGACCCCAACATCTGACCCCAGCATCTGACCCAACATCTGACCCCATCGTCTGGCCATAGGAGGTCAGCATGATTTCGAGCACCACGGGGCCGAGCCCGACCCGGCAACGCGAGGAGGAGGAAGACGGCGCGCGAGTCCGCGAGCGCAGTGTGCCCAAGCCGCTCGACCGCCGGGCGCTCCGGCAGTGCGCCCTCGAGCGACAGAGCATCGAGCGTCGTGCGATCGAGGCGATCAACTGGGGGCTGCCGGCGGTCAACTACGACCTGATGCGCCACGCGATGCACCGCGACGCGGGGGGCAAGATGAATCAGGTCCTCTACTGGTCGCGTCCGTTCGACTGGAAGAACCAGATGCTCACGCCGAATCCCGACGTGATCTACGCGATGCCCTTCTTCGACCTGTGCGAGGGTGGGCCGATGGTGATCGAGATCCCGCCGGCGGGCGACGACGGTTCCATCACCGGCACGATCATGGACTGCTGGCAGGCGCCGCTGGAAGACGTCGGTCCGGCGGGGAAGGACGCCGGCAAGGGGGGCAAGTACGTCGTGCTCCCCCCCGGTCATTCGGAGGCGGTACCGGACGGATTCATCGCCCTGCCCTGCCGGAACAACGAGGGCTATGCGCTGCTGCGCTCCATCCCGAAGAGCAGCAGCGCGGAAGATCTCGCGCGGGCCGCGGCCTACGCGAAGCGCATCGGTTTCTATCCGCTGACTGAGTCGGCGGCTCCGCCGCCGACGATTTTCATAGACGCGATCGACGTCGTGTTCGACAGCACCATCCCGTACGACATCCGGTTCTTCCAGTCGCTCGACCGCATCGTCCAGCACGAGCCCTGGCTCGACCGTGACAAGGCGATGATCGACGTGCTGCGCACCCTCGGCATCGAGAAGGGGAAGGAGTTTCGCCCGGACATCGACCGACGCATGCTGTTGGGGGCCGCGGCCCTCGAGGCCCACGACTCGCTCGATGCGCGCTTCGAGGCGTCGCTCAAACCATTTTATGAAGGTGCGCACTGGAGTCTCCCTTTCCCGGAAGAGCTCGGGGAGACGGTGGCCTCCGGCTACGAGAAGACGGACGCCTATTCCGTCGACGCGCGCGGCGTTGCCGTCAGCTATTCGTTCAGCACCGTGAAGAACGTCGGAGCTGGCCAGGCCTACCTGCTCACGATCGTCGACGCCGACGGCAAGCCGCTCGACGGCTCGAAGGCCTACCGGCTGCTCGTGCCCCCGAATGCGCCCGTGACGCAGTACTGGTCGGCGGTGGCGTACGATCGTGTGACGCACGCGCTGATGCGCAACATCGAGCGGCCGAGCCGCTCCTCGCTGGCGCCGGAGCTGGCGAAGGAACGCGACGGCTCCGTCGAGCTCGTGTTCGCCCCGGCGGCACCAAACGAGGACGCGAACTGGATTCCCACGAGCCCCGGTGAGCAGTTCGAGGTCATGTTCCGCTTCTACGGGCCCGAGCCGGCGTTCTTCGATAAGAGTTGGCGGCTGCCGGACATCGAGCTGCTGTGAGTGCGTCAGCGCGCGACGGTGTCATCCCGAGCGAGCGTTGTGAGTGCCTCAGCGCGCGACGGTGTCATCCCGAGCGAGCGTAGCGAGTCGAGGGATCTGCACGTGCCGTTACGAAGTGCAGATCCCTCGCTGCGCTCGGGATGACAGAGAAGGAGGCGGCGCTTACGCGCCGACTCTTTCATCTGTCACTTCACCCCACCCCCACTCGCCGCGGCCAGGTGCTTCTCGGCCTCGCGCGCATTCTCCAACGCCTGGTCGACGCTGAAGCTCGCCGGCTTCTGCCGCGGTGGGAACTCCTCGAACGTCTTGAGGAACTCGGTCACGATCGCCTGTGCCGGAATGAACATGAACATGCGATCGGCCACCCACTTGTCGTAGAACAGCGTCGCGTCCACGTCGCCCCGCTCGAACGGGTCGCTCCGGAGATTGTAGAGTTTCGGGAAGCGCAGCGGCACGAACGGATCCTGCCACACACCCAATCCCACGCTCCGCTGCTCCATGAACGTCGCCTTCCAGTCGTCGACGCGCAGTGCGAGCAGGTCGCCGTCGTCGCTCCAGTAGATGAAGCCGCGACGCGGATTCTCCTTCGCCTGCCCCTTCCACCGCGGGATCAGATTGTACCCGTCGATGTGGACCTTGAAGGTCTTCTTCCCTGCCTTGTAGCCCTTCTTGAGCTTCTCGACGACGTCCGGCTCACCCGCCGCCGCGGCAAGTGTGGGCAACATGTCGGTGTGCGAGAACATGTCGTTCGACACGGTGCCCGGCTCGATGACGCCCGGCCAGCGGATCATGCACGGCACCCGCCAGCCCCCTTCGAAGTTGGTGTCCTTCTCCCCGCGGAATGGCGTCGTGCCGCCGTCGGGCCAGCTCAGGACTTCCGCACCATTGTCGGTCGAGTACATGACGATCGTGTTGTCGGCGATCCCCAGCTCGTCGAGCTTGTCGAGCAGCGTGCCGACCATGCCGTCGTGCTCGACCATGCCGTCCGGATACACGCCCAGCCCCGTCTTCCCCACCGATTCCTTCTTCAGGTGGGTGAAGACGTGCATGCGCGTCGAGTTGAACCACACGAAGAACGGCGTGTCGTCGGCGTGCGCCTTGTCGATGAACTTGAGGCTCGCGTCGAGGAACTCCTCGTCCACCGTCTCCATGCGCTTCGTGTTCAACGGGCCGGTGTTCTCGATCTTCTGCGTACCGTCGGCGTTGGCCCAGCTGTGCAGCACGCCCCGGGGCCCGAATTTCTTCTTGAACTCGGGATTCTTCGGGTAATCGGGGTTCTCCGGCTCCTGCTCGGCATTCAGGTGATAGAGATTGCCGAAGAACTCGTCGAAGCCGTGCGCCGTCGGAAGAAACTCGTCGCGATCGCCAAGGTGGTTCTTGCCGAACTGGCCGGTGGTGTAGCCCAGTGGCTTCAGGATCTCGGCGATGGTCGGGTCCTCGGGCTGCAGACCGAGCTTGGCACCCGGCAGCCCGACTTTGGTGAGGCCGGTGCGAATCGGTGATTGGCCGGTGATGAACGCCGCGCGCCCCGCCGTACAGCTCTGCTGGCCGTACCAGTCGGTGAAGATCGCTCCCTCTCGCGCGACACGATCGATGTTCGGGGTCCGATACCCCATGATCCCCATGTTGTAGGCGCTGATGTTGAACCAGCCGATGTCGTCGCCCCAGATGATGAGGATGTTCGGCTTCTTCGCGTGCCGCCCCCCGTTGCCATTCGGCTTCTTCGCGTGTCCTCCCCCGTTGCCATTCCCATTGCCCTTACCCGCTGCGCGCTTCGCCATCGCCCTGCCTCCGTTCGGGTTCCACGACGCTCCGTCGCGGGACGCTTGCCGCCCCACGACGCGCTCCTTCGACGCCACTCACGATGGCGGTCGACGAAGGCATGACACATTGGACGAAGGGGCGCGGATCGTGACGTAGCGCGCGCGTCGCTACATCACGGGTGATCGAAATGCCTGAGGTGCGTAGCGTGCGCGGCCGATGCGGCGCACTGCGACGGGATGCCGGCGATGAAGGCGCCCACGATGATGAGCACGGCCACGACCAGCGCGCGGATCAGCGCTTCGCGAAACGCCGAGGCACCGCCCAGATGATGCGTCACGTGGAGCGCGGCGATTGAGGTTGAGGCAGCGGCGCGGCCTGCGGCATCGCCTGGCCCCGCTTCGCCCTTCGAAGCCGCACGTACGGTATGCTGGCCACGGTCGTGACGATGAGTGCCATGAACACGGCGGGCACGGCGAGCTTCTCCGTGGCGAAGTTCGCCTGGATCAGCACGATCGCGATGAAGGGGTGCCGCGTCGCTGTGCAGAGCGCGAGCACGCTGCGGTTCTCGTACCGGGGACCGCCGAGCAGGTGCCCGATGAACAGCGTGCAGATGGCAAACCCGGCGGTCGCCAGCAGCGTGCCGTCTCCCACGAGCTCCCTGAGCGCTGGAGCGAGGCTCACGAGCTGAGGCAGCACGACGGCCACGAGCAGAATGCTCCCCACGCCGGAGACGATGCGCGCCCACTTCGCGCTGACCGTCGGCGCGAGCCGCGCGAAGACCAGACCGGCGACGAGTGGCAGCAGCACGCTGACGAGGAGCGGCTTGGCGATCTCGATGGGCGGGATGTTCATCCTGAGCCCGAACAGATCATCCAGCAGCTGGAGGCTGATCGGCGCCGTGACGATCGAGACGATCGCCGACAAGGCCAGCAGGGAGATGACGTACGATTGCGCGCCGCCCGCCTTGATCGCCTTCTTGGGCAGGAATGGCGGCACCGGCGACACGGCCATCATCACGAGCGCGATCTTGACGGCCTTCGGGAGCTCCAGGCTCGTGGCGAAGCCCACGGCGAGCAGCGGCGCGAGCACGAGCATCGACAGCAGCGACCGGAACAGCAGCGACGGTTGCCGCAGCAGCATCGAGAGCGATCCGCGCTGCCCCGACATTCCCGTCGAGAAGACGATCAGGACGATGCTGACCGTGGTGAGGAGAGACAACAGATCGGCTGCGGTCATGGCGGGCTCCGGTCCTGCGCCTGTGCGGCGGTCCGTCCCGCGGAACGCGTAACTTCATCGGCCCTCCAACCCGCGTGTATCGACACCGGCAGCGCGAGCACGAGCAGCAGCGCGCCCAGGAACGCCACGATCAGAACGGACGTCAACGGCCGATGATATGGACGCGGAAAGGTGATGGTCTCTCTCATCGTTCGGCTCACTCCTCGCCGATACCGACTCTCAGCGTGAGGTACTGGAAGTTGCGCGCGCCGCCACCGAGGTAGTTGCCCGCCGCGATCGGCGCGTTGTAGCGCAGACTGACCACGCCGACGAACAGGTGGTCGGGGCCGCCGCGCACCTCCGCGCCGATCTCCGGCGCGATCACCAGATGCCAGGCGCTCCGCGAAACCTGCTGCGTGCCGAGGCTGAAGTCCTGATCGACGTGGCCGCCTCCGACTCCGCCTCCCGCGTACCAGCGCACGCCATTCGCCTGAATCGGGAAGACGTACCCGGTCGCGAGCGCCTGCACGGGCAACAACTGTCGCAGCTGATCGCCCGTCGCCGCACCCGAGGGAAAGTCGATCGTGTTTTGCGTGTGGCGCTGGAAGCCGGCGACGCTGAGCGACACGCCGGCGGACGAGTGCGAGTTCACCGTCCACCGTCCCTCCCAGCCAAGCCCGGGCCCGAGTCCTCCCGTCACGTAGCGCTTCGTGTCGCCCAGGGGCAGCGAGAGCTCGAAGGTCGTGAGGCTCATGAAGTTGCTCGGCTCGGCGAGTGCCTGCTGCGCTCCCGCGCGCAGCGCGGTGAGCAGCGCGATGAAGAGTCCGATGAGGAGCTGTGTGAGCAGGAGCCAGCGACGAGTCGTCATGGGATCCTCAGATACGGAGATTGCACGAACGCCTGATCGATGCCGGTCAGCACGCGCGGCAGCACCGGGTTGTCCCCCAGCACGCCATTCACCGCGGCGACCCAGAGCACCGGCACCCGCTTCGTCGTCTCGCGCGGCGCGCGAAGATCGACCATCGTCATCACGAGGGTTCCCACCTCGTACACGTAGGCGATGGCGCCCGCGGGAGCGCCCCAGACCCACGACGGATCGGCGGGCGTGCCCCAGTACGGGATCCAGCCGTAGGAGGGGAACCAGTCGGCGTACGAGATCCCGACTTCCGTGCGCGTGTTGGTCCCCATCACGATCACGACGTCCGGCTTCGTGCCGGTCGTGTCCTTCCGCTCGACCCACCCGAGCTGCAGGAAGTGTCCGCGCACGACGGCGGCGATCGCCTTGTCCTGGGCGTGGTTGAACGTTCCGCCATTCAGGGCGACGATCGTGTCGGGCACGGCGAAGGTCCGCGCGTTCTGGAGCGCCGGTGCTGCGCTGTCCACGAGCGTCGTGACCCATCCGATGTTGTTCGGATTGATCGGCCCCGAATCGCACGCGGCGGCAAGCCCGGCAACGACGAGCAGTGCCGTCGCCACGATGTGTGCACGACGAGGAACCCCCAACGACATGATCGGGCCTCCTGTTCCGCTGCTCCGAGCGCGCGACGCGCGCATCGTGCGCAGCACACCGGAGAATTCCCGGCCGCGCGGCGTCGAACCATTGACCTATCGTCCATGTCACGCGCGGGGATGAGGGATGCGGAGATGCGGGGATGCGAAACGGCCCCGGGACGCTGCTGCCTCCCGAGGCCGTTCTGTCCGCATTACCTATCCCCGCATCCCCGCACTCAAGGTGCGTTCACCACCGTGTAGCTCACGGACGACCCCGAGAAGCTCGGCTCGTACCAGACGCCATTGCAGTTCTGGTAGGTGATGCCGTTGACGACGCTCGTCACGCATCCCGCGGGCAACGCGTACACCGTGGACCCCACGGTTGCGGCGTAGCCGGCTGCTGCACCGAGCGCGGCTCCGGCCGCCGCAGCGCCCCAGCCGTATCCGCCCCACCCGTCATCGACGTCGATGTCCGTGTCCCAGTTGCGGTTGATGTTGGCGCTGTTGATGTTGCCCCGGTTGATGTTCCCGGTGTTGATGTTGCCCCGGTTGATGTTGCCCCGGTTGATGTTGCCGGCGCCGGCGCCCGGCCGGCTCACGACTTCGCCACCGCTGATGCCGCTGGTGATGTTGCCGGGGCGATTCTGGATCGCGCCACCACCGATGCCGCCCGGCCGGCTACCGATCGACCCGAAGTCGCGGTTGATGCTCGTACGGGCACCGCCGCCGCCGAAGCCGCCGCTGGGCCGCGAGACGCTCCGCCCGCCGCCACCGAATCCGCCGCGCGCTCCACCGCCGCGCATGCCACCGCCGCCGCGACCACCGCCGCGACCACCGCCGCCGCGCCGCTGCGCCTCAGCCGTGAGGGGGAGAAGGAAGAGACAGAGCATCACGATCACTGAGATGATGGCGACGCCGCTCGGTCGTCCATTGATCTTCCGCATATGTGTGGTCTCCTGAGAGGCGTGCGTCATGGCGCTTTCCGTGCGGCCGCGACGGTCTCCTTGTTCCACGGGATCTGCTTGGCATCCTTCGGCGGCGTGAAGACGAAGTTCGCGTCATCGGTGTTGGCCGTGAGATCCCACATCATCGTGGCGAAGTACTGTGGCTCCGATGGCTTATCGACGCTCGTGATCACGAGCCGGCGCGGCAGCGGACGGCTCCCCTGCTCGATCCAGATCTGCCAATCGGTGCCTTCCTGCCGGAACGCGTACTGGTCGGTCTGAATGCCATCCACGCTCGAGGGCCCGATGTACCTGGCCTGATTCAGGTCCTTCACGCCATCGCGCGCTGTTCCCCACAGGAACAGATCGGCGATCGGAAGCTCGACGCCCCTGTCGCGCAGGCTGTCCAGCAGCTGCTCATTCGTCGGCGGCGCGTTGACCGTCGAGTAGTAGTGCATGCGCGGCGCATACAGCGTCATCGTCTTGCCGTTGTAATAGATGGTGCGCTGCTTCCGATCCGTGTTGATCTCGGCGCGCAACCGGTCGGGCGTACGCACGAGATACTTCACGCTGCCCGTGATGAGGATCTTCTGGCCGTCGGCCATCACCTCGTCGCGCGCGCCCTTCACGTCCACGCCGAAGCTCTTCAGCGTGCGGAGGTAGGCGCCCATCGAGCGCAGCGCGTTCACCGCCTTGGAATCGATCACGCCGGTGATGTCCGGCGTGGAAGTCCTCGTCGTCACGGTCGTCGACGACACTTGCGTCACGTCCTGCGCCGGCAATGCCGTCGCGACGAGCGCGAGCGATGCGAATATGGTCGCGGCTCGTCGACCGATTCGCGCCCGTGTTTCGCCTGGTCCTTGCCTCATCGTTGTGCCTCCAGTTCGGCGCCGGGGACGGTGTGACGCGATGCGCGGTCACTATCCGGTCTGCGGCGAATGTGACTGAAGGTTGCCCGCCCTTATGGGCGCTTCGATTGGACCTTCGGACGGGTGACGACGAGCCCCGCGTCAGCGCGGCGTGGGCGGCGAGAGTGACAGATGTCCACTCTGCGGCGCGAGGTCGGTGATGCTCCTGCTGTTGGCGACGATCACGGCGGCATCGAGATAGCCGTCGTCGTTGCCGATCAGGGCCGACGGAACGTGGATCGTGAGCCGATGACCACCGATCGCGACCTTGGCGCGACCGGTCGGGTTGCCGCCCATGTCGTACACGATCAGCGTGGAGTCCGCCGCGATGTTGCTGAGATTGAGGGCGGCATCCACGCCCATGCCCGTCGCGCCGCCGTCTTTGCGCAGCTGATCGAGGATGCCGAGCTTGCCGGTCACCACGTTCTGGTCGAGGTCGAGCTCCACGAGCCCCACGAGCGCGTTCGGATCGCCCGGGGTCGGCAGCTCCACATTGTTCGCGAAGTCCACGCGCACCGTGATGCCGTCCGTCTCACGCGTGATGGAGAGCCCGGTGACGTCCCACTGGGTGAGGCCGGGCAGCCCGAACGTGTCGCCGGCCGGGTCGAAGATCAGGGCCGTCGATGGATCTGCCACGGTGTCCGGCATCGACGGAACGTCGGCCGAGCCGCCGCACGCCAGCACGCCCAGCACGAGGGAGATCGGCAGGGCTACCGACGATCGTGAACGCATCATCGCCGTCCGCATTGGCGAATACTCTGGGATGAAAGTCCTTCCGGCACAATAGTAGGAATCGTGCCGTGTTTACGCGGTCACACCTTCGATGGTCGCATTTGCCACTCCCCATTTTCCGCAGACCTTGCGCCTGTCCTCAATTGGAGCCGGGTATGTGTCGATGTGGCACAACGACGAGGCGGGTGGCGTACGCGGCCGTCACATTGCTCGCATGGAGCACAACCGCCCGCGCGCAGGTGCTCACCGATGATCAATGGCACTTCGGCGTCACGCCGTACGTGTGGATCGTCGGCCTCGACGGTGATGTCGGCGTGAGGCGACTGCAGTCCTCCGTCAGCCTGGCGCCGTGGGAAGTCTTCAAGCATCTCCAGTTCGGCTTCATGGCCAACGCGGAGGCGCGCAAGGGACCCTACGGACTCGGCCTGGACGGGATCTATGCGAAGCTCGGCGGCGCCCGTGCCCTCGCCATCCGCGGCGACACTGGCGGGCTCGATCTCACGCAACACCTGACGATCCTCCAGCCCACCGGCGGCTACACGATCGGCGACTCGACATGGAGCGTCGACTTCCTCGTCGGCATGCGCTACTGGAATCTCAGCACGTCGCTCGACGTCACCTTCCCCAGACTGTCGAACGAGCGCTCGGGGACGCAGCAATGGGTGGACGCGACGGGCGGCGCACGCGTCAGCTACAACTGGTCCGGAAAGCTGCACCTCATTGCCGCAGCAGACGGTGGCGGAGGCGGCTCGAAGGACACCTGGCAAGTGCTCGGCTCGGCCGGTTACGACGCCTGGGAGAAGTGGAGGCTCGGCGTCGCGTACCGCGTGCTCGCGGTGAATTACGACCGTAACAACTTCCTGTTCGATACGCGCCTCAAAGGCTTCCTGGTCGGCGCCACCTACCATACCTGGTAGCGTCGCGCACTCGCTCCAGCCGAACGGGGGGACGTATGCCCACCGAATCACCATGGACGAAGCTTGGCGCGCTCCTGAGCGGGCGGGCTCGCGCGCACTGGCAGTGGAAGACGGCCGCGGCGCTCGGACCGACCCTCATCGCGTTCGTCGTCCAGTTCCACATCCTGCATGCGACGATGGCGCGGTGGGCGCTGTTCTATCCCGCGGTCTTCGCCGCGTCCTGGCTGGGAGGGTTGGAGAGCGGACTCGCCGCCACGGCGATCGCGACCGGCCTCGTGCCGATCTTCTTCATGGAGGGAAGCCGCGATCTCGACTCGCCACAGAATCTGATCTCGATCGGCATCTTCGTGGCGATGGGCATCGCCATCAGCTGCCTGCATCAGCGGTTGCGCACCATCATGGCCGAGCTGGAGCGGAGCCGGCAGTGGCTCCAGGCGATCATGGACAACTCGCCGAACGTCATCGTGATCAAGGACTTCACCGGACACTATCTGATGGCGAATCGGCAGCTCGAGGAGCTGCTGCAGATCGGCCCCGGCGAGGTGACAGGCAAGACCGACCCGATGATCTTCCCGCCGGAGAATGCCGAACATCATCGCCGGACGGATGCCACGGTGTATTCAAAGAGTGGCCCGATCACGTATGAGGAGACCATCGAGCTGCACGGGGAGAAGCGAGTCTTTCTCACGAGCAAGTTTCCGCTCATCAACGGGGGGCCCTACCCCTTCGCCATCTGCGCCATCTGGTCGGACATCACCGAGCGCAAGCACATGGAAGAGGCGCTGCGGCAGAGCGAGTCCGACCTGCGTCAGGCGGAGCGTGTCGCGCACCTCGGCAGCTGGACGTGGAACCCCGCCGACGAGACCTCGCGCTGGTCCGAGGAGCTCTATCGCATCATAGGCGTGGAACCTCCCGCGTCGCTGGATGCACCCGTCACCCGCGCCGAGCGCGACCGCAACATCCCGCCCGAGACGGTGCGTACCATTCGCGGCGCACTCCAGACCGTCCTCCGCACCGGCAAGCCCCATGAGACGGACCTCGAGATCAAGCGGCCCGACGGGACGACACTCTGGATCGCGGCGCGTGGCGCCCCGGTGCGCAACGAGCAGGGCGAGATCGTCGCTGTCGCCGGCACGGCGCAGGACATCACGGAGCTCAAGGAGCTGCAGCGACAGCGCGACGAGTGGACATCGCTGATCGCACACGACCTGCGACAACCGATCGGCGTCATCACGATGGCGGCGAGCGCTCTGCCCGAGATTCACGCCGAAGCCCCGGAGAAGGCGCACGAGCTGATCAAGCGCATCGCCGGCGCTGCTGACGGGCTCGCGCGCCTGGTGGACGACCTGCTCGATCTCTCGCTCCTCGAGGCCCGACGTCTCACCCTCGACCGCCAGTGGGTGAAGCCACAGGTGTTGGTGAGCGAGGCGATCGAGCGGCTCTCGCACCTCACGGCAGGGCATCGCGTCAACGTCAGGAAGGACGAAGGCCTCTCAGACATCTTCGTCGATCAGATGCGCATCGGTCAGGTGCTCGGCAACCTGATCTCGAACGCCGTGAAGTACGGTGATCCCGGTTCGGACATCGACGTGTGCATCGAACAGCGCGGCACCGATGTGGACATCGCCGTCGAGAATCGCGGCCCCGGGATCCCGCCCGACGAGATCGAGCATCTCTTCGAGCGCTTCATGCGCACGACTCGCGCGCGGCACTCCGGCGTGCGGGGGCTGGGTGTCGGCCTGTACATCGCGCGGGAGCTGGTCGTGGCGCATCAGGGGCGGATCTGGGTGGACAGCACGCCCGGCGAGACGACGACCTTTCACGTCTCGCTGCCCTCGCGCGCCGCGGAGCAGAGGGTCGCCTGAGCGGCGACCGCGCGGTCGCCCTCAGCACACGATCCGCAATCGTGTTCCGGGTACGATCGCTGCCTCGCATGGGCCCTTGGTCCATTCCGTCGGTGTCACTCTTGCATCCCGGAGTCCGGGGTCAGAGCCAGGGGTCAGACCCCGAAGGGCTCTGACCCCGTCGGCGTAGGGTGGATTTCCACGCGCGATCAACAGCGCGGTAAGGTCTTCGCGTTCCCGCACCAGGACACCGCTTGGGGAGGTCGCCGTGACGACGTTCACCGCCGGCTACATGGTCGGCAGCCTCGCGAAAGGCTCGCTCAACCGAAAGCTCTCACGCGCGCTCACTCGCCTCGCGCCGGCGGACCTTCACTTCCGCGAGATCCCGATCGGCGAGCTGCCGCTCTACTCGTACGACTACGACGCGGACTACCCGCCCGCCGGCCGCGCCCTGAAGGAAGCCATCGCAGCGGTGGACGCGGTCATGTTCGTGACCCCGGAGTACAACCGGTCGATCCCCGGCTCTCTCAAGAACGCGATCGACTGGGCGAGCCGGCCGTGGGGCAAGAACTCCTTCGCACGGAAGCCATCCGCCATCATCGGCACCTCGCCGGGCAAGATCGGGACGGCGGTGGCGCAGCAACATCTGCGGAGCATCCTCGCCTTCTGCAACTCGCCGTTGATGAACGCCATCGAGGCGTACATCGAGTTCACGCCGAACCTCATCACCGACGACGGCGAGGTGACGAACCCCAGCACGGAGAAGTTCCTCGCCGACTACATGAAGGAGTTTCACGCCTTCATCGAGCGGGTGTATATGGCGTTGCCTCGCGCTGGGGAGCAGGCAGCCCGGTGACCGATAGGATTGCCTGCTCGTCGAGCGTCTCGCGCTCCAGCAACGCCTTCGCGAGCGCGTCGAGCGCGCTTCGATTGGCCTCCAGCAGTCGCCGCGCCTCGTCGTGGCACTCCGTGATGATGCGATGCACCTCGTCGTCGATCGCGCGCGCGGTCTCTTCGCTGAACGGCCGCGCACCGCCGAACAGCTCGAGTCCGGACTTGCCCGCGAGGTACGGGTTCTCGCGCGGCGCGAGCTGCACCATGCCGAGCCGGTCGCTCATCCCCCAGCGCGTCACCATGTCGCGCGCGAGGTTCGTCGCCTGCTCGATGTCGTTCTCGGCGCCGGTGGTCCGGGTACCGTAAACGATCTCCTCCGCGGCGCGACCGCCGAGCATGCCGATGATGCGCGCACGGAGGTACGGCTCGGGGAAGTTGTACCGGTCGGCGTCGGGACGTTGGTAGGTCACGCCGAGCGCCTGGCCGCGCGGAACGATCGTGACGCGGTGCACCGGATCCGCGCCGGGCACGAGGAGCCCGAGAATGGCGTGCCCTCCCTCGTGATACGCGATGCGCTCGCGATCCTGCCGGCTCATGAGCAGCGGCCGCTCGGGGCC
>DASVNI010000164.1:0-5894 GCA_036383935.1 Gemmatimonadaceae bacterium | reverse complement strand
CGATCAGCGTGCCGAGCACGGAGCCACGCCCTCCCGTGATCGCCGTGCCGCCGACGACGACCGCCGCCACCGCCTGCAGCTCGAGACCGAGTCCCGCATTGCTCGGCACCGCGTCGAAGCGCACGGCGTTGAGCGTCGCGGCGAGTCCGACCAGGGCGCCCGTGAGAGTGAAGACGCCGAACACGACGCGCTTCGGCTCGATGCCCGCCAACCGCGCCGCCTCCTCGTCCGAGCCGACGGCATAGAGCGTCCGACCGAGCTGCAGATTGCGCAGCGCCCATCCCGAGGCGACGAGCACGACGAGCGCGACGATCACGATCAGCGCCTGCGCCGCTCCCGGCGCGAGGCCGAACCACTGGAAGTTCGCCGGCAGCCCCTGCACCCACGCGCCCTCCGTCGCCCAGCGCAGCGCGTCGCGCCACGCCACGAGCATGGCCAGCGTCACGATGATCGACGGCAGGCCGAGGGTCCCCACCAGGAATCCGTTGATCGCGCCCATGCACGCGCCGACCGCGATCCCGGCAACAGGTACCAGCGCAATCGGCAGCCCCGCCTTCGCGAGCACGCCGGCCGCCACGCTGCACACGGCGAACTGCGACCCCACCGAGATGTCGATCTCGCCGACGAGGATGACGAGCGTCATCCCGATCGAGACGAGCAGCACCGGCGCATTGTTGAGCGCGAGGTCGCGCAGGTTCCCCGCGCCGAAGAACGACGGCGCGACGACGAGCACGCCGAGCAGCACGGCCGCCAACGCGATGGCCGGCGGAAGCTCGCGCGCGCGCCGTCGGAGGAGTCCAGCCCGGTAGCTCATGAAACGCCCCCGCCACCCGCCGCGACGAGCGTCTTGAACTCGCTCGTCTGCTGCCCCAGCGCCCGCGCCAGCACGCGCTCCGGCGTCGCTTCACTGCGATCGAGCACGCCGACGATCGTCCCTCCCTGCATGACGGCGATGCGATCGCTCATGCCGAGAATCTCCGGCAGCTCGGACGAGATCATTAGTATGGCCACGCCTTGCGCGGCCAATTCAGTCATGAGCTCGTGAATCTCCGACTTCGCGCCGACGTCGATCCCCTGCGTCGGCTCGTCGAGGATGAGCAGCGTCGGCTTCGTCAGCAGCCAGCGGCTCAGCGCCACCTTCTGCTGGTTCCCTCCCGACAACGTCGAGACGAGCGATCGGATCGACGCCGTCTTCACGCCGAGCCGCTTCGTGTAGTCCGCGGCGAGCTCGCGCTCGCGCCGGAAGTCCAACGAACCGAAGCGCGAGAGGTTGTCCAGCGCGGCGAGCGTGACGTTCTGGCTCACCGGCATCTCCAGCACCACGCCGTGTCGCCGCCGATCCTCCGGCACGTACGCAATTCCGTTTCGAATCGCATCGGCGGGAGAATGGATGCGCACGGTCTGTCCGCGCACGCGAATCTCACCCTTGTCGCACGGAGTGAGGCCGAAGATCGTCCGCGCCAGCTCCGAGCGCCCCGCGCCGACGAGCCCCGACAATCCCACGATCTCTCCTGCACGGACGGTGAGGTCGACGTCGCGCACCCCGCCCTCCCCACAGCCCACCCCCCGAAGCTCGAGCACCGTGTCGCCGAGCGGCACGGTGCGCTTCGGAAATACCGCCGACAGCTCGCGACCCACCATCATCTGGATCAGTTGCTCGCGATTGACCTCCGACATGTCGCGCGTCGCGATCGTCGTCCCGTCGCGCAGCACGGTCACACGGTCGGCGATCGTCGGCAGCTCCTCGAGGCGGTGGGAGATGTAGATCATCCCGACCCCCTGCGCCCGCAGCTCGCGCACGACCCGGAACAGATTGTCGGTGTCCTCCTTCGACAGCGACGCCGTCGGCTCGTCGAGGATGAGCACGCGCGCGTCGGCGCCGAGCGCACGCGCGATCTCGACGAGCTGCTGCTGCGGCATGCTCAGGTCGCCCGCGTCAGCCTCCGGATCGATCCGCGCACCGACTCGCGCCAGCAGCTCCTCGGCGCGCGCATGCCGCGCGCGCCAGTCGACGCGCCCCCAGCGGCCGGTGCGCTCGAGCCCGAGCGCGATGTTCTCCGCCACGGTGAGCTCGGCGAACAGCGCCGGCTGCTGATAGATCGCCGCGATGCCGAGTGCCTTCGCGGCCGAAGGGGTCAGCCGCTCGAGACGCTCTCCATTCAGTTCGATCACGCCCCCATCCGGCTGCACCGCGCCAGTGAGGATCTTGATCAGCGTGGATTTGCCGGCGCCATTCTCGCCGACGAGCGCATGGACCTCGCCGGCGCGCAGCTCGAGCGATGCTCGCTTGAGTGCCTGCACACCGGCGTAGGACTTGGTGACCTCCGTCGCGCGGAGCACGACCTGGTCCATGCGAAAATCCGTCAGCGGAGGAAGGCCGCCGCCTGTCCGCCGTCCACGTTGACGATCTGTCCCGTCGTCTTGCTGAAGTTGCCGTCGAGGAACGCCGTGATCGCGCGGATCTGGCTGTCGAGCGTCACCGGCTGGCCGGTGAGCGTCCGCTTGGCGTAGAACGCCGCCAGGCGATCGCGCAGCTCTTCCGTCGTCATGGTGGGCTCGTGCTCCACCTTGTACTTCGCCAGCGAGGCGAGCACGCGCTCGCGCGGGAACATCGACGAGCCTTCGATCACCGTCGCCGGCGCGATGCCGTTCACGCGCACGAGCGGACCGTACGCCACCGCGAGCTCACGCACGAGATGGTTCGCCGCCGCCTTGCTCGTGTCGTACGCGTACGAGCCCGCCTTCGGCACGACGGCATTCACGCTCGTGCAGATCACGAGTCCGCCCTCGAGCCCCTGCTGCTTCCAGACCTTGTACGCCTCGTCGGCAACCAGGTACGGGCCCGTCACGTTGATCGCGAAGGCGCGCGCCCACTCGTGGTCGCCCACCTCGCCCTTCTCGTCGGGGTTCGGATAGTAGCCCGCCGTGACCACGACCTGGTCTACACCCCCATATGCAAAGATGGCCTCGCTCAGCGCCTGCCGGATCGCGCCGCGGTCCGTCATGTCAGCGCCGAGGCCGACCAGCTGTCCCGCACCGGAGATGCCCGTGCCGGCCACACCAATACCCATTCCAACCTTCTTCTGCACGTCGTTCGCCGCCGCGACAGCGCCATCCACATCGCGGTCCACAGCGACCACCGACGCGCCCTCGTTCACCAGCCGCGCGAGCAGGCCACGACCGATCCCGCTCCCCGCGCCGACGACGACGACGATCTGCCGATCCAGCGGCTTCTCCGCCGGCATCCGCTTCAGCTTCGCTTCCTCGAGCAGCCAGTACTCGATGTCGAACGCTTCCTGCCGGTCGAGCGCGATGTACTGGCTCACCCGCTCCGCGCCGCGCATCACGCCGATGGCCGCGTTGTAGAACTCCGCCGTCACGCGGCTCTCCGACTTCGACTTCCCGAACGCGATCAGGCCGAGTCCCGGCACGAGGATCACGCTCGGCGACGACACGCGGATCGCCGGCGAATCGGAGCGCTTGCACTGGTTGTAGTACTCGGCGTAGTCGGCGCGATACTGCGTCAGCCCTTCGTCGAGCACTTTCTTCAGCGACGCGACGTCGCCACCTGCTGGATTCCAGTCGGCGTAGAGCGGCTTGATCTTCGTGCGCAGGAAGTGGTCGGGGCAGCTCGTCCCGAGCTCGGCGAGGCGCGGCGCGTCGTTCGAGTTCACGAACTCCAGCACTTCCTCACGCATCTCGACCGTCGCGATCTGCCGCTTCTCCGTGCTCACCTTGCCGCGCAGCCAGGGCAGCAGCTCGACGAGCACGCGCTTCCGCTCCGCCTCGGGGAGCGACTGGACCTTCGCCCCGCCGAAGTCCGCTTCGCCGGCGTGCGCATCGAGGAACTCCTGTGCGCGACGGATCAGGTCGAGCGTCAGCTCGTAGCACTCCTTGTCGTCGTTCGCCCAGTTGATCAGGCCATGCTGGCCGAGGATCGCGCCCTTCGCGTTGGGATGCTCGCGGCAGACCCGCTCCAGCTCGAGGCCGAGCTCGAAGCCCGGACGCTGCCAGTCGGTCCAGATGACGTCATCGCCGTACACCTCGCGCGTCAGCGCCGGCCCGTCCTTCGCCGTCGCCAGCGCGATCACGGCGACCGGATGCATGTGGTCGACGTGCGCGAACGGGATGTACGCGTGCAGCGGCGTGTCGATGCTCGACGCCGTCGGGTTCCGGTCGAACGTCGTGTACGGATACATCCCGACCATCGCGTCCTCGGCCGGCGTCTTCGGCCCGCGCTGTGGATACTTCTCGTACAGCGTGCGCAGGTTCAGCACCTGGTCCAGGTACAGCGAAGCGAAGTTCGCCTTCGTCGCCGTACGCAGGTCGCCGCCCGAGCCCTTCACCCACAGCACGCGCGTCGTCTCACCGGTGAGCGGATCCTTCACGGTGATCTTGGACGACGTGTTGCCGCCCCCCGTGTTCGTGATCCGCGCGTCGGCGCCGAGGATGTTCGACCGATAGATGAGGCGCTCCACCGGGTCCATGCGCGCCACGAGGGCGTCGTCCCAGCGGCTGCGCAGGTAGTCGTCCTGCGTCGCGCTGCCGATAGAGGGAGCCGAAGGTGCCAGCGGGGTCATCGTCATCGAAGTATCCAGTGTGTCAGTGGGCGAACGACGCTGCGCCGGGCTTCGGCGCCGCGCTTCGTGGTGTGTATTGCGTGATGTGCGAGGACCGGCGCGCTGCCTCGCGGACCGAGACGCCCTCCGGCAGGTCGCCGAGCGACCGTGCCTGCACGAGCAGGTTGCCGAGGACGGTGGCTTCCTCCGGGCCGGCAAGAACGCGTCGGCCGGAGCGGTCGGCGGTGAGCTGATTCAGCAGCCCGTTCCGCGCGCCTCCGCCGACGATGTGGACATCCTCGACCCTCGTTCCCGTCACCGCCTCGAGCGAATCCAGCGCCGCCGCGTGGCTGGTCGCGAGACTCTCGAGCACCAGGCGAGCGATCTCGCCGTGGGTCTGGGGCAGCTGAACGCCAGGCGCCGTGCACGCGTCGGCGAGCTTGCGCGCCATGTCACCGCGCCCGGCAAATTCCGGCGCGTTCAGGTCGATCGTGAACCCTCGCGAAGGAGCAGCAGCGGCGGCGGCGAACAGCTCCGCGTGCGAGTGCCGTGTGCCCTGCTCTTCCCACTCGCGACGGAGCTCCTCGAGCACCCACATGCCCGCGCGGTTCTTGAGGAAGCGGATCGTTCCGTCGATTCCCGCCTCGTTGGTGAACCCCGCCTCGCGCGCCTCGGCGCTCAGCACGGGCGCGCTCAGCTCCATCCCGACGAGCGACCACGTCCCCGAGCTGATGAACGCCCACGTGTGCTCGCCACTCGCCGGCACCGCAGCAACGGCCGACGCCGTGTCGTGCGCACAGCACGCGAGCACCATCGGTGCGTTGGTCGTTCCCTCCGGCACGAGCTCGGGCCGCATCGGTCCGAGAATGGTGCCCGGCGGCACTATGCGCGGCCACCGCCACGAGTCGTCGACGATCGCGCGGATCAGCTCGCGCGACCACGCGCCCGTGCGAACGTCCACGAGCTGCGTCGTGCTCGCGTTCGTCGCTTCGGCCACCTGCTGCCCCGACAGCCGATACAGGAAGTACTCGGCGATCAGCAATCGCGTCGCCGAACGTCGCGCGATCTCGGGCTCGTCCTCGATGTCGGCGATCACCTGCGGCAGCGTGTTCAGCGAGAGGAACTGGATTCCCGTTCGGTCGTACAGCGCCTCTCGCCCACCGGCCAGCTCTATCGCCCGTTCCATGCGCCCCGTCGTGCGCGGATCGCGGTACGAGTACGGTCGCCGCAGCGGCTCACCCGCGGTGTCGAGCGGCACGTAGTCCACCGCCCACGAGTCCACCGAGATCGAACGAATCGTGCGCCCGTGCATCAGGCCGCGCGCGACGCCGAGCC
>DASVNI010000163.1:0-11526 GCA_036383935.1 Gemmatimonadaceae bacterium | reverse complement strand
AGAGTCAGTGGGGTCAGAGTCAGTGGGGTCAGAGTCAATTGACTCTGACCCCAACTGGCCTCGGGGGCGTTTATACTACGGGGATCCCATCAAACAACCCTGAACCAATCGTCATGCCGGCCCTCATCTCCGATATCGTCGCCCGCGAGATTCTCGACAGCCGCGGCAACCCTACCGTCGAAGCCGACGTCATCCTCTCCAGCGGCGTCGTCGGCCGCGCGGCCGTGCCGAGCGGCGCGAGCACGGGCGAGCACGAGGCGATCGAGCTGCGCGACAACGACAAGGAGCGCTACCTCGGCAAGGGCGTGCAGATGGCGGTGCAGAACATCGTCGAGACGATCGCACCCGCGCTCGCCGGCGCTGACGCCACCGACCAGATGTCGATCGACGCGGCGCTCATCGAGCTCGATGGGACGCCGAACAAGGCGAACCTCGGCGCGAACTCGATCCTCGCCGTCTCGATGGCGACGGCGCGCGCCGCTTCGCAGGAGCTCGGCCTCCCGCTCTGGCGCTACCTCGGCGGACCGCTCACGCGCGTCATGCCGGTGCCGATGATGAACATCCTCAATGGCGGTGCGCACGCGACGAACACGGTGGATCTGCAGGAGTACATGATCGTCCCCGTCGGCGCCGAGTCGTTCTCCGAGGCGTTGCGCATGGGCGCCGAGGTGTTCCACGCGCTCAAGAAGGTGCTCGTGAAGCGCAAGCTGAGCACGGGCGTCGGCGATGAGGGCGGCTTCGCCCCCGATCTGAAGAGCGACGAGGATGCGATCACCGTCGTGCTCGAGGCGATCGAAGCGGCGGGCTACCAGCCGGGCCAGCAGATCGCGCTCGCGCTCGACTGCGCGGCGAGTGAGCTGTTCAAGGACGGCAAGTACACCTTCAAGAAGAGCGGCGCGGGGACGCGCGATGCCGCCGGCATGGTCGAGCTCTACACGAGCTGGATCGACAAGTATCCGATCGTCTCGATCGAGGATGGTCTGGCCGAGGATGATTGGGCCGGTTGGAAGCTCCTCACCGAGGCGATCGGCGAGCGCTGCCAGCTCGTCGGCGACGATCTGTTCGTCACGAACACCGAGCGTCTCTCGCGCGGCATCGAGGAGGGAATCGCGAACTCGATCCTCATCAAGGTGAACCAGATCGGCACGCTCACCGAGACGCTCGAGGCGATCGAGATGGCGCGCAGCGCGGGCTACCTCTCGGTGATCTCGCACCGTTCGGGCGAGACCGAAGACACCTTCATCGCCGATCTCGCCGTCGGCACGGGCGCCGGCCAGATCAAGACCGGTTCCGCCTCGCGCACGGACCGTGTCGCGAAGTACAACCAGCTGCTCCGCATCGAGCAGCAGCTCGGCGGCGCGGCGGAGTATCCGGGCGGCGCGATTTACGGGCTGTAAGGTTCAGTGGCAGCACGCAAAAAATCCGGCGGCGGCCGAGGGGTCTGGCGACTCCTCGTCGCCGCCGGTGTGCTTGCGGCCCTCGCGTTCGCGATCGAGGGGGGCGAGTACGGCACGCGCGACCTGATGCGCCAGAAACAGCGCCGCGCGCGCCTCGCCCTCGCGATCGACTCGGCGCAGCACGTGGTGGATTCGCTCAAGCGCTACAAGAAACGGCTCGAGACGGATCCGGCGTTGCAGGAGCGGATCGCGCGTGAGGAGTTCGGGCTGATTCGTGGCGACAAGGAGCTGTTGTATCGGATTGCGGAGCCGGCGCCGGCGAGCGACTCGGCACAACGTTAGCGCCGCCGCTCTCTACGCGGCCTTCTCACAGCCCCGGGGAACGCCTCGGCTTCCCGCAGAGTGTGTCCCTGGCCTGCGGCGTGGTCATTCGTGTGTCCCAATCGCCGAAGGCGATGCTGTCGACGCAAGCGCCGAGGCCGCGAAGCCGTTTCAGGTCGGCTGCCTCGATCCCGCTCGCCTGATACAGCAGGGCGCCGGCGACAGACGCGGTATCGACCTCGCTCCAATGCTGCGATCCGGTCAGCTGCGCTGAGCGCCAGTAGGACCAACCCAGCTTGGCGCCGCTGAAGTCCGCTCCGTCGAGGATGGCGTTCTCGAACCAGGCATGCGCGAGATTCGCGTTCACGAAGCTCGCGTTCACGAGCGTGGCGCCATCGAAGCGCGTGGAGTCCAGGTTGGCGTTGTTGAGCACTACTCCAGCGCCGCGGAGCTCCCGCATCATCGCATGTCTCAGCGATGCGTCGCTGAACAGCGCGCTATCGAGCGCGGCGCCGTCGAGGGTCGCGTGATCGAGGCAGGCCCCTTTGAACACGACGCCACGCAGGTCGGCATGCGAGAGGTCCATGCCCGCGAGGTTCGCACGCGCCAGGTCCACGGGCGAGGGCGAATCGCGAAGCGCACGCGAGGTGGGTCCGAATCGGCGCAGGAATTTCAACGCCCTCGTGAAGTCCGCCGTGGCCTGCACGCTGTCAGCTTCTCGCTTGGAAACGGCGGAGCCGCAGGACGTCGCCGCGCCAGGATGAGTGTGATCTGCGACGAACGACAGTACGTCGGGATAGTAGTTGCGCAGGAGAGAAGAATCCTCGTTCGCGCCGAGGGTCATTTCTTCTATCGTCTTCACCCTCTCGAATACATCGCCATTGGCGAGATTGATTCCCAAGCGGTGCGGGGCTTCCTGCCTCGTGATGACATCTCGACTCTCCTCCTTCCGCTTTACCCCGCGTCCCTGCTCCCAGTTGTAGCCTGCGATGAGCAGCGTGACCGTGGTTGCGATCGCGCTGGCGATCGCCCCGTACTGCTGGACGCGCGTCATGAACGGCCCGGTCTTGGCGGTCGATTCTCGCGACGGGCGCGTAGCGCCGGAGCCCGACTGTGCGTCGCGCGTCGACGGGTGGGCGTCTCCCGCCGGCGACGGCGCAGGTGGCGCGGGCGAATTGGCTGGCGTGGGCGTGATGTCCGGCGACACGGTTCTTTTTCGTTCTCCCTTATGGGATGCGTCACCGCGAAGTGTCGAGAATGTGAGGGCGGGCCGTCGTCCTGGTCAATAGACACCTCCCGCAGGCACCTCGAAAACAAGGAAATACAAATGTCTCGGCGGCCTGGCAGCAGCCCATGGCGACTCCTGCTCGCATGGGTGATCGTGCTCGCGTTCTCGCGTGAGGCGAACGCGCAGCGGTTCGTCGGCAGTGTCACCGATGTGAGACCCGCGGGCGAGCGCGCCGGCTGTAGCGATCCTCGCCGTGTCTCGACCACGCTCACGGCGGTGACGGTCGAGCGCGGGCGATCCACTCAGCCACTCGAACCTCCTCTGCCGCGTCGACTCGCGCTGGGTGACGGGTTCATCGTGTCGAAAGGCAGCGACACGCGCCTGCGCATCGACGACGCGACCTACGGTCATGGCGCGATCGTCCTCGCGCCGCAGTTGCTGTGCGGGCTGTGGGCGGCTGACACCACCATCGCACCCTCAAAGGGCGGCGATGGCCGCTACTCGCTCGATTCTGTCGGCGGCACTAAAGCGACGCGCGGCCTCCGACTCACGATCGAGAGTGGTGGGGCGTTCGTGCAGTGGGATTCTGCCCTCAAGTACCGGCTGCACATCCTGGGTGGCACGGCGATGACCATTACGGGGACGCAACTCGTCGTCGTGACCGACGCCTCTGGGAGTCGCGGCTACCTGTACGTTCGCGCCGGTTCCGTGGCGTTCGATGCGTATCCGGCGATACGCGCTACGACGGGGCAGTTGTACCGCCTCGCGCGTGGGGCCGCGCCGCAGCGGGTGCCGCTGTCTGCTGCCGCAAATGACGCAGCAGCGACCGACGTCGACTATCACGAACGCCTCGTCTGGCAGGCCACACAGCCACCACCTCCGCCTACGCCGACCACGCGAATTCCGACCACACCTCCGCCGCAGTCCACGATGCGCCGCCTACTACGGAATCCGCTCACATACGTCGCGCTTGGCGGCGCGGGCTACGGTGTGTGGCGCGTGACGCGCTCCGACTCACCGTCAGGAAACACATCCAGTAGTACCTCCAATAACACCTCCACGGGGCAAGTCGGAATCAGCTTCCCACTATGACCAGACATCGATCAGACGTGGCGTGGTCGCCGGCTGCCTTACTGTTTCTCATCGCTACCGCGAGCTGCGTCTCAGCGACCGACGCGAGCCTGCCGATCCAGCACGTGACGTTCAACCTCTCGCGCGCAGGGGCGGCGACGACCGGGATCTCCGGGCCATACGTCTCCGTCATCGACAGCGTTGACCTGACGGTCACGACGAGCGGGGGCGGCGTCCAGCGGTTCGGGAAGCGCATGGCGCGCCGCGACGGCCTCGCTTCGTTTCCGGTCACGGTAACGCGTGGCCAGAACGACTTCACCGCACGAGTGATCAGCTCTGTCGGCACGGTGCTGTATGATGGCACGCGGTCCGCTAACATCACCGAGACTTCATTCGCCGTGGATGTGCCGCTCACCGCGCGCGCCCCGCTCCTCCTCGTTGCTCCAGATACGGCGAAGGTGGCTCAGCAGTTCAGAGGCCAAATAGGCGGAGTCTTTCTGATCAAGACGGTCACGATACACAATCGTGGGAGTGGGACGTTTCTTTGGAGCGTCAAGGACACGCTCCCGTCCTCATCGACGAGCCAGTGCACCGGTGGATGCATCGGGTTCTTCCCGTACGCGGATACCTTGACTGCCGGCGACTCATCGGCCGTGATGATCTATCGGAAGTCCGCTGTGCCAGCCCTGCCGGGCCCCGATCCTTTCTCCCTGCCGATCACCTTCGTGATCACCTCCGGCGCGAATGGAGAGGTCCCCGTCGTAGTGACGCCCTTCTGAGCGTTCGTGGAGCTCGTGCCGACACGAAGCGAAACCCTCACACGGTTGACTTCGTCATGTGAGGGAGCACGCCAGTCCCCTCACCACGAGCCCAGTGCAATTCTCCGTCATCGCCGTCAATGTGCTGTATGCGGTCATCGGCGTCGTGCTGATGTTCCTCTCGTATCGCACGATCGACCGACTCACGCCGCAGGTGGACTTTCCGGCCGAGCTGCAGCGCGGGAACGTCGCGGTCGCGATCTTCGTCGCCGCGATCTTCGTCTCCATCGCGCTGATCATCGGCAAGGCGCTGGGTTGACGCGCCGGCGTGGCGCGCTCGCCGTCCGGGCGGCGAGCGGCGTCGCACTCCTCACCGCGATGACGCTCGTCGCCCCCGCGGCGCAGGCCCAGTCGAAAGCGCGGCACAAGGCGAGCGCCCTGCTCGCGTCGCTCGACACCGCCGCGCGCGACCGACAGGCCGCGCGCCAAGGGAAGCGCTTCGACACGATCTTCCAGAAGTACGCGAAGCGGTACTTCGGCGCGGGCACCGACTGGCGCTGGTTCAAGGCGCAGGGGATGGCCGAGAGCGACCTGACGCCCACCGCGCGCAGCCGCGTCGGCGCGCGCGGGATCATGCAGCTCATGCCGTCCACCTACGGGCAGATCAAATCGGCGCTGCCGAAGTTCGGCCGGATCGACGATCCCGAGTGGAACATCGCCGCAGGCATCCTGCACGATCACGACCTCTGGGTGCTCTGGAACCGCGACGTTCCGGAGGATCAGCGCTGGGCGTTCATGTTCGCGAGCTACAACGCCGGCGAAGGCACGATCATGCGCGCGCGCCGAACCGCGGCGGCGGAGCAACTCGACCAGTCGCGCTGGCCCGCGATCGAGCGTGTCGCACCGAAGGTCGAGCGATGGCGCTACTCGGAGACCCTCGGCTACGTCCGCACCATTACGGCGAACAAGGACGTCCTGAGCGCCGCCGCAACGCCGTAAAAGCCGTTGGGGTCAGAGCCCTCGGGCTCTGACCCCAACGACTCAGTGCGCGGTCCAGCTGTCGTTCTTCGTGTCCGCGTCCATCCAGATCCCGTGCTCGAGCCGGATCGACTGCGGCTTCTTCCGCGACGCGATCGTCACCGTCGCGCGCTTTTGGTCGGCGCGCCAGATCGCCGGCGTCTGGTGCAGCGTCTCGCTCGTGCCGTCCGCGTAGCTGACCACGAGATCCACCGGCGCAGGCATCCCACCGACGTTCGCCAGCGTCACCTGCGTGCCATTGCCCGATGCTGCCACGCCGGTGATCCCGATGTCGATGTAGTTCGGCTCGAAGAACCAGCTCCGCCAGAACCAGTCGAGGTTCTCGCCACTCGCCCGGTTGAAGGTGTTGAAGTAGTCCCAGGGCTGCGGATGCTTGCCGTGCCACTCGTCCATGTACTCGTGCAGCGCCTTGCGATAGCGCGCATCGCCGAGGAGCTCCTTGAGCGCGAGATAGCCGAGCGCGGGCTTGCCGTAGCCGCTGTTGCCCGTCGCCGTCGGTGTGATGATCGGTTCGTCCGAGGTGGCCGAGGGGTCTTCCACCCAGCCGACGACGCGGAACGCCTTGAAGAAGCTGTCCGCCTTCGCCTTGCCAAGGTTGGCGATGTTGAGGAGATACTCCGTCGCCGTCGTCATCCCTTCGTCCATGAACGGGTAGCGCGACTCGTCGATCCCCATCCAGAAGGGGAAGTACGAGTGCGCGATCTCGTGCTCGGCGACGAAGCGCGAGAACACCGTGTCGGCGTAGCTCTCGTCGTTCGCCATCATCGGATACTCCATGCCGGCGAAGCCCTGGACGACGGTCGTCTTCTCGTACGGATACGGCACGCCGGGCCACTCACGCGACAGCCAGTCGAGCGCGTGCGCGGCGAAGCGCACGACGTGCCGGTAGTCCGACGCGGTGTCGTTGTACGCCGCCTGCACGCTCACGCGCGGCCGGTTCGGTGCGACGGCGACGCTCCCCGCGTCCCACACGTAGTGGTCGCTCACGGCGAATGTGGCGTCGGGGACGTTGGTCGCCGTGAAGTGCCACGCATTCATCGGCTGCTGCACGGTGACGCGCTTCGCGCGCATGTCGTCGAGCGTCGCGACGCGGATCGTCTGCGGCGACGTGAGCGATTCCTGGAACCGCTTGAGGATCTCCGGCTGCAGCACCTCGCTCGCGTTGCGCAGGGTGCCCGTCCCCCAGACGACGTAGTTCGCCGGCACCTTCACCGTGACGTCGTAGTCGTTGAAGTCGCTGTAGAACTCCAGGCGATCGTCGAACGACCTGAGGTCCCACCCGTTGACGTCGTCGTACACCGACACGCGCGGATACGCGTAGGCGAGGAAGAAGGTCGTCGAGTCGATCGCGCCTTCGCGGTTGCTCTGCTTCGACACGTCGTAGTGCCAGTCCACGCCGAGTCGCACCGAGTCGTGCGGCAGCAACGGCGTCGGCAGCGCCACGCCCTGAACGGTGAAGGCGTTCTCGGCGTTCCACGTCGCCGGCTGGCCGTTGACGGTGAAGTTGTCGATGTGCATGCCGGACGTGAGGTAGTCCGCGCTCGCGTTCCCGGCGCGAGCCGCGCCCGGCTTGTGGATGTTCACGATCATCCGCATCGCGAGCCGGCGGAGCGTGTCCGGGCTGTTGTTCACGTAGACGATCTGCTCCGTCCCCGACACGTTCCGGTTCGGAGGAGAGGTCGTGAGCGAGATCGTGTAGCGCCCGTGGTTCTCCCAGTAGCGCGGGCCGGGCCGTCCGTCGGGCGAGCGAGTCCCCTTCGCGTACGCCTGCTTCATGGAGCGCGGCGTGGGGAGCGTCGTGGCGGTCGTCTGGGCCGACTGGGCTGCGGCGACGCAAGGCAGCGCGAGGGCGACGGCGAAATATGAGACGCGGCGGGCGACCGCCGTGGACAACGTCATCGGATGGATCCTTGAGGGTGAAGTGAGGACATGCGTGGCTTAGCAACAAGCTCGCCGTAGAGTTCGATACCCCATGAACTACGGAACGGCTTGATCGATGTTGCGCCCGGCGAACGGCGGGGGCAGACAACGCGGGTTCATGACCGAAGGGGTCAGACACCCTCGGTGTCTGACCCCAGCTTCTGCCAGCTTCTGGCCTCAACGCGCCAAGGGGTCAGACACCTTCGGTGTCTGACCCCAAGATCTGACCCCAAGATCTGACCCCAGCGGTCTTACGCGGCGCGGCGGCGACGCACCAACCGAGGCGGATGGACGAGCGCCACCGCCGACTCCCCGCGCCGCAGCGTGACGAGCGTGACCTCCGGCGGCGCGCCAAGCCGGAAGGGGATGCCCCAGTAGCCCGTGCCCGGGCTGATGTAGAGCAGGGAATCCTGGAGGGTGTGCGCGCCCATCGCGTGCTCGAGGAAGGGCGACGCGAGGCTCCAGCCGAGCTTCGGCAGCGCGAACTGTCCCCAGTGCGTGTGCCCGCTCAACGTGAGCGCCACGCCGCGTGCCGCGAGCGCCGGCCAGAGCTTCGGGTTGTGCGCGAAGGCGATCACCGTGGCGTCCTCCGGGACGCCGGCCAGTGCGCTCTCGACGTCCGGTGCCGCGCGCGACGCGCCCCGTGGGCCGCCAGCGGGATCTCCGGTTCCAACGATGGCGAGCGTCGCGTCGCCGCGATGGAGGAGCTGCACCTCGTTCACGAGCACGGTGCCGAGCTTCGCCGAGCGGAGCGACTGCTCCACTTCGTCCCAGCCGGCGTAGACGTCGTGGTTGCCGGCGATCATGTACACGCCGAGCGGCGCCTCCAGCGAGCCGAGCGCGCGCACATACGCCGCGACGTCTTCGGCGCGATCGTCGATCAGATCACCCGTCACGGCGATGATGTCGGGCTGCAGCGAGCGCGCCGTGTCCACCACGCGGCGCAGGAAGCGGCGATTGGTGTGCGGCCCGATGTGCGTGTCCGAGAGCTGGACGATGCGCAGCCCCTCGAACTCGGCGGGGAGGCCCGGCACGTCGGCGTCCACGCGACGCACGACGAGCCGCCGCGTGCCGATGTAGCCCAACATGAGCAGCACCGCGGCGATGACGAGCATCGCGCCGGAGAGGATGCGTCCGAGCTCGAGCGCGTGGCCGAAGGGCGCACCGAGGCTGAGACCGAGCAGACCGGCGCCGGAGACGAGTGGCAGAAGAAGCTGCGTGTACCAGAACGGACGGACGACGAACAGCCGGAACAGCGCGCCCGGATAGAACGGCCAGCCGCGGAAGAGCGCGAAGGTGATGACGGGAACCATCGAGTAGATCGCCAGCGCGAGCGCCAGCGAGTCCGAGCCCGCGAACAGGTCGCGCGAGAGGACGATCAGCGTCCCCCACGTCAGGATGAGGTCCAGCCCGAGCCTGGTGGCGATCACCCAGGGCCTGACGGTCGCGCGACGTCCTCGGGGGGGGCGAGCTGGTGGCATGTGCGACGTATCCCGCTGGTGGGTGTTCCGATCCCGACTGCTACTAGGGCGCAACGACCGCGCCGCGTGTGGCCGCCTCGACCCTGGCAATGTCGGCGCCAACGTCTCCGCCGTCGAGGCCGCGGCCCTTGAGTGCGCCAGCGCCGGCGCGGAAGTCACCGCCGAGCGCGTTGACGAACCCGACGTTGGTCATCCGGTCGGGGCAGGCGGTGCCCGAGGGATAGAGCGAGCAGTCTCCGCCGACCATCACGTTCCGTTCGAAGGTGCCGCCCGGCGTGTACTTCATGAGCGTCGCTCGGCCGACGCCGGCGCCCTCTCCCTTGATCCCGTACTGGCCGGCGCCGAGGACGTTGCTGTGCATCACGAAGCCGCGCGACGGCGGTCCGTCGAAGATGACCGTCGCCAGGTTCGAGTTCTGATTGATCACCGTGTTGTGCGTGATCACCAGGTCCGACAGACCGCTGAGGATCTGGAACGCCTTCCCGTCGCCCTTGAAGGGGCCGGTGTTGACCGACACGACGACGTTGTTGGTGATGAGGAAGCGCGAGCCCCGCACATTCGGAGTGGGATTGCTTCCGCTGGCGGAGAGGTTGAACCCACTCCCCGTCCCCTTGATGAGATTGTCGCGGATGATGACGTCGCTCGCCGTCGTCCACGGCGCGCCGCCCGACTGATTCTCCGCCTTGATGACGAAGGCGAAGCCGTCCTGCGCATCCGCCCAGTTGTTCTCGAGGACGTTGCCTTCGACGAGCATGCGCCGCACGTTCTTCGTCTCGAGCAGGTTCTTCACCTGCCACTTCCCCTTCCACGCCAGCGGGCGCGTGATGTGGTTGCCGCGGATCGTGATGTCGGAGGGGACGAGGTCGCGGATCGACGGATCGGCGCCGCCGAACATGATGACTTCGTGCCCCGCCTCGAGATGGTTGTTCTCGATCTTGAACGGCCCCGTGCCGTTGTAGGAGACGAGCGCCTGCGAGTCGCCCTGGCGGCTGTGACAGTCGCCGAGCCAGGAGTCGATGACTCCAGTGGCGCCGCTGTTCAGCGCGATGCAGCGCCGGACCTCGAGCTCCGGCGTCCCATGCACCCAGCTGCGGTCGACGACGAGATCACGCGGCATCATGTCGACGCTGCGCTGATCGGCTCCCAGCTCGCCGAAGCGCACGAGCATGTTCATGATCTTCGCTTCCGGGGTCGCGGAGATCTCGAGGCCCGTGAGTCGCCAGTGGTGCGCGCCTCCGTCGGTGCCGATCGCCGGGTCGTAGTTGGGCGACAGGATGCGGGCGAGCTGGAGGGAGCCGGCGCGTGTCGGCGTCATGCGCTTGCCTGGCGCGCCGAGCGATGCGTCGGAGACGTCGGTGCGGACGACGATCCAGCCACCGGCGGGCGCGTTGCTCGCGACGCCCTTGTTGCGAAGGCGGAAGTTGCCCACGAAGGTCGCGCCGGGGGCGAGGAGAAGGACGTCACCTGGACGCGCGGCGTCGAGCGCCGCCTGCAGGTTCGCGCCGGCGCGGACGCGCACGGCTCTGCCGCCACTCGGGTACGTCGTGTTGACGGTGACACGCGGCAGCTCGGCGGGAGCCGCGTTGCCGGAGGCGTTGGAGGCTTGCGCCGCTCCTGACGCGAGGGGAGCGAGTAGCAGCGAGACGGCGAGGAGTTGGCGCATTCTGCTGGTGTGCGGAGATGGAGGAACGCGGGAATGCGAAAACGGGTCCGTCATCCCGAGCGAGCGCAGCGAGTCGAGGGATCTGCACCTCGCCGAAGGCGACGGCTTCCTGCCCCTGATGATACGCCCCTGCGAGAGGGTGCGTTCCGCCCTTCCGTTCGGCTTGACTCTCAGGGCGTGCCCGTTATTCTACATGAACTGACGCGGGGTGGAGCAGCCTGGTAGCTCGTCGGGCTCATAACCCGAAGGTCGCGGGTTCAAATCCCGCCCCCGCTATCGATCGGCCGGCCTTGAACGGGCCGGCCGAGTCGTTTTGGGGCAGGGTAGCTCAGGTGGTTAGAGCACGGCACTCATAATGCCGGGGTCGCGGGTTCGAGTCCCGCCCCTGCTATACGCCAAGTCGTCCAGGCTCACCAGCTTGGGCGACTTCGTCGTTTTAGGCTGCGGCGCCTGGTACATCGGATGGTACACGCCGCTCTCACGAGCCCGCTCGGCAGCTGCAGCGGACGCGACGCGCTCCCACCGGTCGCTCTCCTTCTGGCTCGGAGCGAACCGGCCGTAGACCTTGAGCACGAGCACCGCATTCGCGTGTCCGAGCTGCCGCGCGACTATCTCCGCCGGGACGCCAGAGCGGATTGCCCCACAGCAT
>DASVNI010000162.1:0-6837 GCA_036383935.1 Gemmatimonadaceae bacterium | reverse complement strand
AAACGGTGGTGCATCGGAGCCGGCGGCGCGTCGTACGGCCGTGCCGCTACGCCCCGTCGCTGAGCGCCTGCTCCGTGCGTACGTCGAGGATGTCGTCGGCCCGATCACCCGCCCCACGCAGACGGCGCAGATCCCCGACTGGATGAACCCTCCGTCGAAGGATCCGGTGATGGAGCTCGCGGTGAGCGTCGTGCGCGGCCAGATGAAGTTCTCGCTGCCCTCGTTCAGCGTGAAGCCGAGCCAGCGCGTGAAGATCACCTTCACCAACCCGGACGAGATGCAGCACAATCTCGTCGTCGTGAAGCCTGGCACGCTCGACGCCGTCGGCGCACTCGCCGATGCGATGGCGAAGACACCCGACGCGGCGGAGCGCAATTACATCCCGCCCACTCCCGACGTGGTCGTGAACACGAAGCTCGTCGATCCGCAGCAGACCTTCACCCTCGAGTTCGTGGCGCCCAAGCAGAGCGGGGACTATCCGTACATCTGCACCTTCCCCGGACACTGGCGCGCCATGCAGGGCGTGATGAAGGTGGCGCCATGACGGTCCGCGTCGCCGTCGTCGGACTCGGATTCGGCGCGGAGTTCCTGCCGATCTACCAGCGACATCCGGACACGGAGCTGTACGCGATCTGCCAGCGCAACCCGGACAAGCTGAAGGAAGTGGGCGATCAGTTCGGCGTCGAGCGGCGATACGAGCGCTACGACGCGCTACTCGCCGATCCGAAGGTGGACGCGGTCCACATCAACACGCCGATCGCCGCGCACGCGCCGATGTCGCTGGCGGGACTGAACGCGGGCAAGCACGTCGCCTGCACCGTTCCGATGGCCACGACGGTGGACGAGTGCATCGCGCTCGTCGAGGCGGAGCGTCGCAGCGGCAAGGTCTACATGATGATGGAGACCGCCGTCTACACGCGGGAGTTTCTCTTCGCGAAGGAGCTGATGACGTCGGGCAAGCTCGGCAGGCTCCAGTTCCTGCGCGGGTCGCACCAGCAGAACATGAGCCTTCCGGGGTGGCCCGACTACTGGTACGGCATGCCGCCCATGCACTACGCGACACATGCCGTCGGGCCGCTGCTCGCGCTCGCGCAGACGCGCGCCGAATCGGTGGTCTGCTTCGGCTCGGGACGGATCCGCGACGAGTACGTGAAGCAGTACGGATCACCGTTCGCGGTGGAGAGCGCGCTCGTGAAGCTGAAGGACTCCGACCTCGCCTGCGAGGTGACGCGCTCGCTGTTCGACACCATCCGTCAGTACCGCGAGAGCTTCGATGTCTACGGAACGGAGCGCTCGTTCGAGTGGGAGCAGACGATCGGGCTGAATCCGGTCGTGTTCTCCGGCTTCGAGGAGGCCGAGCGCGTCGAGGTGCCGGACTACGGTCGTCTCCTGCCGAAGGAGATCGCGGGCTTCACGAAGGCGGGCGTGTACGACGAGGAGCACGAGCACACGTCGTTCATCCAGGGCGGCGGCCACGGTGGCTCGCACCCGCATCTCGTGAACGAGTTCGTGAGCGCCATCCGCGACCATCGCCCCGCGGCGGTCGACGCGGGCACCGCGGCGAACTGGACGATGACGGGCGTATGCGCGCACGAATCGGCGATGCGCGGCGGCGAGCGGATCGCCATCCCGCAACCGTGAGCAGGGCGAAGACGATGCAGCTGGGTGTCAGCACGTGGGTCTGGACCTCGCCGGCGACCACGGAAGTGCTCGAGACGCTGCTGCCGCACATCGCCTCGCTCGGCTTCGACGTGATCGAGCTGCCCATCGAAACCGTTGGGCAGTTCGACGTCGCGCGGGTGGGCGAGCTCGCCCGCGCGCAGGGCATCGAGATCTCGATCTGCGCCGTGATCGGACCGGGACGCGACCTGCTCGTGGCCGGCGAGGCGGAGGAAGGGGTGCGCTATCTCCGCTCGTGCATCGACGTGGCGCAGCAGCTCGGATCGCCGACGGTGGCCGGCCCGTTCTACTCCGCGGTCGGCCGCTGCTGGCGCTCCACTCCGGCGGAGCGGGCGCGCGACGTCGCCCAGGTGGCGGCGACGCTGCGCGGGCTGGGCGAGTACGCGGCCGACCGGGGCGTGATGCTCGGCGTGGAGACGCTCAACCGGTTCGAGACGAGCTTCCTCAACACGACCGCGCAGGCGATCGAGCTGATCGAGCGCGTCGATCATCCCTCCGTCGGGCTCGCGCTCGACGTCTTCCACCTTGGCATCGAGGAGAAGCACGTCGGCGATGCGCTGCGCCTGGCCGGCAGCCGCCTCGTGCACCTGCAGGTCGCCGAGAACGACCGCGGCACCCCTGGCACCGGCTCCCTGCCCTGGCACGACGTGGCCAGGGCGCTCCAGGAGATCGGGTATACCGGCCGCGTCGTGATCGAGACCTTCTCGGATCGCGTGGAGGCCATCGCCCGGGCGGCCGCCATCTGGCGCCCCCTGGCCCCCGACTCCGATACTCTGGCACGTGAGGGGCTGGCCTTTCTGCGCCCGCTACTCGCAAGCCGGCCCCACCTGGTCGTAACGTAAGCGTACCTCCCCGCGGATGTGCCGACCCCCCGGCCATCCGTCAGTTCTCACACCGAGAGGAAGCCCGATGGCCGCATCAAGCGCTTCAACCGCACCGCCCGCATCGCTCGAGGGGATTCACCGCGACCGACTCTTCGTCGCCTCGTGCTGCGCGCTCGCCGTCTCCGCCGTTGCATTTGCCGTTATCGGTGACATTCTCGGCGCTCTCAAATCGCAGTTCATTCTCGACAACCAGCAGGTCGGCTTCATCGGCGGCGCTGCCATCTGGGGGTTCTCGGTCTCGATCATCCTGCTCGGACCCCTCTGCGACGTGCTGGGGATGAAGTTCCTCACCCGCGTCGCGATGGTGTGTCACGTGCTCGGCGTGCTGATCATGATCACCGCCACCGGGTTCTGGACGCTGTTCATCGGGGCGCTCGTCATCTCGCTCGGCAACGGATTGATCGAAGCGGTGTGCAATCCACTCGTCGTCACGCTGTATCCCGAACGGAAGGCGCACCGCCTGAATCAGTTCCACATGTGGTGGCCGGGCGGGATCGTGCTCGGCGGCCTCGCCAGCTTCGGGCTCGCGCAGATCGGCATCACCTCGTGGAAGGTTCGCCTCGGCCTCATCCTGATCCCGGCCGTCGTCTACATCTTCCTCATGTTGAAGGAGGAGTTCCCGGCCACGGAGAATCAGCAGTCCGGCGTCTCGACGGGCGCGATGTTCGCGACGACGCTGACGTCCCCCCTCTTTCTGCTGATGCTGGCGACGATGTTCATCACGGCGAGCATCGAGCTTGGACCGGGCCGCTGGATCCCGGCGGTGCTGCAGTCGGGTGGCGTGCCGGGCATCCTCATCCTCGTGTATGGCAGCCTTCTCATGGCGGTTCTGCGACGCGTCGCGTCCGGCCCGCTCATCAAGGCGCTGTCACCGACGGGGATCCTGTTCTCGTCGATGATCGTCGCGGCGGGCGGGCTGTACCTGCTCAGCGGTGCGCAGACGATGGTCACCGCGCTCGTTGCCGCCACCGTGTTCTTCCTCGGCGTCTGCTTCGTCTGGCCGACGATGCTCGGCTTCGTCTCGGAGCGCGTGCCGCGCAGCGGCGCGCTCGGGCTCGCGCTGATGGGCGGCGCCGGCATGGGCATCGTCGGACTCGTGACGTCGCCCTGGCTGGGGAAGGTCGCCGACGAGACGTCGCACCAGCGGTTCGTCGCCGAGCAGCCGGCCGTGGTAGCCACGCTCGACTCAGCGAGTGCCGCGCTGACGGCGAAGCTACCTTCGGTGCCGACGGCGGCGCAGAAGGCCGACGTGCAGAAGGCGATCGACGCGGCGAACAAGATCGTGGCGGCCGGCAAGAGCGGCACGCTGCCGCCGATCGAGACCGCGAACGCGATGCGCGCGGTCACGGGCCTGGGAATCGCCGACCCCGCTCTCACGAGCGTGTCGAACTTGCTCGGACCGGCGGAGAACTTCGGTGGACGCACCTCCTTCAAGCGCCTCGTTCCCTTCGCCGGCGTCGCGGCAGTGGTGTTCCTCCTCCTCTGGCTCAACGACAAGCGCCAGGGTGGCTATCGCGCCCAGCGGATCAACCCGGACGAGGCAGTGCTACCGCAGGCGGATCGCGGAGTCGCGGTGCACTGAGCGCGCTTTTGCGCGCGTGAGTTGGTGAGTTGGTGAGTTGATTGAACGGCCTCGGGACGCTCCTGCGCTCCGAGGCCGTTCGACTTTCTGGCGATATCGCGCAAGGGATTTCACGCGGAGGCGCGGAGCGATTTTTGAGGTTGTGGATGGATATGACGGGTGAGCTTGTGCGTGGAGCTCGACCCCGAGAGCGGTCCTCCGCGCCTCCGCGATCCTCCGCGCCTCCGCGTGAAATCACTGGCGCAGCGATCCAGAAGTGCAGATCCCTTGACTCGCTTCGCTCGCTCGGGATGACACCGCGCTCACGCACTCAAGTCAGTTCTGCGCTTTTCGCGAGGGTCGGCGGCTTCCGCACCCTGGATGCCTGCTCGAACGCATAGGCGAGCTTCAGCAGCGTCGCTTCACTCCAGGCGCGACCCATGAAGGTGATGCCGAGTGGGAGACCGCGGGTGTAGCCCATGGGGACCGTGATCGCCGGGTAGCCGGCGACGGCGCAGGGCGAGGTGCTGCTCCCTCCTGCCGGATCGCCGTTCACGAGGTCGATCAACGACGGAGGGCCCTGCGTCGGGGCGACGATGGCGTCGACGCGGTGCTTCGCGAATGCGGCGTCGAGTCCCTTGGTACGGGAGAGCTCTCGGCAGGTCGCGAGGGCCGTGCGGTACTCCTTGCTCGTGAGCGGCCCCTTCTTCGCCGCGCGCTCGAAGATCTCCTGACCGAAGTACGGCATCTCGACGTCGGCATGGGCGCGGTTGAATGCGATGAGATCATTCAGCGTTCGAGCGCGTGAGCCGGGAGGCCGTGTGGCGAGGTAGCGTTCGAGATCGGGGCGGAACTCGTAGAGCAGCACCTCGAACTCCGCATCGTCGAACTTGCCGGCGGTCGGGATGTCGGCCGGGTCGACGATGATGGCGCCGCGATCTTTCATCACGGCGAGTGCTCGTTCGAGCGCGGCGTCCGCGGCGACGCTGTAGCCCGTGTATTTCTCCCGCGCCACGCCGATGCGCGCGCCTTTCAGTCCGTTCGCGTCGAGCGCGGCGACGTAGTCAGCGGTGCGTGCCTTCGCCGTCGCGGCATCACGCGGGTCGGCGCCGGCGAGCACGGTGAGCAGGACGGCGGCGTCGGCGACCGAGCGGCACATCGGGCCGGCGGTGTCCTGTGTGTGCGAGATCGGTACGATGCCACTGCGGCTCACGAGGCCGACGGTCGGCTTGAGGCCGACGAGCGAGCACGCGGCCGAAGGCGACGTGATGGAGCCGTCGGTCTCCGTGCCGACGGCGACGGTGCAGTAGTTCGACGCCACCGCGATCGCCGAACCCGAGCTGGAGCCCGACGGAGTGCGATCGAGCGCGTACGGGTTGCGCGCCTGGCCGCCGCGCGCGGACCAGCCGCTGGAGGCGTGCGTCGAGCGAAAGTTCGCCCACTCGCTGAGGTTCGTCTTGCCGAGCAGGATGGCGCCCGCCGCGCGCAGCCGCTCGACGACGAACGCATCGCGTTCTGGTGATCCGTCGACGAGTGCCTCCGAGCCGGCGGTGGTGTGCATCCGGTCGACTGTATCGATGTTGTCCTTCACGAGCACGGGGATGCCGTGCATCGGACCACGCGTCTTGCCCGCGCGCCGTTCGGCGTCGAGCACTGTCGCGATGTCGAGCGCGTCGGGATTCGACTCGAGCACGGCATGCAACATCGGTCCCTTGCGATCGAGCGACTCGATGCGCTGCAGATACCGCTGGACGAGATCGCGCGACGTGAGCTCACCGCGTGCGAGCGCCCCCTGCCATTCGGCGATCGATCGCTCCTCGACTTCGGCGACGTGTGATGCGGCCGAGATCGATTTGCGCGGTGATGGAGCGGGAGATGGAGCAGCATCTCCCCGATGAGGAACGAGGGGAACGAGTGCCGTGGCTGCCGCGGTGGCGCAGGTCGTCGCGACGAAAGCACGCCTGCTGAGCGGGCTCTGAAGGAGGTCGTCTCGCATCGGCTCGGTAGAGGGGAGATGCAACATTGGATCACCCGCCGGACGTGACGCAAGCTACAGTGGGCCCGCTACTTGCCCTTACGGGGTCCGCTGGCGCGAGGCGGCGCAGCCGCAACCGCGACATGAGTTCTGAGAAGGAGGCGGGACTGATGGGACTGATCGAATTTGCCGACAAGGATGGGGTTCACTGGCGCGTGTGGCACGTGGAGACTCCCCCTGCCCGGGCTCATCTGATGGATCCGCAGTTCCGAAAGGGCTGGCTGGTGTTCGAGCGCGAGGACGGCACCGACCGTCGTCGGCTGAACCAGGTCCCGGATGATTGGGTCTCCCTTCCCCAGGAACGACTGGCGCTCTTGTGCGCCATTGCTGCGCCGGTAGTGGCCGGAAAAAATACCCCGACTGGCCCACAGGCGGCATGGCCGAGGGAGGATGTGAGCACCAAGTAGGGGGGCGCGCGGAGCGCGCCGTGAACGGTTTTCGGTTTTCGGACGACCTCGGGAAGCCAGGAGCTTCCCGAGGTCGACTTGCAACCGACCACCGAGAACGGAAAACCGCCTCCCATTGACATAACCCTCCGAGCGCACCAACCTTCCATCCGGATACACGGATGATACAGACCCGCCCCATCTTCGATCGCCTCACGGCGCTCGCCGACCCTACCCGGAGTCGGCTGCTCCTGCTGCTCGATCGGCACGAGCTCACCGTGGGTGAGCTCT
>DASVNI010000161.1:0-1895 GCA_036383935.1 Gemmatimonadaceae bacterium | reverse complement strand
GCCAGGAGGGCTGGACGATCAGCCTCGTGAACTACGCGCGCGATCTCCGCGGCGTGCAGATCGGGCTGATCAACATCGCGCGCAGCAACCCGTCAGGCACACGCGTCCTTCCGCTCTTCAACGCCGACTTCTCCCCCTAGTGGAACGCGTCGGAAGTCCGGATAGCGTGTCATTCCGAGCGAGCGCAGCGAGTCGAGAGCCTGCCCTGAGGAGCGCAAGCGACGAACGGGAATCGAGAGTCTCTCGATAAGAGGGGCCGCTCTACCAGTAAAGTCTCGATTCCTCGACTCCGGCGCTACGCGCCTTCGCTCGGAATGACACGCGGTGCTATCAGGAACTCGGATTCGATCCACTAGCAGGCTACGGAAATAGCGTTTGACGCAACTGGTTTATGCCGTTTCCGACCGCGGTGGGTGCGCCGAGCCCCGCGTTCCGGCACTCGCGTTAGGTGCCGGGCGCGAGGGGAGCGTGGGCGGGGGCGGCTCACGCCGCCACCAGCCGGCGCATCCGCACCAAGTTGTAGACCGCGGTCGCAAAGGTCACCATCCAGCCGACGCGGGCCGTGCCGCGGAAGTGCGTCTGCCGGCACAGCCCGACCGTCTTGAGCCAGCCGAAGATCTCCTCGATCCGCTTCCGCGCGCGCTGGCTCACCGCGTAGCCGGGGTGGCGGGTCGTCCGGGCGTCGATCGCGCTCGGATGATTCACGTGAATGTTCTGCGCCACGTGCGGGGTCGCCTCGAGCGCGCGCAACTCGTCGACGCAGTCGCGCGTGTCGAAGCCCTTATCCGCGCCGACGGTGACGCGCGCCTGCCGGTACGGCGCGCTCGCCACCAGCACCGCCGCGTTGTCGCGCTCGGCCCGCGGGCCGGTGGCGGCACTCACCACGGCGCCCACGGCCAAGCCGTGCCGGTTCTCCATCAAGAGCGTCGCCTCGTAGGCGAGCTGCGACTCCTTCCCCGTCCCGTGCCGCGCCAGGCAGGCCTCGGGGTCGGTGGTCGAGGTGTGCGTCGCGTTGCTCCGCCGCTCGCCGTGGAAGTTCACCGTTGGATTCCGCGTGCCCCCGGGCGGGTCGGCGGCCGGCGTGCGGGCCGTCTTGGCCGGGTCGCGCTGGAAACTCTTCTGCCCCGCCCACGCGCGCACGAGCGTGCCGTCGACCGTGAAGTGCTCGCCCGCGAGCAGGTCGGCCGCCTTCGCCTGGGCGAGGACGGCGGCGAAGAAGCCGTCGGCGACCGCGCCGGTGAGCAGGCGCTCGCGGTTCTTCGTGAACACACTCACGTCCCACACCGACTCGTCGACGCCGAGCCCGACGAACCAGCGGTAGAGCAGGTTGTACTCGAGCTGCTCCATGAGCTGGATCTCGCTGCGAATCGTGTACAGCACCTGGAGCAGGAGCGCGCGCAGCAGATGCTCGGGCGGAATCGACGGCCGACCGCCGGCCTTGTAGATCGCGTCGAACGTGGGCGAGAGCGCCGCGAGTGCGGTATCGACCATCGGCCGGATCGCGCGCAGCGGATGCGTGGCCGGGATCCGGGACTCCAGCGAGACGTAGCTGAACAGCGTCACCTGGTGCGGTTCGATGCCGCGCATAACGACACTCGCTCGGTCGGGTCGCATCACGCTAACCATCGCGCGCGTACGACGCCATCACTTTATTCACCTTTTTCCGTAGCCTGCTAGTACCCGAGCCGCACCTAACGACCCGGTCGCTATTCAGCCGCCCCGGCGAACAGCAGGCGGTTCCCATCCGGATCGCGCACGACGAAGGTCCGAGCGCCCCAGGGTTCCGTCTGCAGCGGCTGAGCGAAATCGACGCCCGCAGCCTGATACTCGAGGTAGAGTGGTTTGGCGTCCTGCAGTGTGATCGTCGCCGCGAGTAACTGTTCACTCTCGCGCCG
>DASVNI010000160.1:0-5543 GCA_036383935.1 Gemmatimonadaceae bacterium | reverse complement strand
TGCGCTCGCTCGGGATGACAGGGGAGTCGCCCGCTAACTTCTGAGGCATGGCACTTCTCGCACTTCGCTCCGTCAGCGTCGCCTTCGGCGGACCGCCCGTGCTCGACCACGCCGATCTGGGCATCGAGCGGGGAGAGCGCGTCTGTCTGCTCGGGCGCAATGGAGCGGGGAAGACGACCGTCATGAAGCTGCTCGACCGGAGCATCGCACCGGACGACGGGGAGGTCGTGTGGCAGACGGGGATCACCGTCACGCGGCTCGCGCAGGAGATCCCCGACGACGTGGCGGGGACGACCTTCGACGTCGTGGCGGAGGGGCTCGGGCCGGCGGGGGGACTGCTGTCGCGCTACCATGCGGCCAGCCATCGCGTGGCAGTGGAGCAGAGTGACGCGGCGCTGCGGGAGCTGGACCGCCTGCATCACGAGCTCGACGCGGCCGGCGCGTGGGAGCTGCAGACGCGCGTGGACACGGTGCTCCAGCACCTCGGGCTCGACCCGGACGCGGAGTTCGCGACGGCGTCGGGAGGACGGAAGCGCCAAACGCTGCTGGCGCGGGCGCTCGTGCGGCAGCCCGACGTCCTCCTGCTCGACGAGCCGACGAACCATCTCGACGTGGACGCGATCGAGTGGATGGAGGAGTTCCTGATCGAGCGCGGGACCACGCTGCTGTTCGTCACGCACGACCGCGCCTTCCTGCGGCGCGTGGCGACGCGGATCGTGGAGCTCGACCGCGGCAACCTCGTGGACTGGGGCGCGGACTACGATCGCTACGTCGAGCGCAAGGCGGCGTCGCTCGACGCCGAAGCGCGCGAGTGGGCGGAGTTCGACAAGAAGCTGGCGAAGGAGGAGGTGTGGATCCGCACGGGGATCCAGGCACGGCGCACGCGGAACGAGGGACGCGTGCGCGCACTCGAAGCGCTGCGGGTGGAGCGACGCGCGCGACGCGAGCGGGCGGGCGCGGTGCGGCTGCAGGCGCAGGAGGCCGAGCGCTCGGGACGGCTCGTCATCGAAGCGCGCGACGTGAGCTTCTCGCGCGGCAACCGGCCGATCGTGCGCGACTTCAGCACGACGATCATGCGCGGCGACCGCGTCGGCGTGATCGGACCGAACGGCTCGGGGAAGACGACGCTGCTCCGCCTCCTGCTCGGCGAGCTCGCGCCCGACGCAGGAACGGTGCGTCTCGGAACGGGACTCGAGATCGCCTACTTCGATCAGCTGCGCGAACAGCTCGATCCGGAGCGGAGCGTGTTCGACAGCGTCGCCGATGGCGCGGAGTTCGTGAGCGTCGGCGGGCAGCGGCGCCACGTGCACGGCTACCTGCGCGATTTCCTCTTCGCTCCCGATCGGGCGCGCACGCCGGTGCGCGCGCTGTCCGGCGGCGAGCGCAACCGGCTGCTGCTGGCGCGGCTGTTCACGCGGACGTTCAACCTGCTCGTGATGGACGAGCCGACGAACGATCTCGACATGGAGACGCTCGACCTGCTGGAGAATCTGCTCGTCGAGCTGGAGGGCACGCTGCTGCTCGTGAGCCACGACCGCGACTTCCTCGACAACACCGTCACGAGCACGCTCGTGCTCGAGGGGGGAGGACGGATCGGCGAGTATGCGGGCGGCTACTCGGACTGGGTGCGCCAGCGGGCGAGCATCGCGCCGTCAGCTGCGCCAGCGCCGGCGAAGCATACCGCACCCAAGCCTCCGTCGTCCCGTGAGCCGAAGAAGCCAAAGCTCACGTTCAAGCAACGGGCGGAGCTCGATGCGCTCCCCGAGCAGATCGACGCGCGGGAGCGCGAGCGCGAGACGGTGTACGCATCGCTCGCCGACCCTGCCCTGCTCCGCGACGGGGGCGCCGTCGTGGAGGCACAGGGCAGGCTGGCTGCGTTGTCGGCCGAGATCGAAGCGCTGATCGCGCGGTGGGAGGAGCTGGAGACGATCGCGGCGATGGGATAACTACGGGGGTGAGTACGCTCCGGTGTGACAGGGGGTCAGAGTCTGTGACGCTGACCCCAGGGGCTAGCTACGGGTTTCGGTAGCTTGGCGGCAGTGACTTGTAACGTGCTTCGAGCAGATCTTCGCGAGTGGTCGTGCTCAGCTGCACGCCGTTCACGAAGACGTGTTCCGCGTGTGAGCTGAACTCGAATGGATCGCCGCTCCAGATCACGACGTCCGCCCGCTTTCCCGCCGCGAGGGAGCCGACCTGGTCGGCGACGCCAAAGATCTCCGCCGGCGTCAGCGTGATGGCGCGCAGCGCGGCGTTGTACTCCATGCCGTACGCAACCGCGTTGCCCGCTTCGTACCGCACATTGCGCGCGGTGAACGCGTCGCCGGAGCCACCGTCGGCGTTGCCGATGAGCGTGACCGGCACGCCGGCCTTCGCGAGCAGGCCGGCGTTCTCCTGCCGCTGACCGAGTGTGGCGAACTGTGTCGGGACGTTCGTCATCGCGCCGGTGAGCACGGGGATCTTCGCGGCAGCGAGACGATCGGCGAGCATCCACGCCTCGGCGCCTCCCATCACGATCAACCGGAGGTTGTACTCGCGCGCGATCTTCATCGCCGTCTCGATGTCGCTCGCCCGGTCGACGCTGACGATCAGCGGAACGCGTCCCTCGAGCACGGGAACGAGCGCCTCCATGTCGATGCGGCTCACGACGAGCTGGCGGGTCTGCGCACGCTCGAAGTCGGCGCGCCGAGTGCGAAAGACGCGCGTGTCCTCGAGGATCTCGCGCAGGCGAGTCAACGTCTCGCCGCGCGGCGTGAAGTTCGGGCCGTAGGCGGGCCCCAGATTCGCCACCATGCCGACCGGTCCGCGCAGGAGCATGTCGGACACGCCGCCGCTCACGAGTCGCAGGACACCAGCCTGTCCGGAGATCAGCCCGCCGGCGGGCATGGCGACGATCGCGGTGATGCCGGCGTCCCGAGTCTGTCCGATCAGCACGGACCGAGGGTTCAATCCTTCCCATGGCCTGAAGGCGGGCGCGATCCGCTCGCGTCCCTTCGCAACGACCTCGCGCGTCGCGGGCACGGAGTTGATCTCTTCCAGTCCGACGCGCGACGCGCCGTTGACGAAGCCGGGCGTCACGACCTTGCCCGTCGCGTCGATGCGCTGTGCGCCGGCCGGAACCGTGACGGACGATCCAACAGCGACGATACGTCCGTCGCGAATGAGCACGGTGCCGTTGTCGATCGGCGGAGCGCTGACCGGATATACCTTGCCGCCGACGATCGCGATCGTCTGCGCCCCAACGACGCTCGGTGCGAGGAGCGACGCGACGAGCGCCAGCGTCATGGAAAGTCGGGCGCGCATCATCGGGCCCCTCCGCGATTCTCGGGCACGAATCCCAGCTCGAAGTCGGTGCGCCACTTTGCCGCGGGATCGAGCCGATCGAACAGCATGGCTCCGTCGATCCAGACTTTCTCGGCGCGCGAGTACACGCTGAACGGATCTCCGCTCCAGAGGACGACGTCGGCGTTCTTGCCGCGCTCGATCGAGCCCGTCACGTTGTCGATGCCGAGTGTCCAGGCGGGATTGATCGTCATCCACTTCACGGCGTCGTCCTCGGAGATGGGGACGCCGATCCGGTTTCCCTCGGCCATCGCCTTGGCGGCTTCCTGGTTGAGGCGCTGCTCGCCGTCGGGATCGTCGGAGTGCATGACTGTGCGCACTCCGGCGCGCGTGAGCAGGGCCATGTTCCCGCGCACGGCGTCCGCCGACTCCATCTTGAACGCGCCCCAATCCGCCCACACCGACGCGGCGATGGAATCGCGCGCGAGCAGGTCGGCGATCTTGTAGGCCTCGACCCCGTGATGGAACGCGCGGATCGAGTAGCCGAACTCGCGCGCGATGTCGATCATCTGCGCCATCTCGTCCGCCCGATAGCAGTGATTGTGGACGAGGATGTTGCCGCGTAGCACTTCGGCCAGCGTCTCGAGGCCGAGGTTGCGCTCCGGGGGATCGCCCTTGTGGTCGGCGTTCCACTTGTCCCACTTGCGGCGGTAGCGCTCCGCTTCGATCCACGCCGCGCGATAACCGGCGACGTTGCCCATGCGCGTCGACGGGCCGCGCGATTGATAGACGCGCTTGGGATTCTCCCCGCACGCCATCTTCAACCCGTACCTGGCGCCGGGAAACTTCATCCCCTGCACGGTGCGCGACGGGACGACCTTCAGGACCACGCTGCGCCCGCCGATGAGATTGGCCGATCCGGGGAGCACCTGGATCGTCGTGACGCCGCCGGCGAGGCTGCGCGGGAAGTGTGGATCCTGCGGCCACACCGAGTGCTCGACCCAGACGTTGGCGGTGACCGGCGCGATCGCCTCGTTGACGTCGTTCGTCTGCGCGCCCTCGTCGTCGGGAACACCGCCAGCCCCGATGTGGGAATGGTTGTCGATGATGCCGGGCGTGACGTACTTGCCCGTGCCGTCGATGACGACCGCGTCCGCGGGCGCCGTCACGCTCGCACCCACGTCGGCGATCTTGCCGTCGCGCAGGAGTACGCTGCCGTTGTGGATGGTCGGCCCCGCGGCCGTGAGAATCGTGACGTTGCGGATCAGCGTTGGCCGCGACGCGAAGGGGCGGTAGGTGCTCGGGAAAGGATCAGCGAGCGGGGTCGAGAGCCCACCGCGACCCGGCGCAGTCGACTTCGTGGAATCGGCGACTGCAGCGCGCGACGGGGGCGAGCTGGCTGCGCCCGCGGGATGATGAGCCGCGCACGCAGCCGTGCCGGCGATCAGGACGAGGAGGATCTTCAGACGCATCGAGAATTATTGGAGCGGCGTGGTGATCGGACCATAGACCGCGTCGCGGAAGCTCTTGTGCAGCTTCACCTGGTCGAAGGGCAGCATCTGGGTGAAGAGCACGGCGGTGAGCTGGTTCTTCGGATCGACCCAGAACACCGTGCTGGCGAGACCGTCCCAGAAGAACTCACCCACCGCGCCGTTGTTCTCGGCGGCGGACTTCGGCGGTGCAACGCGCACGGCGAAGTCGATGCCGAAGCCGACCTGGCCCTTGCTCGGCAGGAACGAGCTGTCCTTCACCGTGGCGGGGAGGTGGTTCGTCGCCATGAGCTGCACGGTCTCGGGCTTGAGGATGCGCACGCCGTCGAGCTCACCCCCGTTGAGCAGCATGCGCGTGAAGCGCAGGTAGTCGTCGAGCGTGGAGGTGAGACCGAACGCGCCAGGCTCGAGTGGCCAGGGCTGCGTGTTGAACGCGCGGTACGTCGAGTCCGGAGTGCGCGTCCAGCTGCTGTCGCGGTTGCGCTGATAGAGGACGGCGAAGCGACGCTGATCGCTCGCGGGGACGAGGTAGCGCGTCTCGCGCATCTTCAATGGGTTGAGCACGTGCTGGCGCACGTACTCGCCGAACGGCTGACCGGAGATGCGCTCGACGAGCGCGGCCTGGACGTCGACGGAGATGCCGTACGACCAGCGCGTGCCCGGCTGGAACGCCAGCGGCACGCTCGCGAGCTTGTGCGAGAACTCCGTGATCGTGTTGCGGCGAGCGAGCGGATTGGCTGCGGCGAAGAGACGTCCGACACCGGGCTCGCCGCC
>DASVNI010000159.1:0-23021 GCA_036383935.1 Gemmatimonadaceae bacterium | reverse complement strand
AGCTCCTCACTCCATCGCAGCTTGAGAAGGCCACGCACTACGAGGCGGATACCTTCGCCAGCGTCATGCTGCACAACGACGGCGGCGGCAAGTTCACCGCGACGCCGCTCCCCGACATGGCGCAGATATCGCCAGTCCGCGGCATCGTCGTCCACGACGTCGACGGCGACGGCCACCTCGATCTGATCGTCGCCGGCAACCAGTACGACACCGAGCCGAACACGCCGCGCTTCGACGCCGGCAACGGACTCTGGCTGCGCGGTGACGGGCACGGGCACTTCACACCCGTCTCGTCGCGGCAGAGCGGCCTCCTCGCAACGCGAGACGTCGCGGGCATCGCTCTCGCCAGCACCCCCACCGGCAGCACGCTGATCGTCGCCAACACCGGCGACACGCTGCAAGCGTTTGCGGTTCGCCGCCGCACACCGGCCCGGCCCACCACCGCGTCCTCACACTGAAGAAGTCAGTGCGTTGGTGAGTAGGCGACTGAGTGACGGCCCCGGGACGCTTCAGCGCTCCGGGGCCGTTTCGCACTCGCGGCCCCCCCAGCGAGCGCATGTCATGGGGTCAGACCCCGCTGGAGTCTGACCCTTTCGCGCAAACTGAGCTAGTAGTAGTGATCCCGAGCGAGCACAGTGAGTCGAGGGATCTGCACCGACAGATCGCTGCGCCGGATTTTCACGCGGAGCACGCGGAGGATCGCGGAGGCGCGGAGAACTGCTCTCCGGGTCGAGCTCCACGCGCAGGCTCACCCGTCATACCCATCCACGACTCCAAAAGCATTGATAGTCCGGCAGAGAGATCTCTCCGCCATGCTCCGCGCCCTCCGCGGGCCCGGGCGGTGTGTGGCCTACGTTGGTGCACCGCTCCGCGCCCTCCGCGTGAAACTGCGGCACGCAGGAGCGTCCCGAGCTCGACGCCGGCCTCACCGTTAGCCGTAGCTCCCTCGACTCGACACAGTCACTCGCGATGACGAACGGCGCTCCGCGTTCTCGCAGTCCCGCATTCACTTCGGCAAAAAACAAACGGGGCGCTGGTCCGATTGGACCAGCGCCCCGTTTGTTCCGGACTGTGATTTACCAGCCGGCGGTCTGCGGAACCCGCGCCTCGCCGTCGACCTTGCTCAGCTCGACCTGCGTGGACGGGATGGGGAAGTTGTCGTGCTTCGCCGCGATGGGCGCGGCGCTCGCCATGTACAGGCGACGGGTGTTCTCTGCGCCACCACCGACGCCGTTGACGTACCCGTCGATCGTCTGCTTCAGGACGCCCCAACGCCTCAGGTCATAGAAGCGCTGACCTTCCATCGCCAGTTCCAGACGACGCTCGGCCCGGACAGCATCCCGAGCAGTCCCCTGGTTCGCGAACGTCGCGACCGGCCACAGCGCGATGTTGTACTTCGCCCACGTGATGCTCGTCGAGTTGATCGGCACGGCGATGTCCGACGCGCCGGTCCCCGGCCCCTGCGCCGTCTTCATCGCACGGGCTCTGACCTTGTTCACGAGGGGCTCGGCGAGCGTCGGGGTCCCCAGCTCCACGTAGTCCTCTGCGAGAAGCAGCAGGATGTCGGCGTAGCGGAGGAGGTGGATGTTGACCGAGTTGAGCTGCGTGTTGACCCAACCCACGCTGCTCTGCGCGCCCGACGCCTTCTCGTGCACGTTCTTCTTCGCGCTGTAGAACCCACCGTTCGCCTGGTTACGGATCCAGGTCGGGTCATGCTTGCCCCAATCCTTGAACGGCACGCCATCGCGGCCGGCCGTCCAGTCCAGACGCGGATCGAGGTTGGTGGTCGCGCCCGTCGCGGCGTCCAGATCGGCGTTGGACTTGTTCCAGTTGGCCGAATCCGAGAGCGCCAGCGGCAGACCGTTCACATCCGTCCTGAAGTAGTTGACCAGGTTCTGCGACGGCTGGTGGAAGCCGCAGCAGCCGAACGGGCTACCCGAGTGCGGGAAGTTGAGCCGCTCGCCGTAGTTGGCGTTGTTGCCGCTCGGCTCACCGTCGTTCGCCGAAGCCTGATAGGCGAAGATGGTCTCCTTTCCGTTCTCGAACGCCTTGAAGCCCGTCCAGACGTGATCGAAGCTCGTCTCGAGGTCGTAGGGCCCGTTCTTCACGACGTCTTCCAGCACGGTCTTCGCCTCGGGGTACTTCTTCTGGTACATCAGGACCTTGCCCTTGTACGCCTTCGCCGTCCACTGCGTCGCGCGACCGACCTGACCGTTGCGCGGCGTCGTGGCGAGGTTGGCAATGGCGACATCGAGGTCCTTCACGATCTCGTCGCCGACCGCCGACTTCGCGATGGCCTGCTTGCGAATGTCGTCTGCCTCCCGAAGGTATGGGACGTTTCCGAAGATCTTATACGCCTCGAACATGTAGTGAGCACGGAGGAAGTTGGCCTCGCCCGTGATCCCCTTCTGATCGGCCGCACTGATCGCGGTCGGCTTGTCCTTCACCACCTGCGCCATGAGGTTCAGCGTCGCATTCGCTCGGCTGACGCCCTCATAGATCGCCTTCCACTTGTCGTTCAACACACCGTCGGCGAGACCGGTGTTCCAGTAATACATCTCGATGTCGTTCAGGGCGTTGAAGTCGCTGGGCTCCGATCCCTTGTACGCATCGTCACTGGTGATGCTGGCCCACACCCAGTCGCTGGCAGCGGCCGCCTGCGAGATGTTGCCCCCACTCGTCCAATCCAGCGCGCGATAGGCAGCGATGAGGTTGCCCTCGACGCCGGCCTGGTTCGCCAGAATGCTCTGATCCAACACTCCCTGCGCTGCCGCCGCGTCGGTCAGGAAGCTGTCCTTACAACCGAACAGCGTACCTGCCGCCAGAAACATCAGCGCCGTTCCGAGGAGCATCGGCTGCCTCGATGCCTTCATCATTGCGGCTCTCTCCTTGAGGTGACTCATCGATTAGAACGAAGCGGTGATGCCGACGCTGAACGTGCGGCTCGACGGATAGACGCCACGGTCCACACCACGGTACTGGTCGCGGATGTCGCCGGCGGCACCGTTGATGTCAGCAGCGGGCAGCGACGGATCGAGGCCGTCGTAGCCGGTGATCGTGAAGAGGTTCTCCGCCTGGACGTACACGCGCGTCGCCGAGAGCCACCGCGACAGCGAGGCAGGAACGTTGTAGCCGAGCTGCAGGTTGCGCATCCGGACGTACGAGCCGTCCTCGACGTAGAAGCTGCTGATCGCCGAGCTGAAGTTGTCCTGCACGTCGATGCGCGGATACTTCGCGTTCAGGTTGGTCGGCGTCCACGAGTTGGCCAGGAGGTCCTTCCGGACGTTCGTCGAGAACTCGCGGAAGACGTACCACTCCTTCTGGTTGTCGAAGATGTCGTTGCCGAACGAGCCGAACACCGTGCCGCTGATGTCGAAGTTGCCGTAGCGGTATCCGAGATCGAGCGAGCTCGTGAACTTCGGGTGCGGGCTGCCGATGATCGTCCGGTCGTCCGCGGTGATCTTCCCGTCGCCGTTCACGTCCTTCCAGCGGAGGCGGCCCGGCTTGGCACCGTCCTGCTTGGGCGAGTTGGCGATATCGGTCGAATCCTTGAAGAACCCGTCCGCCACGAAGCCATAGAAGGAACCGAGCGGCTGGCCGACCTTGTTGATGACCTGGTTACCGAACCGGGTCGCGACCGGGCCGTAGAAGAACTTCTGCACGCCGTCGATCTGGTCGATCGTGTTCTTGTAGTGACCGCCCTGCAGGGTCGCGTTCCACTTGTCGCCCTGGTGGCCGATAGAGATATCGAAGCCCTTGTTCGACATGCTGCCGATGTTGACGATCGGCTGCCCGCTCGCGCCCACGAAGCCGGCGGTGGCCGGAAGCTGCGGGTTGAAGAGCAGGTTGTTCGTCTTACGGGTGTAGAAGTCCGCGATGACGTTCAGGTAGCCGTTGAACAGTGCGATGTCGGCGCCGAAGTTCGTCGCCTTGTTCTCCTCCCACCGCAGATCGGGGTTACCGAGCGCCGTCAGACGGAAGCCGGGGACGATCGAGCTGTTCGTACCGGCGATGTCGTAGTACGTGTCGCCGCGATCGCCGCCGTACTGGTTCAGGATGCGGCCCGACGGGATCTGCTGGTTGCCCGTGATGCCGGTGCTGAAGCGCAGCATGGCGTCCGACAGGATCTTGTTGTTCTCGAGGAACGACTCCTTCGTGATGCGCCAGCCGAGGCCGAACGCCGGGAAGGTGCCCCAACGGTGATCCGGACCGAGACGCGACGAGCCGTCGCGCCGAACCGTGAAGTTCGCGACGTACTTGTCCTGGAAGTTGTAGTCCGCCTTGCCGAAGTACGACAGCAGAGCGCTCTGGCTTCCGTTCGAGTTCACGGACATCGTCGACGCGTCGCCGAGAGCGGACTGCAGGTACAGGTTGTCCGGAGTCGTCGACTTGAACGCCGCCTCGGAGCCGAAGATGCCACGATACTGGCTGTGGTTGGCTTCCTGTCCGGCGAGCAGGTTGATCGTGTGCGAGCCCAGCGACTTGTTGTAGCGCGCCGTGTTCGTCCACGTCCAGTCGAAGTTGTTCGTCTGCTGCTCGTTGAACGAGTTGACGTTGTTGGGCTCCGAGTTCTCGGGCGTGATCGGGTTGAAGCCCCGGAAGTTCGCGTCGTTCTGGTTGAAGCCGATGCTGCTGCGCAGCGCGAGCGACGGCAGCACCTGGTATCCGGCGAAGGTGTTGCCGAAGACCTTGTTGTTGCGGTTGATGTTGTTGCGACGCTCGTAGGCGAACTTGAGCGGGTTGCTCTGGTTGCCCAGCCCCGTCGCCTTACCGGCGGCGAAGTTGCCCGCGATGTCGTAGATCGGGATGATCGGCTGCATCATGATGTTCTTGCCCATGATGCCGTCCTCGGCGTACCCACCCGGGTCGCCCATGCCGCCGTACGACTTCTCGGCTGCGATCGCGGCGTTCTCACCGAAGGTGAACTTGCCGCGGTTGAACTGCGTGTTGGCGCGGACGCTTCCACGACGGAAGTCGTTGTACGCCGCCGTACCCTTCTGGTCGAAGTAGTTGCCCGACACGCCGTAGGTGTGATCCTCACCCGAGCCGGCGACGTTCAGGTTGTAATCCCCGACCGGGGCGCGCTCGCCGAACACCGCCTTCCACCAGTTCGTGCCCGTGCTGGCACCCATGATGAGCGACTTGTCGTTCGGATACGCGTAGTTGGCAACGGTCGCCTTGGTGACCTGCCCGAAGGCGTTCGTGTCGGGGTTGGTCAGCGGACCGGCGAAGATGTACGCCGGCAGCGACGGGTTGTTCGGATCGCCGTAGATGTTCGTCGGGACCGGCAGGTTGGCGTTCACATAGCTCGTCTTCATCACCTGGAAGTAATCCATCGCGTTGGTGATGAGGATGTCATCCAGGCCCTTCGTCGGCGAGGAGAGGCCCGAGCGCGCCGACAGCGTCATCCGCGGCGGGCCCGAAGCACCACGCTTCGTCGTCTCGATCACGATGACGCCGTTGCTCGCGCGCGATCCGTAGATCGACGCGGCCGACGCATCCTTCAGCACCTGGATCGACGTGATGTCCGCCGGGTTGAGCCAGTTGACGTACGAGTCCTGGACCGGCACGCCGTCGATCACGTAGAGCGGATCGTTGTTCTGGAACGAGCTGATACCGCGGATACGGACCGTGCTGCGTCCGGCCGGGCTGCCGCTCGTCGAGACCGTGATGCCCGGGACGGCATCGAGGCGCTTCAGCACGCTGGCACCCGTCTCGCGCTGTGCGCTCTCGACGTTGATGCTCGCCACCGCGCCCGTGATGTCGGCGCGACGCTGCTCGGTGTACGCCGTGACCACCACCTCTTCGAGGTAGGTGACCGGCTCCATGCGCACGTCGATCCGGGTCCGGCCGCCGATCTCCTCACGCGCCGGCTTCTGGCCGATCACCGTGAAGTTCAGCGCTCCGTTGGCCGGCGCCGTAATCGTGTAGCGTCCGGTCCCGTTGGTGAGGACACGAGTCTCGGTGCCCGACACGCGAACCGTGACGCCCTGAAGCGGCGCGCCGGCCTGGCTCGTCACGGTCCCCGTGACCGCGATCGCCTGGGCCGACGCAACGCCCGCGAACAGCATGCTGAGCAGCATGCTCATCCCCACCGCGCCTAGTACGCGTAGGGGGTTGTTCCTGAATGACTGCCTACGTGGCACCGTCTCCTCCATGGCGATCTCCCTGGTCTCGCGCATACGTGGTTTTCCTCTGGGTCGTGACATGGACTTCAGGCCGTGCTTCTCGATCAGCGAACACAATTCGGTGAGCTGAACGTGCGAGCCGTCGTGGCCTCGCTGCACTACTTCGACGTGAGCATCGTTCACTCGCTCCGACCGTCGGGGATCGGTCGGAAACGAGTCCTGTCCTAGCTCACGTCCACCAAGGCGCCCAGCTCCGCATTGCCGTGCCGGCTGAGCACGACCACGAGATTGAAGCGCGGTTGGATGCGCCGGCCGACAAGGTGGCCGGATGACATGCGAAAGCTCCCGCGACGGCGCGAGACCGCACCACGGGAGAAGAGATCGACATTGAAACGGGCAAACCCGCACCTGGACGGGACAACGACACCGTCGTGGCACCATGAAGCGTCAAGCGATCGTCGAGACCGACGATCGAGCAGCGCTGATCGGAAACGCCTGATCGACTGGAGGTCGTTCCCGAACCGACGTCGAACCTATCTGTGTCGGTGGGGTACGACATACCGCAGTCGAGCAGGGCGTACGAGCGAGGCAGACGCGTACAGTCCTTCCCTGGGGAGGGGGCCAGAGGGAGGTGGGGGTGGACGATTTTCGGGTAGTGCCGCGCGGAAACAGCCGGGCTGGCTCGGAGGTCCCCCTTTACTACGGGGCCGGAAATCCTTTGTCAAGCAGGATTTCTTTTTTCGAAATCAGCCTTTCGCAGTACACAACACTCCACCATTCGCGGATGCGTCACTCCCGAACAGTTGCGCATTTTTGAACGAATGTGCGCGTCTGAAACGCGGTGGGTGCCCCAGGCCGCACTCCCGGACCGTCAAGTCGGCAACTGGGCCAATCCCTGCGCGAGGTCCTGAACCAGGTCCGCCGGCGTCTCCAGCCCGATGTTGAACCGCACCAGGACCCCCGCACGCCGCTCCGCGACGGTCCGCGGCGGGTTCACCGGCACCGCGAGACTGGTCACCCCGCCCCAGCTCCAACCAATCTCGAACAGCTGAAGCGCATCCACGAACGCGTGCACGCGCGCGCGTCGGTACACAGGCGCGAACTCCACCGAGAACACACTCGTCGATCCAGTGAAGTCGCGGCGCCACAGCTCGTGGCCCGGACAGGAAGGCAGCGCGGGGTGCAGCACACGCGCAATCTCCGCGCGCTCCCCGAGCCAGCGCGCCACTTCGAGCGTCGAACGCTCCAACCGCTCCAGACGCACGGCCAGCGTCTGCATTCCTCGCAGCGCAAGGCTGCACTCGTCGGGCGATACCGACATCCCGAGCACCTGCATCGTCCTGCCGACGCGGTCGTAATCCGCCGCATCGTGCACGGTCACTGAGCCGAGGAGGACGTCGCTGTGCCCACCGATGTATTTGGTGAGTGCCTGGGTCGCGATGTCGACGCCGTGTGCGAACGCGTCGAAATAGACCCCCGCCGAGTAAGTGTTGTCGAGCGCCACCTTCGCGCCGACGCGATGCGCTGCGTCCGCGATCGCCGGCACGTCCTGCACCTCCATCGTGATGGAGCCCGGACTCTCGCACCAGACGAGCCGCGTGCGGTCCGTGAGCAGTGAGGCGATCTCCGCTCCGATCGTCGGTTCATAGTAGATGCATTCGACGCCCATGCGCCGAAGCAGATCGTCACCGAGCTGTCGGTGCGGACTGTACACGCTGTCCGGAATCAGCACCCGGTCGCCGGCGTCCAGAAAAGCCAGGTTGATCAGCGCGAGCGCCGATTGTCCTCCCGGAGCGATGAAGGTGCGGTAGCCTCCCTCCAGCTCGGCGATCCGCGCGGCCAGCTCCATGGTCGTCGGCGTACCATAGAGCCCGTACGTGTAGCCGACTTCGTGCTGCTTCCAGCTGTCGGTGAGGGCGTTGGCGCGTGGAAAGACCGTCGTCGAACCACGGTAGACGGGCGTCACGAGCGACTGATAGCCATCCGGCACCGTCGTCTCGGTGTGGATCAGCTTCGTTTGCCAGGAGCGCGTCATCGTTCAGGTGGGCGGATGGAGGGTAGGCTCAGCGTGAATGTCGCGCCCTCCCCTTCGATGCTCTCCACGCGCACGTCGCCATCCATGGCGCGCGCCAGGTCGCGACTGATCGCCAGGCCAAGCCCTGCGCCCTCGTGCTTGCTGGTGAGAGTGCGCCCGAGCTGCACGAAGGGATCGAAGATCACCTCGAGCTTGTCCGCAGGGATCCCGGGTCCGGTGTCGCGCACGGCGATTGTCGCCGAGTGCTCGTCGTGACTGCAAAGAACCGTGATCGTTCCCCCCTCAGGGGTGAACTTCACCGCGTTCGAGAGAAGGTTGAGCACCACCTGCTCTACTTTGAGACGATCCGCGATCGCCGCGATTTGCGGCGGGCAGCTGCCACGTCGTAGGCGCAGCTGCTTTCGCTCGATCTGCGGGGTCACCATCGCCAGCACCCCCTCCACCACCTCGTGGGCGAAGACGAGCTCTCGCTCGTAGACGACGCCGCCCGCCTCCATCCGACTGTAGTTGAGCAGGTCGTTCACGATGCCGAGCAGATGCTGCTGGCTGTTCCGGATCCGCGTGAGATAGTCACGGTGCTGGTCGCTCACGTCGCCGCCCACACCCTCCTGCATCAGCTGCGCATACCCTGCGATGGCATTCAGCGGTGTGCGCAGCTCGTGCGACATGGCGGCGAGGAATCCCGTCTTCGCCCGATTCGACGCCTCGACCTCCGCGAGCCGACGCGCATCGTCGACCTCGCGTTGCTGTGCGAGTCGGCGCTCGGTGAGATCCCGCGTCACCTTCGCGTACCCGATCAGATCTCCGTGCTCGCCGAAGAGTGGCGTGATGACGACGCTCGCCCAGAAGCGCGTGCCATCCTTACGGATGCGCCAACCTTCCTCCTCGTAGCTGCCATCGCGCCTGGCGATCTCGAGCTCATGGGCCGGATGCCCGGACGCGGCCACCTCGGGTGGATAGAAGGTGGAGAAGTGCCGGCCAAGTATCTCCTCGGCCTCGTATCCTTTGATGCGGCGCGCCCCTTCATTCCAGCTCGCCACCCGGCCTTCCGGGTCGAGCATGAAGATCCCGTAGTCCTTCACGCTCCGAACGAGGACGCGAAAGCGCTCCTCGCTCGCCCGCAGTTCGTCCTCCGCCCGCCGGCGCGCCGTCAGGTCGCGCGTCACCTTGGCGAAGCCGACGAGCTTGCCGTCCGGGTCGCGAAGCGCGGTGATGACGACGCTCGCCCAGAAGCGCGTCCCGTCCTTGCGTACGCGCCACCCTTCATCATCGACGCGTCCCTCGCGCGCGGCCACGACCAGCTCCTTCTCGGGCTTCCCTGCCGCAAGGTCCTCGGCTGTATAGAAGGTCGAGAAATGCCGGCCGATGATCTCGTCCGCCGAGTAGCCCTTGATGCGCTCCGCGCCCGCGTTCCAGGTGAGGATCACCCCCGCCGGGTCCAGGGCGAAGATGGCGTAGTCCCGGACGCTCTCGACCAACAGCTGATACAGCCCGCTGGTCTGTCCGCCGTCACCCGGATTGTCATCCTTGTCGGTGTGGGACTCGATCATTTCGGACAGGGGGCCTATGAGAGGAGCGGCGAGCGCGAGGATTGAGGATATAACACGAGCGCGCCCCCGCACCACGTGCGGGCGCGCGCCGACGGCTCGCCGGCGATCCATCGCACAACCTCGCAAGAAGATTGCCCGAAGCGAGCTCGCGCTTCACGCATGATGCCTTCCGGAGCGTCGTTCGTCACCCATTTGGAGCCGCCCGCGCGAGGCAGCCACGCCGTGTACATTCTCGCGTGCCACCTGCGGCGGCTTCCGGTGTAGCAGTCCGCACGCGCCGTCCACTCTGCGTGGTCGCGGCGCCCCCGCTTCTGTTGGCAGGAGTCACTGCATGACGACACGGCCGGCCGGCACCCGCCGACCTCTTGCACAGATTCGCGCGGTCCGCGGTAGGTCCCCTTGGCGGACCATCCGGCGGGGAGCGCTGTGGCTCGTGAGTGCGCTGATGCTGTGTGAGTGGCGCTACGCTCCACCCACCCTCTTCAGCGAGCAGCGCTCGGCCCGGAGCGCGACGGCGGTGAAGCACTGTCGTCGGAACACGCCGTGCACGACGCGACGAGCGGCCGGCGCGTGGAGCGACTCCCTGACCTACCTGTCGAGCGGTGTGGATGGAGTGACGACCCTCAAGCGGTGGCCGGAGGACGGGCTACCGATCACGGTCTGGATCGAGGAATCCGGTGGCTCGCACCCGCGAGCCGCCGTCCGGCGCCGCATCGCGCGCGACGCGTTCCATACATGGATGGAGGTCGGCGTACCCGAGCGGTTCGTCTTCGTGTCGGACTCCTCGAGCGCGATGGTGCACGTGCTCTGGCGTCGCCAGCTGCCGGACCACCGCGCCGGTCAGGTCACGCGACAGGCCGACAGCGACGGCTGGCTACGGAGCGCGGTCGTGGAGCTCAGTGTCCGCAACATCGTCGGAGCGTATCAGGACACCCTCACGTTGCGCGCCGTAGCGCTGCACGAGGTCGGGCACCTGATCGGTCTCGAGCACAGCCCCGACGAACGCGACATCATGGCGCCGTGGGTCGTAGCACGTGAGCTGTCGGCTCGTGACCGCGCGACCGCGCACGCGCTGTATGGGGTAGGCTTCTACGAGGACGATCGCTAGCCGGTCGATCGTTCACTGAGGCAGCTCGACCAGCACCAGCGTCCCACCATGCCCGTCGGGCACGACGTTGACGGACAGCAGTGCGCGGTCGAGCCAGTTGCGTTGGTGCGAGTGGGCATAGCTCACGACACGCGAGCCTAGGAGCGCCCCGAGGAAGCCGCCAGCGACGACATCGCTGGCCCAGTGCTGGTCGAGGTAGATGCGTGTCAGGCCCGGAATCATCGCCGCCGTATAGAGGAGCGGCGCGGCCACCTTCGTCGCCTCCGGCTTCCGTAAACGAATCTCTCCGACGAGCGCCGTGGCCGTCGCGAATGCGGCGGCGGTGTGCAGCGATGGATAGGAGCGCGTCTCGAACTCCGTGAAGCCCTTGCCGGGCTTGAAGAGAAATGGATCCTCTGGCGCCTCGCGCGGGCGCGTCCGCCCCATCGTTCCGCGCAGCACCTCGCTCATCGCCGTCGTGAGGACGAGCGCCTCGAACGTGTGCAGACCCACGTCCGCCGTGGTCTTCGAGTGGGCGAGACGCCCGATACCATAGGTGGCGAATGCCGCGATCGTGAGCGGTGTCTCGTTCACGCGCGTCGCGGTGCTGACTCTGTTGTAGCGCGTCGAATCGCCCTGCACGCCCTGACTCCGTGCCCAGTGCGCGATGCGCAGGTCGAACGAGCTCACCGCCACTGAGGCCGCGAAGGCAATGCCGCCGGCGACGAGGTCGCGCTTGACGAAGAAAGTCTTCGGCGGCTCGTGGCCGGCCGAGTCGTCCGGGGCCTGCAGCCGCGCGTCGGGCGCCACGCTGAGGTCGGGGTCCGGTGGGCGGCTCTGTTGCGCGCGGCTCGCGAGCGGTGTGAGGCTCAGCGCCAGGCCGAGAACGGCCGCGCGACACAGATGCAGCGCGGCCGGTTTGCGTTCCATTCGGTACATGCGGCCTTCCATGGCAAGGATGACACCAGCAGTGGTGGATGTCCGGATGCCAGTCGTTGCGATGGCATCGCACACTGGCGGGCGTCCGCTCACGTCGGCACGTTGCGACGATGCGCTCACATCGCGTTCACAACCGCTCGATCCTCCTCGCGACCACGGTCGCGCTCCTCGCGTTCGGAAGTGCGTCCGCCCAACAGGGCGACGCCCCGCAGATCTTCGCCGGCGCGCCCGAAGCGCGCTGGATCGCGCCTCCCGGAATGGCGGCGGATTCGTTCGGCGTCTTTCATGCGCGACGCACGCTCGATCTCACCGCGAAGCCAGCGCGGTTCGTCGTGCACGTTTCGGCCGACAACCGGTATCGCCTCTACGTGAACGGCGTGCAGGTGTCTTCGGGCCCGCAGCGGTCCGATGCCTCGCACTGGCGATACGAGACGGTCGATCTCGCCCCCCACCTCGCGGCCGGCTCGAACGTGATCGCCGCCGTGGTGTGGAACTGGGGACCGCATCATCCAGTGGCGCAGCACAGCGTGCGCACGGGCTTTCTGCTGCAGGCCGACTCTCCGACGGAGGCGGCGGCCAACACTGGGCCCGGCTGGAAGCTGCTCCGCGACTCGGCCTACGACGAAGTGCGCGTGGCCTACAACGACGTGCGTGCGTACTACGCCGCGGCGCAGGGGGAGCGCGTCGACGGTTCGCGCTATCCGTGGGGGTGGGAGCGGCGCGAGTTCGACGACAGCCGGTGGTACGCGATCCCTTCAACACCGCGCGCAGGCGGTGAGCCGGCCATCGTCGGCGACGTGCATCTGCATGCCGTGCCGGGGCGCGGCGGTTATGGGGATGCCAGCGGCTGGCAGCTCGAGCCGCGCGACATTCCCGCGATGGAGGAGACGCCGATCCGCTTTGCCGCCGTGCGCGAAGCATCCGGCGTCGCGCTGTCAGATGGATTCATCCGCGGCACGGGCGACCTCGTCGTACCAGCCAACTCGCGCGCCTCGCTCGTTCTCGACCACGGGCGAACGACGAATGCGTACACGGTGCTGGAGACGAGTGGTGGCGCCGGTGCGACCATGACGCTGACCTATGCCGAGGCGGCAATCGACTCGGCCGGCCGCAAGGGAAACCGGAACGACGTCGCGGGGCGCACCTTCCGCGGCATCCACGATGTGATCCAGCCGGGCGGAGGCGAACACCGGCGATTCCAGACGCTGTACTGGCGTTCGGGACGCTACGTGAAGCTCGACGTCGAGACCGGGGCCGAGCCGCTCCGATTGCACGATGTCGCCGGCATCTTCACGGCGTACCCCTTCGTCGAGCGCGGCCAGTTCTCCAGTGATCTCGCCTGGCTGTCCGACGTGTGGCGGATCAACTGGAACGGCGCGCGCATCGGCGCGTTCGAGACGTACATGGATACGCCGTACTACGAGCAGCTCCAGTACATCGGCGATACGCGATTGCAGGCGCTCATCTCGCTGTACGTCGCCGGCGACGATCGGCTGATGCGTCAGGCGATCGTCCACTTCGACGAATCGCGCATCCCCGAGGGGATCACGGCGAGCCGGTATCCGTCCCAGCTCCAGCAGCTCATCCCGCCGTTCTCGCTCATCTACGTCGCGATGGTGCACGACTACTTCATGCATCGCGACGATCCGGCGTTCGTGCGCCAGCGGCTCGCCGGCATCCACGGAATCCTCGACTGGTATCAGCGACGTGTGGACAGCAGCGGCATGCTCGGCCCGATGCCGTACTGGAATTTCGTCGATTGGGCGGATCGATGGGCGCGCGGCGTGCCGGCAGGCGGAGACAACGGACACTCCGCGACGATCAGCCTCCTCTACGCGTACGCGCTCGACCGCGCGGCGGTGCTCGAGGGCGAGCTCGGTGTACGCGGTCTCGCGGACGCATATCGCGCTCACGCCGACTCGTTGCGGCGCGCGGTACGCGCACGCGCCTGGGACCCGAGCCGAAAGCTCTTCCGCGATGCGCCCGACTCGGCGGCGTTCAGCCAGCAGACGAACGTGCTCGCCATCCTCGCCGACGCGGTACCGGCGACGGAGCAGCGCGCGCTGATGGAGCGCGTGCTCGCCGATTCGACGCTGATCCCCGCGTCGTACTACTTCGACTATTACGTCTTCGAGGCGCTCCGGAAGGTGGGACTCGGCGACCGCTACATCGAGCGGATCGCGCCATGGCGAGGGATGCTCGCGCTCGGCCTCACGTCGGCGCCGGAGAAGCCCGAACCGACTCGCTCCGACACGCATGCCTGGTCCGCGCACCCGAACTACGGGCTGCTCGCAACCGTGCTCGGTGTGCGTCCATCCTCGGCCGGCTTCCGCACGGTACTGATCGCGCCGGCGCTCGGTCCGCTGCGCACCGCATCGGGACGCGTTCCGCATCCGCGGGGAGACGTCGATGTCGCGTTGAAGCGGGTCGGGGATTCCGGCATCACCGCCGACATCACTCTTCCCGCCGGCGTGTCGGGAGCTTTCGAGTGGCGTGGCCGACGAGTGCCGCTCCGCGCGGGACGTCAGTCCGTGCGGTTGTAGCCGAATGGCCGTGCCCGCCACGTGACGAGCACAGCTTTCCGCTGTACGAGCTCGACAGCATGTTATGGGAGAGCTCGCAAGAAATGGCCCGCATTTGACGCCGAGGCGAGGACACATTTACCATCTGCGGTGTAACATAGGTCACAGATCTCGGGCGTTTCGTTTCTGACGCCTGTTCGTCGAACATCCGAACGGAACGCGTGCCGCCTCTCGGCTCGTACCTTCGCCGAGTGTGGTCCACGTCCACCCCTCCCCTGACGTCGGCCGTCGATCGATCTGCCCCTCGGATCGATCCCTTACCTGCGGCCACGTCCCTCAGCCCATCACGGCGTCCATTCGGACGCCGGCGACGTGGTAGCAGATGCCGTCTCACTTCTCTCAATCCGTCCGTCGCGCCGTCGGGGCAGCTGCGTTGCTGTTCGCGGCATTGCCGTTGTCGTCGGCCGTGCGCCCCGCGCACACCCGAACGAGCGTCGCGAGCGGCGGGTCGGTCGGAGGCGAGCTCACTCCCGAGGTGCGCGCCGCCGTTCGTCGTCAGCTGAGAGAGAAGGGCGAGGGCACGTACATCGCCGAGATGCTCGCGGAGCGCGACAGCGCTCTCGCGCGCTGGCACGACCTGAAGGGACAGCCGCTGACCGTCTGGATCCAGCCGACCTCCGACGTCAAGGAATTCAGTCCCGACCTGACGGCGAGCGTCCGGGATGCCTTCCTCGATTGGGATGCGCTCGCCCTCCCGGTCCGCTTCGCCTTCACGCGCGACTCGGCCGCGGCGGACGTGCACGTCACGTTCATCGATCACTTCGACGAACCGATCAGCGGTCGCACCAAGTGGTCGCGCGATGACGATTGGTGGATCATCGGCGCCGACATCGTCCTCGCCGTGCATCATCGCAACGGCAACACGCTCGACGACGATTCAATGAGGGCGATGGCGTTGCACGAGATCGGACACCTGCTCGGCCTCGATCACACCTCGGACTCGACGAGCATCATGGCCCCGAAGGTCCGCGTTCGCGATCTGTCGCCCGCCGACCGCGCCACCGTCCGCCTGCTCTATACGCTTCCGCCGGGAGCGATCCGCTAACGCGCCTTCGCGTCGAGCTCGTTCCCGTCGCCCTTCTCGTGCTGCTCGGCGGATTCGTCGCCGGCAGCGCGGCCAGACGGGCCACACTCCGGCGGCACCGAGTGGAACGCGAGGAAGCTTCCGTCGAAGCGGCGTTCCACGCCGGGGCCACGATCGACGGCCCCGTCCGGCGCGCCTTCGTTCCCCAGGGACGTGAGCAGCAGACGCCGCCCGCAGAGCTCCGGCGGCGGGTCGAGGGGCTCAAGTCGGGCACCTACATCGACGACATCATCAACGCACAGGACAGCGCCCTCTATCGGTGGCGCGAGACGTCCGCTCAGGGCCTGCGCGTATGGATCGAGCCGACGTCGCTCGCTCCCGGTTGGGAGCCCGCCTACCCCGAGATCGCACGGGGCGCGTTCGGTGAATGGAGCGACGCGGGATTCCCGATGCCCTTCGCCTTCGTGAGCGACTCGGTCGGCGCCGATCTCACGATCCGCTGGCGCGACCGTTTCCCCGACGAAGACGGCCAGCGCATCGGCGTCACGGAGCGCATCCAGACGAGCCAGTTCTGGATCAAGTCGGCGCGCATCCAGATCGCCAATCACGACTCCGTCGGACGCCTGCTCCCGCCACGCACGGTTGCCGGCATCGTCCGCCACGAGATCGGGCACGCGCTTGGACTCAATCACGCCGACGATGCCACGAGCGTGATGTACCGCGAAGCCGCGACGAGCACCATCTCGACGTCGGATCGCGCGACGCTTCGTCTGATCTACCTCCTGCCACCGGGCTCGCTGCGCTGATCGGCTCGCGACCGTGAGGAGCGCGTCGCACGGGGAACCGTTCTTGCCCTTTCCCGCTGTGGGCATCGCGACTCGCGGGAGAGCCGAGTGGGAACGAACGACACAAAGCGCGCAGATCGACGGTATGACGTGGCGATCATCGGCGGCGGCCCCGCCGGCTTGAGCGCGAGCATCTGGCTGGCGCGCTATCTACACGACGTCGTGCTCGTGGATTCAGGCGACCCGCGCAACTGGGAAACGCGCGGGATCAACGGCTACCTCGGGCAGCCCGGCATCCGGCCCGCCGAGCTTCGCGGCGCCGGCCGCGACGAAGCACGCAAGCGGGGCGTCGAGCTTTGCGATGCCCGCTGCGAACGAGTCGTGTGCCATGATGAGGACTCCTTCGAGCTCGCGCTCGAGAGCGGCGAGGTGATTCGCGCGCGCCGTCTGCTCCTCGCCATCGGCCTGAAGGACGTCTGGCCCGACATACCAGGCCTGGATCGCGTGTATGGGGATACGGCGCACGTCTGCCCCGACTGTGACGGCCGCGAGTGCGTCGACAAGAAGGTCGTCGTCATCGGCTCGGGAAGGAAAGCAGTAGGGATGGCTCTCGACCTCACCACCTGGACGAGCGACATCGTCATCTGCACGAACGGAAAGCCGGCGAACCTCGATCTTCAGGAGTACTGCGACAAGCTCGACGCGCTGAACATTCCCGTCATCGAGTTTCCGATCCAGCGCGTCGACCACAAAGGGTCACGCGTACACTCGCTCACCTTCGAGGGTGGATTGGCGCTCGACACGGATGAGATCTTCTTCGCCATCGGCCAGTATCCGGCGGACGATCTCGGGGCGCAGCTTCACTGTGATCGCGACTCGGGGGGCCACATCATCGTGAGCAAGTCGTATCACACCTCCGTGCGCAACTGCGTCGCCGCAGGCGACATCGTGCCGGGCCCGCAGCTGGCCATCACGGCCGCCTCCGATGGTGCGATTGCCGCGCTGGCGATCCACAAGTCGCTCGTTCCCGCAGCACGGAAGTTGGAGAAGCGCGAGAGCGCCGACGACTGACGTCTCGAGCGGCGCGCGCCGCTACCAGTGCAGCTTGATCGCGCGCGCCTGCTTCTCGCGAATCAGATCGAGATCGACTTCCCGCTCGCCATCCGCAGCGGCGCGCGTGACGATCTGCCACACCTGCACGACGCTCTGCACCGGCTGTCGCTCGACGCGGAAGATGACGTCGCCCTCTTTCAGTCCCGATTCGTCCGCCGGCGTGCCGATCGGCACCGTGACGACGAGCACGCCCGACTGGAGCCCGAGGCTCCGCTTCATTCCGTCGGAGATCGTCACGAGTTGCGCGCCGGCCACGCCGCTCGGCGAGAATCCGAATGGCCGGGGCAGCGTCAACATGACGGGAGCCGTCGGCGGAGCCGTGGCGATCGCCGGCGGAACGCTCGGCACTCCGGTGCGCGGCAGTGGAGTAGCCGGCGCGAGAGGAGGAACGCGCGCGAGGTCGGGCGACGACGTGAACACCCAGGACTGCCCCGCACCGCGCATCTCGCCGTCGCGCCGGATCATGATGCGTGACGGCGCCTCGGCGACGACGACCGGCAGCTCCCTGGTGCGCCCGTCACGCCGCACGCGGACCGTGATCTTCGCATTCGGACGGAGGAGTCGCGTCATGGAGATGTCCGCGCCGCGAACGTCCTGTCCATCGTACGCGATCAACGTGTCGCCAGGTGCGAGGCCCGCACGCTGGGCCGGCGAGCTCGGGTCGACCGAGACGATCTCGGGATAGGAGAGAAAGCGCATCATCAGCTCGTTGCGCTCCTGGTGCATCTCCCGCGGCGCTCCACTCACGACGATCCCGATCCACCCGCTCGCCACCGGGGGCAACGGCGGGAGCGTTCCCCTCAGGTCCATGACCGTCCTCGGACCCATCGATGGCTCCGGCGTGCCGGCGACGTAGGGCCCGTCGATCTTCACCGTCGTGCCCGCGCCGTCGAGCTGCATCCGCTGCGCCTTGAACTGCGCGATGAGCGCGTCGATGGTGCGGCCGATGCGGGCGCGCTCGGCGGAGCTCAGGTCGGCCGCATCGAAGGCGCGCACCAGCGAATCGATCGTGCGCTCGAGCCGACGCAGCTGACGATCCGACGAATCGCTCACCGTCACGCGCACGGTGCGCCGCGTCGTCGTCTCGGGACGCTGAGCGGAGAGCGGCGCCGCCCCCGCGGCGAATGCGAGAGTGACGGTGAGGAACAAGGGAACGTGAGCGGCGGAACGAGACATCGACAGATTCACCATGAATACCGAGAAACGCGACTCAGAAGCTGTTCGCGCGCAGACTCGCGGGCAGCACCGTGTTGAGCTGTCGCAGCGTGGCTTCGCGCTGGCCGAGCGTCGTGAGGTAGTAGCCGTTGATGACCGGATCGTGCGGCGCCTGGCGCATCGCCTCGCCCATCGCCGACTGCACCTTGTCGAGTGCGGCAAGCCGCGACCGATAGGCGACAGGGCTGCCTTCGCCGAGGCTGGTGGTGTCGTGCTCGGCGAGGTACGCGGCGGCCTGCTGATAGCGAGCTTCCGAGTGCAGTTGGGCGACGCGCGCCTCCTCGATCGATGCGAAGCTCATGGAATCCGTCGAGGCCGCGCTCGCAGCGCTCGGCGCGTACGTTGCGGCCGTGCGTCCCACGAAGGGAAGCGGCGACACGCCGGCGCTCACCCGGCCGGCCATCGCGCCGCCGGCCAGCAGGAGGAAGCCCGCGGCGGCGCGCATCGGCGTGCGCAGGAAGCTGCGCGCTCTCACAGGTTGAGCTGGGACGCGAACCGCTGGTGCCACGGCGACTTGCTCCGTGGCGAGCGCGCTCGCGATCGCCTCGAAGCGCGTCAGCGGGATGCCGATCGCTCCGCGCTCCTCGTGCGCCATCGTGACGAGGGCGCGATACGCTGCGTGCTCGCGAGCACACGCTTCGCACTCGGCGAGATGCGCCGCCTCGACGGGCGTCGGCGCCTCGTCTCCCAGTGCGGCGAGTCTTTCAGTACAGAGGTGCGACATGAGAGCTCTCAGGCTGGAACTTGGTGTTCGCAGGTGCATCGACCAGATGGGCCAGCAAGACACGCAACTTCGCGCGCGCCTTGAAAAGCTGCGACTTGGAGCCGCCGGCGGTGATCCCCAGCTCGGCGGCGATCTCCTCGTGCGTGTAGCCTTCCACGTCGTGGAGCAGGAAGACGGTGCGGGCGCCCGGTGACAGCTTGGCCGCCGCCTCCTCGATGGAAGCCGCGAGCAGTGCGCGTTCCCCTTCCGGTTCGACCGATGCCGTATCGTCTTCCACGTCGACCTCCACGGACGCCATGCGCTTCGTTCGCCGCAGCGCGTTCAGCGTCCGGTTGACCGCGATGCGGTGCGCCCACGTCCCGAACTGCGCATCGCCCCGGAAGCTCGGCAACGCACGGAAGATCTGGATCCACACTTCCTGTGCGATGTCGGCGGCCAGGTCGGGATCGTGTCCGACGAGACGTCGGACCACGACGTCGACGTGCGGCGCATGGCGGGTCCATAGGGCCCGCATCGCCGCTTGATCGCCCGACAGGGCGCGCTGAACGGTGAGCTGATCGTTCTCCATGACGTCCGACGGATTGGTCACGGCCGGGACCGGAATGGTTGCCGCGCCAACGATGAGGCGAAAGGGGTGGCGCCAGCGCGGCAGGTCCGTGGCGCCTCTCCCTCTACGGGCGGGGCGCGGCGTGGGCTTCAGGCGGCCTGAGCAACTGGTTGAGGGAACCGGAGGGGGCTCAAAGATGAGCCCGGTTGACGCCACTGTGCCTTTCTGTTCGACCGTACAAACAGAAGGCGCAAAATTGAGGTGGCGGACACAGCCTATCCTGTGACGCTGCAACCTCTTGCTCGTCGTAAGCACAAGTGCCATACTGCCGCCGGCGTTCGTGACCTGGGAACTGTGCGCCAGGTCACATAGTATGAGCGTCAAACGGGCAATGTCCTCCCCGCCAATGCCCGGGTCCATGTCAGCCTGGTCGAGCACGCAAACTGCCTGTTCCGGCAGCGATCGCGTCGCTGACCCAACGCTTTCCAAGGGAACACTGCGTTGTTCAGTCTGCTGTTCGCTGTTGCGAGCCTCGTTCACCCGCTGACGCCGAAAGCGACCCCTGCGCCTACTGGCGACGGGCTTCCCGCCAAGGCACCCAGCGCCGTTGGCATGTCCGCCGCACGGCTCGCAACGATCGACCGCGTCATCGAGCGCGGCATCCGCGCTGGGGGATATCCCGGAGCGGCGGTAGTCGTGGGTCGAAAGGGCGCCGCGGTCTGGGAAAAGGGATTCGGCCGCCTCGGCTGGACCAGTGACGCGGGATCGGTCGTCGCCGAGCGAACGATCTACGATCTCGCGTCGCTGACGAAGGTCATCGGCACGACGACGGCGGTGATGATCCTGTTCGACGAGGGCAAGCTTCGCCTCGACGATCAGGTCGTGAAATACATTCCCGAGTTCACCGGCGGCGCGAAGGATCAGATCACGATCCGCATGCTGCTCGAGCATCGCTCGGGGCTTCCGGCCGGCCGCGACCTGTGGCGCATGGCGCAGACGCCCGAAGAGGCGCGCGCCGACGTCATCTCGACGCCGCTGTTCGCCGCACCCGGTCAGTACTTCGAGTACTCCGACCTCGGGGCCGACATGCTCGGCTTCGTCGTCGAAGCCGTCTCGGGCCAGAAGCTCGACCAGTTCCTCGACGCGCGCGTGTTCACGCCGCTGGGGATGACGGACACGCATTTCCGCCCCGACGTCTCACTTCGTGGGCGCATCGCGCCGACCGAGCTCACGCCCCCCCGCGGCTACCCGCTGCGCGGCGAGGTGCACGACGAGAACGCATTCGCGCTCGGTGGCGTGGCCGGCCATGCAGGACTCTTCAGCACGGCCAGCGATCTCGCCGTGTTCGCGCAGATGATGCTCAACGGCGGCACCTACAACGGCACGCGCATCGTCGCCGACTCCACGGTGAAGCTGTTCACGAAGCGGGCGGCGGGGACGCGCGCCCTCGGCTGGGACACCTGCGGCGGTCACGGTAGCTGCGGCAAGTATCTCGGGGAGAACGCGTACGGACACACCGGCTTCACCGGCACGTCGCTCTGGATCGATCCGGACCGCGAGATGTTCGTCGTCCTGCTGACGAACCGCGTGCATGCGGCGCGCGCGCGCCGGCCGGCCAAGGTGATCGCGGACGTTCGCGCCGACCTCGCCGACGCGGCCTGCCTGGCGGTGACGGACTCGCGCGATGGCATCCTCGAGATGCCCGACTCGTTCCGCGCCGACCGCGCGGTGGGTTGGAACCGTCCCGAGCGCTCGGCCCGGCGTAGCCGTCACGGACGGAGCTCGGCGCGCGCGTCGCACTCCAAGTCCAGCAAGGCAAAGTCGAGCAAGGCGAAGTCGAGCAAGTCCACCGCGAGCGCGAAGAAGTCGTCGCACTCGTCGAGCAGCAAGGTGTCCGCGAAGAAGTCGAGCTCGAAGAAAGGGGCCTGACGCGTCCGCCGTCCGCCGCCTGCCATACCCGACGCCCGCCACGAGCGGGCGTCTCTCGTTGCGGCAGCCGCGTGAGCTGGTGATACTCCGAATGCCACACACGGAGTTCATGCCATGCCCACGGACGACCACACGAACGACAGTCCTTCTCAGGACAGCAATCTTCCTCCGTCGCCCGCCAGCCAGGCGAGCGCGCCTCCTGGCAGCGGTGCTCCTTTCTCCGAGCTCACCCTCGAGCAGGTGAAGCTCGCGCTGCGAAAGGTGAAGGATCCCGACCTGAACCTGAACATCGTGGATCTGGGGCTGATCTACGACGTGCGGCTCGTCGGCACGGACGTGGAGGTCGACATGTCGCTCACCTCACCGGGATGTCCGAGTGGTCCCGAGATCATGGGCGACGCCGAGCGCATCCTGAAAGCGCTGCCGGGCGTCGGCTCGGTGACGATCAACCTGGTGTGGACACCCTTCTGGTCGCCGGACCGGATCGAGCCGAGGGTGCGGGCGTACATGGGGCTGTGAGCTGACTTCAGCTCACCGCCTTTCTTCCCTTCCGGTGCGGCGCGAGGGCCTCGACGAACGCCTCCGCCAGCTCGGCCACCTGCCAGCGCCGCAGCTCGTTCACTTCGGCGACCTCCTCGACCGTCGCCGGGTTGCGCCGCGCGACGGCTTCGAGGCGATCGCGCGAGCAGAGCACGCCGGGGTCGAGCTGTAGCCGCTTGGCCGCCGCGTCACGCGCGGTCTTGAGCGCGCTCACGCGGGCATCGAATTCGGGATCGCGGTCCCACCGCGCGGCGCGCGGAAACTTCGGAAGCTCCGCCTCGGGTACGGCGAGCGCCCGACTGACGGCGTCGAGCAGCTCCTCCCCCCGCTGCTCGAGGACGGCGCGGGGCATTCCCTTCACCTTCGCCAGCGCCTCCTTCGTCCGCGGCTGTGTACGGGCGATGTCGAGCAGCTGCTCGTTGCCGAGGACGCGAAAAGTCGCCCGATCCAGCGAGCCGGCGACGGCGTCGCGCCAGGGGACGAGCTCACGCAGCACGGCGAGCTCGCGCCGGCTCAGGTCCCGCGCACCCTTCACGCGCAGGTAGGCCATCCCGGGCGTCTCGTCCTGCCAGCGCGTGCCCTCGAGCAGCGAAAACTCCTCCCGCGCCCACGCCGTGCGGCCCGTCCGCTCGAGCTCAGCCGCGAGCTGGTCCCTGAGCTGGAGGAGATGGCGCGTGTCCTGGGCGGCGTAGTCGAGCATCCCCTCGGTGAGCGGACGCATCGACCAGTCGGCACGCTGGTGCTTCTTGTCGAGCTTCACCTCGAAGAAGCGCTCGAGCAGCGCGGCGAGGCCGAACGCCGTATAGCCGAGCAGCTGCGCGGC
>DASVNI010000158.1:0-5119 GCA_036383935.1 Gemmatimonadaceae bacterium | reverse complement strand
CAGCGCGGCGTGCGGGTCGAGAAGGGAATGTCCGGGATCGATGCCTGCGCGTTGTTGCGCTGCTGTGCGAACACAGGCAGGATCGCGGGATGTGCGCTGTCCGCGCGGGCATCCGCGTCGTCCGTGCCACCGCACGACGCGATGACCGCGACGAATGCGCTTGCCACCGCGACGAGCCGCGCGCCGATCATCGCGTGCCACCGTCGGGGAGCGCGAACGCGGCAACCACGTCCGCCTGGTCGCGATCGAACGCCCCGCCACCACCCGCGGCGATCACGACGAACTGTCGCCCCGACCGTTCGCCGCGGTAGGTGATCGGCGTGGCGTGCGCGCTCGCCTCGAGCTTCGTGACCCACAGCTCCGCACCGGTGCGTGAATCGAACGCGCGGAAGCGCCGATCGTTCGTGCCGCCGATGAATACGAGACCGCCCGCCGTCGCGATCGAGCCACCGAGGTTCGGCGCACCGGTCTTCGGCACACCGCGCGCGAGCAGGCTGTCGTTCACGCCGAGCGTGACGGACCACGCGAAGTCACCCGTCGCGAGATTCACCGCGATCAGCTGCCCCCAGGGCGGACGCTGGCACGGCAGGTCGTTCGGATCCCAGAACCGCGCGTAGACGCCCCACGGCGACCAGCGCTCCCACTCGGGAGCCGAAGCGCCGCTCGGCTTCCGTCGCATGGCGCCGATGGCGCCGACCTCGTTCACGTTCACGAACGCGTAGCCGAGCGAAGGATCGATCGACGCACCCGACCACGTCGCGCCACCGAGCGTCCCCGGAAACCACACGCCTGGCGTCGTATCGATCGGGAAGTATGCGCCCCCACTCCAGCGGAATCGCGCGAAGAGATCCGCGCAGAAGGCGCGAGACTCGGGAGTGACATCGGTGAGATCCGCCGCGGTGATCGCCGTGTGTCGCACGAGTGGCGCGGGCTTGGCCGGATAGGGCTGCGTCGGCCACGCCTGCTCGCCGGGCACGTGGCTCGCCGGCATCGGCCGCTCCTCGATCGGGAAGAGCGGCTCCCCGGTGCGACGATCGAGCACGAACATCACCCCGCTCTTCGTCATCTGCACGACGGCGGGGATCTCGCGGCCGTCGCGGCGGATCGTCACGAGCGCGGGTGGCGACGCGAGGTCGTAGTCCCAGATGTCGTGATGGACGAGCTGGCGGTGCCAGCGCCGCGTTCCGGTCGCCGCGTCGAGCGCGACGATCGAGTTGGCGTAGAGATTGGCGCCCTTTCTGTCCCCGCCGTAGAAATCGGAGGCGGCGGAGCCGAGTGGCAGGAAGACGAGCCCGCGCTCGACGTCCACCGACATGATCGACCAGACGTTCGCGCCGGTGCGGTCGCGCCACGAGCCGGGCTCCCACGTCTCGTTGCCCGCCTCACCTTCGTGCGGCACCGTGTGGAACCGCCAGACGAGGGCGCCGGTGCGCACGTCGAAGGCGCGTATGTCGCCACTCGGTCCGCGCGACGCCGTCTCGGGGACGAGCGCGCCCGTGATGACGAGGTCGTGCCAGATGGCGGGGGGCGACGTCATGGTGTACGAGCCCGCGACATCGGTCATGCCGGCGCGCAGGTTCACCACTCCTCCGTCGCCGAACGTCGGGATGGGATGCCCGGTACGCGCGTCGAGCGCGACGAGTCGTCCGTCGGTCGTGCCGTAGACGATTCGAGCATCCATGGCACCGCGCCCCTGCCCTTCCCAGTAGGCGATGCCGCGATGCGGCCCCGACACACGCTTCCGATCGCCCGTCGCGAAGGGATCGTAGGTCCATCGCTCGGCGCCCGTCTCCGCGTCGAGCGCGATCAGGCGCGACGAGGGCGTGGAGAAGTAGAGCGTGCCGCCGACGACGAGCGGCGTCGTCTCGAACGCGGTGGGGCGGCGAGCGTCGCGCGCCGTCGCCGAATCGGGACGCGGGTCGAGCTCGCCGGTGTGATAGGTCCACGCACGTGTGAGCTGCGCCACGTTGCTGCGGTCGATCTGCGCGAGCGACGAGAAGCGCATCCCGCCGGCATCGTGGCCGTAGCTGCGCCACTCGGCGTCGCTCGCGGGCGCCGGCGTCGCGGCCGGTCGCGACGTATGCTGGCTGCACGCCGAGAGGAGCAGCGTGGCGGCAACGGCGAAAGTGCAGATCCCGCGTGAGTGCATGGTGCAATACCCACCCCGCACGACGCGGCCGTCAAGTCGGCTTGCCGCTCGCGGAGCGCGCCCGCATCTTCGGGGCCCGCTCACCTTGCGGGGCGGCCCGAAGGACCCGCCCCGCGGCTCACTCCGATCAGAACATGCCCGTCCTCGCGCTCGACGCCGGCACCACGAGCACCCGCGCCATGGTCTTCGCCGACGATGGTGCCGTGCTCGCGCAGGCCCAGAAGCCCTTCGCCCAGCACTTTCCCGCCGACGGGTGGGTGGAGCACGACGCCGACGAGATCTACGCGACGACGGTGGCGTGCGCGCGCGAGGCGCTCGCTTCGGCGCGACTCGAGCCCGGACAGATCGCCGGCATCGGCATCGCGGTGCAGCGCGAGACGGTGGTCGTCTGGGACCGCGCCACGGGGAGGCCGATACACCGCGCGATCGTCTGGCAGGACCGGCGGACGGCGGAGCGGTGCCGCGAGCTGGCCGAGGATCCGAACGCGGTGGAGCTGGTCGGACGCACCGGGCTCCTGCTCGATCCGTATTTCTCGGCCACGAAGCTGGCGTGGATCCTCGACCATGTGGATGGCGCGCGTGCGGCGGCGGAGCGGGGCGAGCTGCTCGCCGGCACGATCGACACGTGGCTGCTCTGGAAGCTGACCGGCGGGAAGGTGCACGCGACCGACGCGACGAACGCGTCGCGCACCCTGCTGTTCGACATCTACCGCCAGCAATGGGACGAGGAGCTGTGCGTCCTGTTCAACGTCCCGATCTCCATTCTGCCGCAGGTGCGTGACAGCGCGGACGACTTCGGGGCGACGACGCCGGACGTGTTCGGCGCGCCGATCACCGTGCGCTCGCTCGTGGGCGATCAGCAGGCGGGCGCGGTCGGCCAGGACTGCGTGAACCCGGGCGAAGCCAAGGCGACGTACGGCACGGGGTGCTTCGTGCTCGTGCACACCGGCGACGCGGCACGCGTCTCACGCCACCGGCTGCTCGGCACCGTCGCGCTCCGGCTCGCGGGCCGCGTGTCGTATGCGCTCGAGGGGAGCATCTTCAACGCGGGCACGGTGGTGCAGTGGCTGCGCGACCAGCTCGGCCTCATCGAGCACGCGCACGAGAGCGCGTTCGTCGCGGCGAGCATCGCGTCGTCCGAGGGCGTGTACTGCGTCCCCGCGTTCACCGGACTCGGTGCGCCCTGGTGGGATCCCGACGCGCGCGCCGCGCTGATCGGCCTCACGCGCGACAGCGGCCGCGCGCACATCGTGCGTGCCGCGCTCGAGTCGGTGGCGTTCCAGACGCGCGACCTGGCGAACGCGTTCGCCGAGGACGGTGTGCCCCTCGCGGCGCTGCGCGTGGACGGCGGCATGGCGGCGAATGAGTGGCTCATGCAGGCCATCGCCGACCAGCTCCGCATCCCCGTGGAGCGGCCCGTCGTGCTCGAGACGACGGCGTGGGGAGCGGCGCGGCTCGCCGGGATGCACGCCGGCGTCTATCCCGCGCGGGGGGAGAAGGGGGTGCGGCGCGTCGAGCAGACGTTCAACGCCATCGCGTCGCAGAAGGAGAGCGACGCGCAGCACGTTGGGTGGCTGCGCGCGATCCATCGCGTGCGCTCGTAGCCGGCTTACACCACGCGTCGCGGTTGGGCCGTCGCGCGATCGCCCGTGTTGGGCGTGCCCGACGGCTCGATGAGCATGAGGTGCACCTCCTCTTCGGCGACGGGGCGATGCTCGACCCCCTTCGGCACGACGAACAGCTCACCGGGCCCGAGCTCGACGTCGCCATCGCGAAGCTGGATGACGAGCCGGCCGCGCAGCACGAGAAAGAGATCGTCGGTCTCGTCGTGCTTGTGCCAGACGAACTCCCCTTTCGCCTTGACCACCATGATGTCCTGGCCGTTGAACTCGGCCACGGTGCGCGGCTGCCAGTACTCGGTGAAGTCGCCGAGCTTGTCGGCGAGGGAGATGGCGCGCATCGGACGCTGCCGCTGGTTCGCGTCGACGGAACGCATTTGGAGAGTGTGCTAGGGGAGGATCTGCAGGTCGGTCGAAGCGCCCGACTTGTCCGACAGCCGAGCGAAGAGGATCTGTCCGTCGAGACTGGGGAATCCGAGCGAGACTTTCTTCGAGTCCTCGACGTTGTAGACGAGCACGATCTCTCCGGTCGACGTCTGGGCGTTCGGCGTCCCGAACTGTTCCTGTGCCGTGCGCGGGGTGAGCGACCGGGTGATGAACGGCTGCATCGAGGACAGCGTACGGAACGAGGTCAGCTCCGAGGGGGTGCCCTGAATGCTCTCCGTGCCCTTGCAGCCGACGAGGAGCAGGGGGAAGGCGATGAGGAGTGCGTGTCGAGTGATGCGCATGGCGACATCCATGTTCAGGCGTGATCGGAGCGGCGAAGCACGGCGACTGATTGAGCGCGGGCGCACGCCAGAGGACGTCATATGACACCCGTCCCACTCTGATACCCCGGAGCGCGCACCTTCCGTCACCTGGCGCCGGCATCCACAGAGTATGGCGGGCGCTGCCAGGCGGCACAACGATGCCCGGGAGCGCGCCTCAGCGCGCCGGTTTGCGCGAGCTGAGCAGAAGCATGTCGGCGATGCGCCAGGCAGAGCCGGAGTCGGCGCGAAGAGCGGTCACGACGGTGTGACCGCAGGCGGGCCCGCAATCCCAGCGCGCGAACACCACCGCCTCGCGTCCCGACGAGGAGAAGCCGACGGGAGAGAAGCGCAGCAGCCCCGCCGCGCCACGATGATAGAACTGGAACTCGCCCCACATCCCCGCATCGCTGTTGGCGACGGGAATCTCGCGCGTCTCGATCGGGAGGATCTGCTCATGTCCCTGTCCGATCGCGCGGAGGTCGATTGTGTCGCCGGCATGGCGCAGTAGTGCTGCATTCGCCGAGCGCGCGCGTTGCGAGTCGGCGACCGAGGCCCACCAGGGCGACTCCACGCCCCAGCGCTCCGCGAGCGGTGCGCACGCG